>LR026961.1:0-138692 GCA_900498135.1 uncultured Desulfatiglans sp.
TCCTTGATATTGGCCAAACCGGGACCCGCCCCGCAGGGGTGGGACTGAGCACGCGCAGCGTGTAAAGAAAAATCCTCATTTCCGGATTGGAAACCAGGTTTTATCGGAAATGGTCTTTTTGGCCAATCTCGGCGTCAATCTGCACGTTTGCTTGTGCGGCGGCCTCCAGGCCGCCTCCGCGCAAAGGCTTGATTTCCTTGATATTGGCCAAACCGGGACCCGCCCCGCAGGGGTGGGACTGAGCACACGCAGCGTGTAAAGAAAAATCCTCATTTTCGGATTGGAAACCGGCTGGTACCGGGACATCGTTTCCGGATGGACACCATCTGAATATTCCCTGGAGGCTTTCCTATCTCATGACCGAACAGAAGATCGTCACCCGTTTCCCCCCGAGCCCCACCGGTTATCTGCACATCGGCGGCGCCCGGACAGCCCTCTTCAACTGGCTCTTCGCCCGCCGGCACGGCGGGACGTTCATCCTGCGGATCGAAGACACCGACCAGGCGCGATCCACGGACGAGGCCGCACAGGCGATCATCGAATCCATGGAGTGGCTGGGGCTCGACTGGGATGCCGGCCCCTATTTCCAGTCCCGGCGCTATGACCTGTACAACCGCGCCATCGATCAACTGCTCGCCGAGGGCAAGGCCTACCACTGCCACTGCTCCCCCGAGCTCCTGGAAGAAAAGCGCAGCGCCGCCAAGGCCAAGGGCCTCAAACCCAAATATGACGGCACCTGCCGCGATCTCGGGCTCGGACCGGCCCCGGGCTCCGTCGTCAGGCTCAAGTGCCCCACCACAGGGACTACGCATTTCGACGATCTCATCAAGGGGCCGATCCGCATCTCGAACGAGGAACTGGACGACCTCATCCTGCGCCGCTCCGACGGCAGCCCGACCTATCACATGGCGGTGGTGGCCGACGACATCGACCTCGGAATCACCCATGTGATCCGCGGCGACGACCACGTGAACAACACCCCCCGTCAGATCCAGATCTACAACGCCCTCGGGGTACCCACGCCCTACTACGCCCACGTCCCCATGATCCTCGGCCCCGACAAGACCCGCCTCAGCAAACGCCACGGCGCCATGTCGGTCCTCGCCTACCGCGACATGGGCTATCTGCCGCATGCACTTCTGAACGCCCTCGTCCGCCTGGGCTGGTCCCACGGCGACCAGGAGAAATTCACGCGGGAAGAACTCATCGAAACATTCTCGCTCGAAAACGTCGGCAAGTCCGCCGGCGTCTTCAATCTCGAAAAACTCATCGACCTGAATGCACAGTACATCCGCGAAACGTCCGACCAGGACCTGTCCGGACTGCTCGCCCCCTTTCTGGACGCCATCGGCATCCGGGATGTACCGGCCCGACAGCTCGAGGCGGCGGTCGCCACCCTCAAACCACGCTGCAGAACCCTGGTCGAGATGGCTGAGGCCGCCCGGATGTATTTCGATGAAGCGCTGGCCTATGAAGAGAAGGGGGACAAGAAATTCCTGGTCCCCGAGGTCCTGCCCCATCTCGAGGACCTCGCGCGGAGGCTGAAAGTCATGGAGACCTTCACGGAGGCCGCCTTGGAGGACGTGTTCAGGGCCTACCTCGAGGAGCGCGGCATCAAGCTGAAGGAAGTCGCCCAGCCGCTCCGGCTGGCCCTGACCGGCCGAACGGCCAGCCCGGGCCTGTTCGAAGTGATGGCGGTCCTCGGCCGGGACGAGGTGCTGCGGCGGATCGACCGCGTCCTGCGGCATATCGAGGCCAAGCGGTAGGGCGGCTTCAGCGTCCGAAGATGTACTTGGCGATGACGCGGCGCTGGATCTCGGAGGTCCCCTCGTAGATCGTCAGGACCCGCGCGTCGCGGTAGTAGCGCTCCACCGGGAAGTCTTTCATGTACCCGTACCCGCCGTGGACCTGGATGGCCTTGTAGGCGGCACGGTTGGCCATTTCCGAGGCGTAGAGCTTGGCCATGGAGGCCGCCGCACCGAAGTTCTCACCCCGGTCCCGCATGGCGGCGGCGTTGAAGGTGAGCAGCCGCGCAGCCTCGATCTCGAGCGCCATATCGGCGATCATCCAGCGGATCCCCTGGAACTGCGAGATGCTCTTGTTGAACTGGACCCGCTCCCGGGCATAGCTCACGCTGGCCTCGAGGCAGGCCTGAGCGACCCCGACCGACTGTGAGGCGATCCCGATCCGGCCGCCGTCGAGAGACGCCATGGCGATCAGGAACCCGTCCCCTTCCTGGCCGAGGAGGTTCCCGGCCGGCACGCGGCACTCATCGAAGATCAGCTCCACGGTGTCCGAGGCCCTGAGGCCCATCTTCTCCTCTTCCTTCCCGACCGAAAAGCCCGGGGTCCCCTTTTCGACCACGAAGGCGCTGATCCCGCGGTGGCGCTTGCTCTTGTCGGTGTAAGCGGTCACCACCGTGACATCCGAGTTCTTGCCCGTGCTGATGAAGATCTTGTTCCCGGTGATAACATAGCTGTCCCCGTCCCGTACGGCCTTCGTGTGCTGATTCGCCGGGTCGGATCCCGCCGAAGGCTCCGTCAGGGCGAACGAGCCGATCTTCCTGCCGGCGGCCAGCGGTTTGAGGTAGGTCTCCTTGAGGGAATCCGACCCGAAGAGGTAGATCGGCCCGCAGGCGACCGAGTTGTGGACGGACATGATGACCGCCGTCGCAGCACAGGCATAGGCGACCTCCTGCATCGCCGCCGAGTAGCTGACGGTGTCGGCCCCCGCGCCCCCATACTCCGCCGGGACGTTCATCCCCATCAACCCGAGTTCCCCCATCTTGCGCAGATTCTCCCGCGGAAACTCGCAGGTGCGGTCCCGCTCGGCCGCCGTCGGCAGCAATTCCTCCCGGGCGAAATCCCTGACCATCGCCTGGATCATCCGCTGTTCTTCCGTCAACTGGTAGCCCATGCTTCATCCTCGCTCAAACGGTTGGAATCAGAGAACCATCCATGCCAGCGGGCGGACTCGCCCTAGGGGGTATAGAGCACCACCAGGAGTTCGGCCCGCACTTCGCTCAGATTCCTGAGCTTGTGCACGATGGACGAATCGAAGTGGACGTTTTGCCCCGGGGCGAGGACATTCCGGTTCTCGCCCACCATGACCTCCACCTCTCCCTGAAGCACGTAGACGAACTCTTCACCGGGGTGCTGGTAGCTGACGCCCTTGTGCTCCGATCGCGGATCGATGAAGATCCGGAAGGCCTTCAGGTGCTTGTGCCGAGCCTCGGGGGTCAGGTTTTCGTAGGTGTAGTCCTCCGTGCGTTTGCGGTAGTCTTCCGCGGACTGTTCGTCCGCCCGCTTCTTCTCCTCCTTCAGGAGGATGCTGGAATCGACCTCGAGGGCCTTCGAAAGCTGGAGAATCACCGCGACCGGGGGGATGACCTCCCCCTTCTCGACCTGGGAGATGTATTTGGGCGCCAGCCCCGTCTCGTTGCCGAGATGTTTGAGGGTCAGGCCTTTTTTCTTCCGCAGCGCCGCGAGGCGCTTGCCGAAAGGCTTGCTCGACTGTTCTTGCGGCATGGGGTTTCCCTCCCTTGAATCCGTTTACGGGTATTGAGCCGAAGGCCCCGCCACATCCGCATCAGGGCCTCAAACCACCGGTCCGTCCGGCCGATCTCCATTTTCGGATTTCTTGAAAACCTTGAACATCTGAAAGACAAAGCCTGCCAGAAGGGCAAGACTGATCAGGATCATCAGGTTGGACGCGAAAAAGGTCATGACAAAGGAAAAGGGGTCGTTCAAATGGTAGGCAGCGATGAGAACATAGACGCCGAAGAGGAGGAAAAACAGCGCCGCCAATGCCATCACGCCCTGACGCAGCCACCAGAGACCTTTATGCATGGAAGCCCTCCCCGGCCGCCCTGCGCATGCCCATTCGCTTCCAACCCGGAAATGAGGATTTTGGGGCAATATCAGGGCGATCAGGCCTCTGCGCGGAGGCGGCCCGTCGGTCGCCGCGCAAGCGAACGTGCAGATCGACGCAGGGATTGGGCCAAAAGACCATCGCCGGATGCAAACCAGCGATGAACGGGACTTCACCCGATCGAGGGCCTCCGCTAGATCTGAAGGTGCGGCAGGACAAGGTCGTCACAGGCGGAATAGGGATCGAGCGACCCGTCGGCGATTCGATCCACCGCCTGATCGAATTCACCCGAGGCGATCAGGCGCCCGATCATCTCCTCGACCAGCCGATCCTTGATCAGCTGAGCCAGTTCCTCGCGCACATACCTTCGTTGCTGCCGGAACCGCAGGGTCCCGCACGTCTCTTCGATGTAAGCCCGGTGCCGGTCGATCGCCTCGATCAGCTCTACCACCCCTTCGTCGAAGACCGCCTGGGCCTTGAGGATGGGGGGTTTCCAGCGGCCCTCGGCGTACTTCTTCTGGTCCATGTCGATCATCAGCCGAAGGTCCGTCATGGTCTTGTCGGCCCCGTCCCGATCGGCCTTGTTGATCAGAAAGATGTCGCCCACCTCGAGGATCCCCGCCTTGATGGCCTGGATGTCGTCCCCCATCCCCGGAATCACGACGATCACCGTCGTGTGGGCGCTTTTGACCACATCCACCTCGTCCTGCCCCACACCCACGGTCTCGACGATGATGTAGTCCTTCCCCATGGCATCCAGGACGTCGATGGCGCTGCGGGTCGATTGGGTCACGCCGCCGAAGTGCCCCCGCGTGGCGAGCGACCGGATGAAAACACCCTTGTCCATGCTGTGGCGCTGCATCCGTACACGGTCCCCGAGGATCGCCCCGCCGCTGAAGGGGCTGGTGGGATCGACGGCCAGAACACCGACCGTCTTTTCCCGCTGGCGCAGGTGGCTCACCATCCGGTCGACGAGGGTGCTCTTCCCCACGCCCGGCGCGCCGGTGATGCCGATCACGTAGGCCCGGCCGGTGTAGGGGTAAAGCGCCTTGAGGATGTCCCTCACGTGCGGCATCCGGTCATCGATATCCCGAATGAGCCGCGCTACGGTGCGTACATCCCCGGCGATCACCTTCTCGACGATTTCCTTCATCAGGCCTCAAACCTCCCTCGGGGTGACGTGGTCCTTCACCCACTGAACAATCTGCTCGAGCGGCGTGCCGGGTGTGAAGATCTCCTTGATGCCGGCGGCCTTCATCTTCGGGATGTCGTCCTCGGGGATGATCCCGCCCCCTACGACGATGATGTCGTCGATTCCGTTATCCTTCAGCAGTTCAACAACACGCGGGAAAAGATAGCGGTGGGCCCCTGCGAGGCTCGAAAGCCCGATCATGTCCACATCCTCCTGGATAGCGGCCTCAACGATCTCTTCGGGGCTCTGATGAAGGCCGCTGTAGACCACCTCGAAACCGGCGTCGCGATAGGCCCTCGCAATGATCCGCGCCCCCCGGTCGTGACCGTCAAGCCCCGGCTTCGCCACCATGACCCGAACCCTTCTACCGCCTGTCATCTTGTCCTCCTCACGCTGACCTTGGAGACAAACCGCTGCGCACCTGCAGCATCTCTTCAAGGCGCCGGCAGCCCGTCACGCCGAGCCCCGCATCCAATCCGGGTGAATTTCCCCAAACCCCCGGCCGCGGCCGGGACACTCGCTCCGTCCTGTTCGCCAAACCAGGGCGGCCCCCGATCCAACCCCGCTCCGCCTTCGAGCGCACCCCTCTTTGCAGCGTCGGGGCCGGGTGCTTCGCCGCCTTCGACCTCAATATATGCCCGGGTCCCGATAAATGCCAAACACGGATCGGTAGACGTCGCAAACCTCCTGTAGGGTGGCTTGGGCCTTGACAGCCGCGATCACCGATTCCATGACGTTGGTGCCGGCCGCACACGCCTCGCCCACCCGCTCGAGGCACTCCGCCACCCTGGCCTGGTCGCGCAGCGATTTCACGCGGTTGAGCTTTTCGATCTGGAGCCGCTCGAGCTCCTCGTCGATCTCCAGGATCTCGACCGGGACGTCCTCCTCGGTGACGTATTTGTTGACCCCCACGACGGTCTTTTCCCTTGCGTCGATCTGCCGCTGGTAATGATAAGCCGCGTCGGCGATCTCCTGCTGCGGATAATTGCGCTCGATCGCCGCCAGCATGCCGCCCATGTCGTCGATCTTTTGGATGATCTCGAAGGCGTCCCGCTCCATCTTGTCCGTGAGCGCCTCCACAAAGTAGGAACCGCCGAGCGGATCGATGGTATTGGCCACGCCGGACTCCTCCGCGATGATCTGCTGAGTCCGGAGTGCGATCGTGGCGGCCTCTTCGGTGGGAATGGCAAGGACCTCGTCGAGCGAATTGGTGTGCAGAGATTGCGTTCCTCCCAGGACCGCCGCAAGGGCCTCCAGCGCCGTCCGCACAACGTTGTTGTAAGGCTGCTGGGCCGTCAAGGAGCAGCCGGCCGTCTGGGTGTGGAACCGGAGCCACCAGGAGCGCGGGTTCTGCGCCTTGAAGCGCTCGCGCATGATCTTGCCCCACATCCGCCGGGCAGCCCGGAACTTGGCGATCTCCTCGAAGAAATCCAGGTGGGAGTTGAAGAAAAAGGAGAAGCGCGGCGCGAACGAGTCGATCGGCAGGCCGCGCTTCAAGGCCTCTTCGGTGTAAGCGATGCCGTCGGCGAGCGTGAAAGCCAGCTCCTGCACCGCCGTCGAGCCCGCCTCCCGGATGTGATACCCGCTGATGCTGATCGTGTTCCAGCGCGGGACCTCGCGGGTGCCGAACTCGACGGTGTCGGTCACAAGCCGCACGGAGGGCCGCGGCGGGCACATGAAGGTCTTCTGGGCGATGAATTCCTTCAGCATGTCGTTCTGGATGGTGCCCCCAATCACATTGCGCGGGATCCCGCGGTTTTCCGCCATCGCGATGTACATGGCCCAGACGACGGAGGCTGGGGGGTTGATGGTCATGGAGGTGGTGATCTGATCGATCGGCAGACCGTCGAAGAGGTCTTCCATGTCCTTCAGGGTGTCGATGGCGACCCCGCAGCGGCCGCATTCACCGCGCGCCTTGGGGGCATCGGAGTCGTAGCCCATGAGGGTCGGCATGTCGAAGGCCGTCGACAAACCGGTCTGGCCGGCGTTGACCAGCACGTGAAACCGGCGGTTGGTGTCCCTGGCGCTGCCCAGCCCGGCAAACATGCGCATCGTCCACAGCCGCCCGCGGTACATGGACGGCTGCACGCCGCGGGTGAACGGGTATTCGCCCGGAAAGCCCAGGGCATCCATGTAGCGCTGGTCCCGGACATCGAGCGGGGTATAGAGGCGGTCGATCTCGACGTCCGAAACGGTCGAGAACCGCTCCAGCCGCTCGCCGTGCTGCCTGAAGATCTTTTCCAGCTCTTTACGCCAGCGTTCTTCCGCCTTTTCGATGTCCCCGAACACCTTCGGGTTGAAGGTCGTAGACATGCGGCACCCTCCTTTTTGGACCGACGATCCCTCGAACCGGCCGACGGGTCGACGCCGGTTCAGTCAGCATGTTCAGGGAATGGTTATCCAGCCCGACCCCGTTTCCAGTCAGGGAGCTATTTCCCCTTCAGGAGGTTTCGCGCCACCACCAGGCGCATGATCTCATTGGTTCCTTCGTAGATCTGGCAGATCTTGGCATCCCGCATGTGCCGCTCCATGGGATACTCCCGGGAGTAGCCATAGCCGCCGAGGATCTGAACCCCCTCGATCGAGGCCCGCATGGTGATGTCCGAAGCGAACATCTTGGCCATAGCGGCCTCTTTTTCATAAGGCATGTGGTGGTCTTCGAGCCACGCCGCCCGAAGCGTCAGGAGCTCCGCGGCATCGAGCTCGGTCGCCATGTCGGCCAGCTTCCACTGGATCGCCTGGAAGCTCGAGATGGGCTTGTTGAACTGCTCGCGCGTCCTGGCGTAGACGAGGGACTCCTCCAGCACCGCGCGGCCGATGCCGATCGCCTGGGAGGCGATCCCGATGCGGCCGCCATCCAGGGTGCTGAGCATCTGCTTGAACCCTTCCCCCTCCTGCCCCAGCAGGGCATCGACGGGCAGGCGGGCGTCCTCGAAGACCAGTTCGGCCGTGCCGGAGGCGAGGATGCCCAGTTTTTCCTCCACGCGCCCCACCTTGAAGCCGGGCGTGTTTTCGAGATCGGCCACGAAGGTGCTGATGCCCTTGTAGCCCTTGCCCTTGTCGGTCACGGCGGCGAGCACGCAATAGGAGGCGACGTTCCCGTTGGTGATGAACTTCTTCTCGCCGTTGATGATCCATTCATCCCCGTCCCGTAACGCGGTCGTGCGCATCGCGGAAGGGTCGGAGCCGGCCCCGGCCTCGGTCAGCCCGTAGCAGCCGAGCCTCTCCCCCGAGGCGCAGGGTTCGAGGTATTTTTTCTTCTGTTCATGGGTCCCGTAGGCCATCACCGGGAAGCAGTAGAGCGAGTTGTTGACCGACATGATGACGCCGGTCGATGCGCAGGCCTTCGACACCTCGATCAGGGCCAGCACGTAGCTCACGTAATCCATCCCGCCGCCGCCGTATTCTTCGGGCACGGCAATGCCGAGCATCTTCAGTTCGCCCAACTCCCGAACGATCGCGGCCGGGTGGGCGTGGGTGGCATCCAGTTCGGCGGCCTTCGGCTTGATCTCCGCTTCAGCGAAGCGGCGTGCCATTTCACGGACCATCTGCTGTTCGTCGGTCAGTGCAAAATCCATAGCTGGCTCGTCTCCATCCGGAAAAGATTACGAAACCCAAGGTTTCCAGACCGAAAGCGGGGCTTTCGGCAGATGCCGGAGCCAGGGCGTCTGCCCGCGGAAAAGCCGACGGGCGGCATCCCGCGGGCGGCCTCTCCGTTCGCTCCCCGGAGTCGGCCGAAAAGCCCCCTTGCGGATGGAAATCAGCTCAACTCCCCTTTGAAATCGGGCTTGCGTTTTTCCAGAAACGCCTTCATGCCTTCACTGCCATCCGGACTCGCCATGCACAGCGCAAAGGCGTCGGACTCGAGGTAGCAGCCGGTCCGCAGATCCACATCGAGTCCGCGGTCGATGCAGTGTTTGATCCCGCGCATGGACACCTTGCCCTTGGAGGCGATCAGTTTCGCGGTCTTCATGGTCTCTTCCCACAGCGCATCGGCCGCAAAGACCTTGTTGACCAGTCCAATCTGCCGGGCCTCCTCTGCGCTGATCACGTTGCCCGCCATGCAGAGTTCCTTGGCCATGGCCTTCCCCACGAGCCGTGCGAGCCTCTGCGTGCCGCCGAAGCCCGGGATGATCCCCAGATTGCTCTCCGGCTGCCCGAACTTCGCCTTCTCCGAGGCGTAGATGAAGTCGCAGGCCATCGCGAACTCGGTCCCGCCGCCCAGGGCGAACCCGTTGACGCAGGCGATGACCGGGATGGGCAGCTTTTCGATCCGCAGCAGCAGGTCCTGCCCCTCGCGCGAGAACTTCCGCCCTTCGAGCGGCGAGAGATTCGCCATGTGGGCGATGTCTGCGCCGGCGATGAAAGACTTCTCTCCTTCGCCCGTGAACACCAGGACCCTGACCGCCCGGTTGGCCTCGATCTCGTCCAGGGCCGCGCTGACCTCAGCCAGCACCGCCGGGTTGATCGCGTTCAAAGCCTTCGGCCGGTTGAATTTGATCACAGCGATATGTTCCTGAATCTCGAAGATGATGTTTTCGTATGCCATCGTGAACTCCTTGAATGCGCTTAAATGAGAATGGTCGCCTCAGGAAACGGCTCTTTTGCCAATCTTGGCGTCAATCAGCCGCTCGGGCGGGTCTGCAATCCTCCAGGCGGGTCTTCAATCCTGATCGCCTTCCCTCCCCAGGTTATGCACGTTCAATCACCATCGCCATGCCCTGACCGCCCCCGATGCAGAGCGAGGCCAGCCCGAGGTCGCACCCTTCGCGGAGCATCCGGTGGATCAGCGTCAGAACGATCCGCGCGCCGCTGCAGCCGATCGGGTGGCCGATCGAGATGCCGCTGCCGAGGGGGTTGGTCTTATCCGGGTCGCAGCCGAGCTCCCGGAGACACGCAATCGCCTGAACCGCAAAGGCCTCGTTCAGTTCGATGGCGCCGAAGTCGCCCATGCCGAGCTTGGTCTGCGCCAGGAGCTTCCGAACCGCGGGGATCGGTCCGAGACCCATGTAAGCCGGATCGATCGCCGCCGAGGCGTAGGCCTTGATCCGGGCCATGGGCTTCAACCCCATCTCCTTGGCCTTTTCGGCCGACATCAGCAGCATCGCCGCAGCCGCGTCGTTGATCCCGGAGGCATTCCCCGCCGTGACCGCCCCGTCCTTTTTGAAGGCCGGACGGAGTTTGGCCATCTTCTCGACGCTCGTATCCATGGGGCGCTCGTCGGTGTCGAAAAAGACCGGGTCGCCCTTGCGCTGCGGGATCGGCACCGGGACGATCTCGTCCTTGAAAAGGCCGTCGGCGATGGCCTTCCGGGCCCGCTGATGGCTGAGGGCCCCCAGCTCATCCTGCTCCTGGCGGCTGATGCCGTATTTCACCCCAATGTTTTCGGCGGTAATGCCCATGTGGTACCCGTAGAAGATCTCGAAAAGACCATCGAAGACCATCAGGTCCACGAGCTGCGTGTTGTTCATCCGCGCGCCCCACCGTGCCGCGGGCATCGCGTAGGGGATCAGGCTCATGTTTTCCATGCCGCCGGCGAGCATGATGTCCGCCTCTTCGTGCCGGATCGCCTGGGCCGCCAATGCCAGCGCCTTCATGCCGGAGGCGCAGACCTTGTTGATCGTGAAGGCCGGGGTTTCCTTCGAGATGCCGGCGGCGATGGTCGCCTGCCGCGCTACGTTCTGCCCCTGCCCCGCACCGACGACGTTGCCCATGACCACTTCGTCGACCGCCACAGGCTGAAGCCCCTGGTCGTAGTCATAAGACTTGCTCTCCAGTTCGATCCTGCCCGTGCCCTTGAGGGGGTCCGGTGCAAACTGCAAAACGCTATCGGAGGCCTCGGGGCGGAGCCCGGCCCGCTTGAGGGTCTCTTTCAGGACCAGGGCGCCCATCTGCACGACCGGGGTATCCTTCAACGTCCCGCCGAATGAACCGACGGGCGTTCTGGCACCGGAAACAATCACTACATCACGCATGTCTTCTTCTCCTTCTCTCTTTTTATGGAATGATCCGCATTTTCATCAAAAGAAGCGGTTTTTATGAAACGATCTACCGGCGGGGCGAGCCGGAACCCCTCTCCGGATGCGGCAGCCTCTCACCCATGCCAGATGCACAACCGCCGAACAAAGGCCGACGCCAGCACCGCCGGGGATCACGGCTCGTTGTAGACGACCAGTGTGACGGCCTCGCCGCCTCCCAGGCAGAGCGAGGCCTGGCCGATCTCGGCCCCGCGGTCCTTCATGGCGTAGATGAGGGTCGTCAGGACACGTGCGCCGCTCGCCCCGATCGGATGGCCGAGGGCCACGGCCCCTCCGTGCACGTTCACCCGGCCGGGGTCGATGCCGAGCTCTCGATTGATGGCGACCGACGACGAGCTGAAGGCCTCGTTGATCTCGTGCAGCCCGACGTCGGATACCTCGAGGCCGTCCTTGGCGAGGACCTTGGGTATGGAGAGGATCGGCGCCACCAGAACATATTTCATGTCGATGCCTGCAGCGCCCTGCGCGCCGACGCGCACCAGCGGGCGGCACCCCAATGTCTGCGCCCTTTCCCGGGACATCACCACCAGGGCCGAGGCCCCGTCGCTGATCTTCGAAGCGTTCCCGGCCGTCACGGTGCCGTCCTTCTTGAAGGCGGGGCGCAGGGAGGCCAGCGCTTCGACACTTGTGCGGGGCTTGCGGAGCGGAATCTCATCGGTGTCGAACCGCACGGTTTCGCCCTTGCGGCCCGGGATCTCCACCGGCACGATCTCTTCGACGAATTTGCCGGCCTCGATCGCCGACCAGGCCTTCTGGTAAGATTCCAGGGCGAAGGCATCCATATCGGAACGGCTGACGCCGTACTTTTCCGCGACCAACTCCGCGCTCATCCCCATGTGAAAGTCGTTTACATGGTCCCAGAGGCCGTCGCAGACCATCCCGTCGATCACCTGGCCATTGTTCATGCGGTAACCCGTCCGCGCCTTGTCGAGCAGATAGGGGCAGAGGTTCATGTTCTCCATCCCGCCGGCTACCACGATCTCCGCATCGCCGCACTGGATCGCCTGGGCCGCGAGCATGACCGCCTTCAGACCCGAGCCGCACACCTTGTTGACGGTGATCGCCCCGACCTCCCAGGGGAAGCCGGCCTTGACCATCGCTTGACGAGCCGGGTTCTGGCCGAGCCCGTGGGGAAGCACATTGCCCATGATCACTTCGTCCACGTCCGTGGCGGCGATCCCGGCCCGCTTCACCGCCTCCGCGAGGGCCAGGGCACCAAGGCCCGTCGCAACGCTGTTCTTCAGGGAACCCGCAAAGTCCCCGATGGCCGTTCGGCAGGCACTGACGATGACCACATCCCGCATGACCGTTTCCCCTTTCCGCTTGTTGCGCCCGCCCGAAAAATGGGCGTGTGAAATGGTTTCACATTAAGTTTTCGCATCTTTATATATAGGTAACACGTTTCAAGTCAAGCAGGTTTCCATCCGCAAACCGCCTTTTTCGTGTGCCGGGCGGGCGCGGGCCTGTCCGTGCCCGCAATTTTTCTTGACCATTGCGCAAACAACAGGTAATTCAAAATCCTTAACTTTTCGAACCAGAAAGGAACATGGCATGAACCCGATCGCACAGGAACTGAACGAGATCCTCCGCAGGGCGAACCCCCACGTTTTCGACATGCTGAGCCAGGTCGGCCGGAACCTCTTCTTTCCGAAAGGCATCCTGGCGCAGAGCGCCGAAGCCAAGCAGAAGGCCCATCGTTTCAACGCCACCATCGGGATGGCGACCGAAAAGGGGGAGACGATGTACCTGCCTTCGGTCATGGCTTCCATCGCCGGACTGACCGCCGAACAGGCGCTCACCTACGCCCCGTCTTTCGGGATCCCCAAGCTCCGCCAGGTCTGGCAGGAAGGGCTCTTCGCCAAGAACCCCTCCCTGAAGGGCAAGACCGTCAGCCTGCCCATCGTGACGAACGCGATCACCCACGGCCTGAGCGTCATCGCCGACATGTGGGCCGACCCGGGCGACGTCCTGATCCTCCCGGACAAGATGTGGGGCAACTACAACATGATCTTCGGCGTCCGCAGGGGTGCGGAGGTGGTCAATTATTCGCTCTTCGACGAGTCAGGCGCCTTCAACCTGGAGGCCTTCGAGGGATGCGTGCGGAAAGAGGCGGCCGCACGGAAAAAGCTCATCGTCATCCTGAACTTCCCCAACAACCCGACCGGCTATACCTTGAGCGCTGCCGAGGCCGACCGGCTCGGCGAGATCCTGACCGCCGTCGCCGAGGCCGGGACCAATGTCCTCGCCGTCACGGATGATGCCTATTTCGGCCTCTTCTACGATGAAACCGCCTCGAAGGAATCGGTCTTCACCCGGCTGGTCGACCGGCATCCGCGTCTCCTGGCCGTCAAACTCGACGGCGCCACCAAGGAGAACTTCGTCTGGGGGCTGCGCGTCGGCTTCATCACCTATGGGGGCGTCTTCCTCGAGGACGAAAAGGGCGCCTGCGACGCCCTGGAACGGAAGACGGCGGGGGACGTCCGGGGCTCCATCTCGAACGCCTCGCGTCTGAGCCAGGAGATCGTGCTGAAGGCGCTGCTTTCTCCCGCCTACCCGGCCGAAAAGGAGCAAAAGTTCCAGATCATGGCGGGGCGTGCCCGCGAGGTCAAACGCGTGCTCCAGGACCCGAAATACCAGGATGCCTGGGACGTCTATCCCTTCAACTCCGGCTACTTCATGTGTCTGAAACTGAAGACCGTCGATGCGGAACAGCTGCGCGTGCATCTTTTGGACCAATACGGAGTCGGGCTCATCGCGCTCGGCAAAACCGACCTGCGCGTCGCCTTTTCGTGCCTCGAGGAAGAGGACGTGCAGGCCCTCTTCGATGCGGTGCTGAGCGGGATCCGCGACCTGGAAAAATAGACGGCGGCGCGTCCTGCGCCGTGCACTGCCGGGAAAGAGGATGAGGATCGTTGGCTGAATTCGACATCTGGCTGATGCTCAGCCGCTCCACCCTGATCATCCGGATCGATCTGGCGATCCTGCTGGCGATGTCGCTGATCAGCTGGGCGATCATCCTGATGAAGTATATCCAGTTCCGCCGGGCCGACAGGGCCGCAGCAGCCGACCTGCGCTGGCCCGGCGACATCCAGGACGTGCACGGGCATGTCAGGAAGCCCGGGCGCCACAAGGACTCCCCATCGACCCTCCTCGCCCTGGAGGTCTTCAGCGAATTCAAGCGCCTGAGCGCGATGCAGAACCACTCCGTGGACAATGCTCCGCTCATCATGGAAAGCATCCGCCAGACCACCCGGGACGAGATCGCCGCTCAGACGGACCGGCTTTTCAGCACCCTGCCCTTTCTCGCCACCTGCGCGAACGCAGCGCCGCTCCTGGGCCTTTTCGGCACGGTCTGGGGGATCATGCACTCCTTTCAAAGCTTCGAAGGACTCACCCAGAGGTCCCTCGCCGCCGTGGCGCCGGGCATGGCCGAGGCGCTCGTCACCACCGCCCTCGGACTGATCGTCGCCATCCCCGCCACCCTGGCGCACAATGTCCTGCTCGGCCGGCTCAGCGGCATCGAAAACAAGCTGAACCGGCTAGGCGCGAGATTCGTCCGGCAGATCGAGGCGAAGGTCATGAAGGAAAGGCCCCACGCAGACGGAGTGGCGACCGATGTCCGCACCTGACGTGCTGCCGATGACCACCGGGTGCACCACCCGGCCTATCTCAGGAAAAGGATGGGGCTCCAGGCCTATCCGTCGCCCAGGTTTCCGGGTCGCCGGCGGGGGACGGCCCCGCCTCCATCTTTCGACCGGCAGGATAGAAGAACGGCGTCGATGATATCCCGGTGACGGTTGAACCGCCTGACGGCCACCTGTTCGTCGAGAGCCGTGGCGGCATTCTCCAGAAGCTTTTTATAGGGGATCGCGCTGGCAAAATGCCGGAGACGGGTATAAGCGCCGATGATCCCAAGGATCCTGGCGCAATTGCCACTCAAATCGCCGGGCACGGCGGGCGGGTCGACCGACTTTCTGAAAAGCATCGATATATTGCCGTTGTGCCGTTCCGTCTCCCTTCTGAAGACGCGGAACCCAGCCTTTTCACCCAGAGCTGAAAGGCTTTCGGGATTGAAGGTGTAGAGATGGGCCTTGTGGTATCGGTTTTTTGGATCCTGTTTCAGATCCTCCGCGTTGGGCACGTCGACCACCAGGGATCCGCCGCTCTTCAAGAGGGCCCAAAGGTGCCTCAATTCGGCAAAGGGGTCGATCATATGCTCGAGGACATGGTTCAAGGTGATGATATCGAAGGTACCGTACCGGTCGATGTCCCGTGAAAAACCGGTTTCCACCGGGACGTGCAGCTCCTCGCGTGCATAGCGTGAATGACCCTCATCGGGTTCGATCCCGGAAGCCTCCACGCCAAGGCCCCGCAGGCAGTAGACGAACACCCCATTGCCCGCGCCGATGTCCAGCAGGCGATCGCCCTCCTTCACGACATCCCTGAAGAACGCGTATCGTTTCAGCGCGTTTTTGGCGTGCCGATAGACGTGTTTTTTCTTGGGCCTGGTGATGCCCTTGTATTCTTTTCGATACCGCTTCGCGTAGAAGTGCTCGATCCGCTCGTCGGACGGCCGCGGATCGCTCCAGATCAGGCCGCACTCCGTGCAAATGACCGTCCTCAGGTACTGCCCTTCCCGATCCCGAAGAGAGATCTCCTCAACGGATTCAGAGCCGCACAGATTGCAGGGTATCGAACATGCGGTCCGGCCGGTCATCGAGAGCCAGCCTCCGCAAACAGCCGGCCCAGGTCTACAGCGGTCCACTCCTGGAAGCCCGGCACCTTGACCCAAAACTTGCGTTCTGCAGGAACGGCAATGATCTGGTAAACCGTCTGGATCGCATCCCCCGCCGGCCAGGCAGCCCCGCCCCGGTCGATGTCCGTGTCCAGGATCTCCATCATCGCCTCGACCGTCATATGCCCCTTACGGCCCTCGGCAAGAGACAGGAGATTGTCCCTGCGCTCCCTCGTTTTGAACCCGCCGGTGTCCTGGAGTTCAATGCCCCATCCCGGATCCACGAAGTGATTCGTCGCCACCAGCAGACCGTCGGACTTGCCGGTGCGCCTCCGAATATCGAAGGGAAGCCATTCATAGGCGAAGGCCGCCTCCCGGTCGGCAACATTGATGATGAACGTGAAGTTCGAGCGGGTGGAATTCAGGGCGGCGTCCAGGTGCGCCATGTTCGAACAGTCCCGAAGGAACGCCAGCAGATGGACTACGGCCGGCACCCGGTTCGAGTATGCAAGGGACCCTCCGGAGGGGAACCCGTTGTTGAGTTCCAGAAAAAGGCCCTGCGCATTCATGCCGGTCGTGGCGTAGATCACACCGGCGAAGGTGGCGATGGCCGCAGGAATGCCCTCCCCCCCATTGAAGACCGTAACCGTGAGGAAGCGCGCAAAGGAGCGGTAACTTCCGAACCAGTCGTAATTGCGGCCGAAGACGAGAGGACCGCCCGCCGTGTAATCCTTCCATACAGCGATGCCGGAGCAGCCGGGAAGCATCCCGTAAAGCTCGAGGGCATTGAGCAGGATATGTTTTTCGAGCGGCAGTCCGGAGGTTTCCGCCATGCCTTCGAAAAAGGTCTTGAAACGATGGGGATAGAATGCATAGAGCGACTGGGCCGCCTGCCTCATCGCCTCCGGTGCAAGGCCTTTTTCTTGGATGAAGTACCCCTCGATGGCCGCCTGGTAGAGACGTGCCAGTTCATCCTGCAGGAGATGGCCGTACTGCCGACCCATCTGTTTATAGGTCCCGTGCAGATCGAGGACGTTCAGTCTTCCGTACTGATAAAGCCTCCCGCTTTCAAACGTCGCGGCAGCCTCAGGCAAGGGCGCCGTCTTCGGTTCGGCGCCCCCCCCCGATGGATGCATGGAAATACACGCTGCGAGCGCCGTTGCAGCCAGGAACTTCCAGATCATCGCATACATGTTCTTCCCGCCGCCCCCTCGGTAAAATCCTCTCGCAGGTTCTTGTACAAAGAGACCACGAGTCGATCATTCCACACAAAGTCTGACGAACATTCGGAGAAAACCATTTTTACAGAATCGTTTTCGCGCCGGCTTCCACCGCGGGAATCCTGTCCTCCTGCCCTTTGGAAATCCGTCTTTTTCGTACGATCAGCTCCGAATGGGTGAACCCAAGGAATGCTTGTAGCATAAACCCTGTCAATAAGACAAGGGCACGCCGTTATCTACCCGAAGCGACGCCTCTCTGTCAAGTTGACAAAGGGGAACGCAATAGAGAGAATTACAGGGCAACGTGCCGGCTTACACAAAATCGCCGTCCGTTGACGAAACGCTCTGGTTGATCGCCGATGTTCACTTGACACATACCATCGCCGATCGAGATGACAATCCCAGGAGGAAGCCATGCACTACGATCCCCAAAAAGGCGACCACGGCCTGGCCTTCAACCCGTTCAAATCCTGCGTCGCACCCCGGCCTATCGGATGGATATCGACCCGCAGCGAGAACCGTACGGACAACCTCGCCCCCTACAGTCAATTTCAGAACCTCACCTTCGACCCGCCCTACGTCATGATCGCCGCCAACCAGAACACGCTCGGGAAGCGGAAAGACACCGTCGTCAACATCGAGGAGACCGGGGAATTCGTATACAACATGGCCACCTACGATCTGCGCGAGGCCGTCAACCGGTCCGCGGCGGAGGTTCCCCCCGACGTGGACGAATTCGAACTGGCCGGGCTCACCAAGGCGCCGTCCCTGAAAGTGAAGCCCTTCCGGGTTGCGGAATCCCCCATTCAGTTCGAATGCGTGTACCATCAGACCCTGAGACTGCCCGGCAGCGGGCCGATCGGCACCGTCGACGTCGTAGTCGGCAGGGTGGTGCTGGTGCATATCCGGGATGACGCGATCACCCCGGACGGAAAAATCGACATCCTCAAAATCCGCCCCCTGGCGCGCCTCGGCTATTATGATTACACTACGGTGGACTCCCTCTTCGAAATGGTCATTCCGGGGAAAAACGAACTGCTGCTGAAGGGCCTGGAAGGGGCGCCCGGAGGAAAATAATACGCGGTCTGCACCGTCCGGGCACCAAATGAAGCCTTTCCATACCAGTCCGCTCCGGTGAAAATATCTCGATGCAGAAAGATGAGCTTGCCAATTGTCATGGCTGTCGTCATAAAGAAACGTGATCGACCATCGTCATCGACATGATGGGAATCATGCGCAACAAAAGGAGCTGCCATGGTTTACGGACGTTCAGTACTCAGTGTGCCTAATGAAATGGCCTATCTTCCTGCGGTCCAAGCCTTTGCCGGGGAGGTTCTGAAGTCTGTCGGCTTTGCAGAGGACGACCTGGAGAGGATGCTCGTCGCCATTGAAGAGTGCGTGGCGAACGTAATCAAAAATGCCTTCGAACCGGATCAGAAGGCGTCTTTTCAGGTCCTGTTCGACCCCTCGGCGACAGGCCTCAGGGTCATCGTCAAAGACAAGGGGCTCCCTTACGATCCCAATCGTGTTCCTGACTATCCAGGACAGGGTGGCATCGAGGAAGTACCTCCACGCGGCCTCGGCTCCTTCATCATGAAAAAGTTCGTCGACGAAGCATCTTTTCACAATCTGGGCAAAGAGGGAAAAGAGCTTCACCTGTTCAAGCATCTCCCTAGGAAAAACATCACCGAGTTTTCGGAAGTGCCGGTGAGGCGATCGATCCAAAAACCGCCTTCGAAAGGGTCACGGCCATCCACCTTCGAGGTGCGTCTGATGGATCCCTCCGAGTCGCTGGAGGTCTCGAGGCTATTCTACCGCACTTACGAATATTCCTATTTTGCGGATGTCATGTACTACCCTGAAAGGATCGCCGCGCTGATCGAGGAAGGTCTCATGACCTCGGTGGTTGCCGTATCCCAAGATGGGGAGATCGTCGGGCACCTTGCCATGCTCAAAGAGACCTCGGGCGAGGTGATCGCCGAGGCCGGAAAGGGGGCGGTCAAGGACAGTTGCAGAGGCAGCCATCTGCTCACGGACATGATGCGCTTCCTTGCCAACGAGGCCGCAGCGTCCGGCATGAAGGCCCTTTACGGAAGGCTGGTGACCATCCACATTTACTCCCAGAAGATGACGGAGCAGGCGGGGTTCAGGGACTGCGCCATACTCCTCGGCTGCGCCCCCGCCGATATTGCGTACAAGGGAATAGCGGAAACACTCTGCCAGAGGGGAAGTTATATTTACACATTCCTGCCGCTTCAACCGTTGCCGGTCGCCGCCGTATACCTTCCGCCTCATCATGAACCTATGCTGCGCAAGATTTACGCACACCTGGGGCTGAACAGAGATTTCGCTGCGGCGGTGGGTAACGCCCCAAAACTTGACTATTCCACAATAAAATCAAAGATCATTACAGATACCAATGCGGCGGAAATAGTGCTTTCGCAATACGGAAACGACTATATAAGGGCACTTCACTACGAATTGAAAAATATCTGCATCAAGAAAGTAGACCAGATTACGCTTTTCCTTGACCTGCATGATCCTGTTACAAGCACTGCATGTAGCGAAATAGAAAAGCTAGGTTTTTTTATTTCCGGTGTCATTCCTTGTCTGCACTTCGAAGATACTCTTATTCTGCAGTATCTCAATAATATCCGCATGGATTATTCACTCATAAAGGTTCATTCACAAATGGCAAGAGAATTGCTTGATTACATCCGCTCGATGGACCCTGACATTCAGAGATGACCATCGGCACAGGCGCGGAAAGGTTGATTCCGGGCAACTGCGAGAATCCCCGTGCGAACGGCGCAGAGGGGCGGCGTAATCGCCTGTTTGTAACCGATGCGCAAAACAGGAATCAGCATGCCTATCCCTTTTGTCGGCGAAACATTTCTTGAATCGTTCGGGCCGGATCGGATCATTTCCACGGTTCGCCTTCAAACAATAGGGATGGCGGCCAAAAGATTCAACATGGAATTGAATCGGTGGTAAGGAGAAGCCGATATGGCAAAAAAGATGCTTCTGGCAGCGATCGGCTGCGGCCGGTTGCCGGGTATACTGGAGATTGCGGGCCGGCGCAGTTTTGTCGTGTTCGGGGCGATCGGGAAGGACGTCGCTGCTGCTCTCACTCAGAGCGTCGACGGTCCAGCGGCGCCGGTTCCACCGGTGTATTTCTACGAAACCGGATGAACCATCCCCCGCCGGGTGGTTGCCGTCGGCAACCTCGACAAGATCTGGTCGACAGTCCCGGAGGATGCTGCCGAGAGTGACCTGAAAAAGGCCTTCCGCAGTTATTTCGGGGCGGAATGGACCGAGGTCCTCGACGGCGCCGACCAATCCTTCGGCTACCATGCATCCAATAACGTCTATTTCGCTGTACGCGAGGTGCGCCTGGTCGAGGAGCTGACTCTGGAGCAACTCCTGGAAGAAAAGGGGGCTCCCCGGCCCCCCGATATCATCGTAAGCTGATACTGCCACATTCCGGGGCGTCTCAGGAGAGACTCCTCCGCAACGGGACTGATGCAGCAGGGTAAAGACCTGTAAAAGCAGGGCTTGGGGCGGATGCGCTCCTCCCTCTTATGGTGCGGGCGGAAAATGCAGAGTGAAGACGGTCCCCCCGGAGTTGAAGCAGTCCTCCCGGGAGTCGCAGCAGGCGCAGTCGCTGATCCGGCTGGGGCAGACGTCATCTTCTTTGGGGATGAAGCGGCAGCGTGTCGAGTCCATTTCGATCCGGAAGTGGTAGCGTTCAGAGAAGATCTTCATGCGGAGGAGGTCGGCCCCCTTGCCGCCCGCGTTGAAGTCGAAGGGGCGTTTGGACGAGTAGGCCAGGGTGTCGCGGGTGGTGAAAAACCCCTCGAAGATCCGCCGTTGATGGTCGGGAGTGATCCCGACCCCGTAGTCCCTGACGCGCAGGAGGGCTCCGGTGCCCTCCTTCTTGACTGCGATCTCGATCTTTCCCTCGTTGGGGGTGTTCTCGACGGCGTTCTTCACCAGACCGTCGAAGATCTTCTGGATGGCCTCGACCGGGATCAGAATCGGGGGGACAGGTTCCACCTCCAGGAATATGTCTACTTCCCTGCGGGGAAATTCGGCCTGAAGCACAGGCAGCCGCTCACTCACGAAGTCGTGCAGCAGGACCTTGCGGGCCACCATCTCCCGGGGCGAGAAGAGCTCCTCGATCCGCCGCCGCACCCGGGTGATGCCCGGCAGCTCCCCGACCATCTCCGCCAGGAGGGTCTCGAGCTCGTCCGTGCACTGCTCCACCAGGAGGTTCATCATGGCATAGATCTCGTGCGTCCGCCCCTGCATGATGTCGTCGACCTCGTCTTCGATCTCGGTGATCCGGTCGAGGTTTCTGCGCGCACGCGCCATCGTCGTCTTCCAGTTCTGCTCCGGCAGCTCTTCGAGCCTCCGCTCGAGGACGTTCAGAGACCCTGAAAGGACGGAGATCGGCGTCTTGAGTTCATGGCTCAGATGGTTGATGACTTTGTCCTTCGCGCGGTTGAGGCTGCTGACCTCCCGGTACGCCCGCTTCAGCTCCTCGGAAAACCGCGCATTTTCGATCGAGAGGACGACCGTGCCTGCAATCATGCTGAGGAGGGCTTCATCCGTCTCATCGAAGTTCCCCTCGATCTTGTTGATCGCACAAAGCGACCCGATGATGCGGTCGAAGCTCCGGAGGGGCACCAGCACCAGATTGCGGGTGTGGTATCCGAGCTTCTTGTCCCGCTCCTGATGGAGGGTGGAGTCGGTCGATGTGTCGGTGACGATCATGGGCTCCCCGGTCTGGATGACCTTTCCCGCCACGAGCTGGTCCATCCCCCAGCGGATCTCCTTCACGCGGCGCTCGGTGGCCGTGTCATCGTAAGCCCCGCCGAGGGCGTAAAGCTCCTTCTTCTCCTCGTCGTGCAGGATGACGAGCGCACCCTCGCTTCCGAGAAGGTGCCGCACCTCCTCACTGATGTAATCCAGCAGTTCTTCGAGGTCCGGGTACTCCGGCAGCGCCACGCTGATGCGGTACAGGATCTCGTTGTTGCGGGCAAGACGCTTTTCGTTGGTGATGTCCCGCAGGATCACCAGTTCCCCGGCCGGCTCGCCCTCGTCGTCCAGAAAAACGACGCCGCGCATGACGACATCGAGGGTCCGTCCGTCGCGGGTGCGCCGCTTCGTCTCGTGGCGCAGGACCATGCGCGTCCGGATCAATTCCTGCAGCTTCTCATAGGTCTCCTTCTCGAGCCCCTCCGGGACATACGGGATGCGCTGGCCTTTCAGCTCCTGGAAGGTCCAGCCGAAGGTCTCGGTAAACGCCGCGTTGACATACGTCACCTTGCCTTCGAGCGAAAACGCCACCATCGGATAGGGCACAAAATCCAGCAGGGTGCGGTAGCGCCGCTCCGAATTGCGGACCTCCTCCTCCGCCCGCTTCCGGTCGGTCATGTCCTGCAGCGTCTCCACCGCCCCGATCACCTCGCGGTGCTGGCCGTAAAGGGGCGCCGCCGTAAAAAAGAGCCAGCGGCCCTTCTGCCCGAGGGCCTGAAAAAACCCCTCCGCCTCATACGCCCCCTCGATGACGCTCGAACGGCGGCACCGCCTGCCGTAAAGGCGGACGATCTCCTCTCCGGGCGCCTGATCGACGATGAAATCCGCGAGCACCGGCCGTTCCTCGGAATAGAAGGCCGACCACTGGCGGCGCGTTCCGAGGATGTCCTCGGCGTTCACCCCGGTCAGATTCTCGCAGGCACGGTTGTAATGCGTGACGCAATGGTCCTTGTCGATCACAAAGGTGGGGATGGGACTGCCTTGGATGATCTGGGAGAGAAGCTGTTCGCTGTCCCGAAGCGCGTTTTCCGCCTCCGAACGCCTTGCGGCGTCCAATTCCAGTGTCTTGATCCGTTCAACCAACTGCTCATGGGTGGAGTTCTCATCCATGTGATTCTCTCCTACCATCAGGGGAACATGGCGATCCGTCCGTCCCCGTTCATGCATGGGCGTTGAAGACCAAAAGCGAAGGCACTTGAGTTCCAGGTGTGTCCTTTCCTTTTACACCATGATGCGCCTTCAAGGCAATCTCCTTCCTCAAACATCATCTCACCCGCATCTCCTCCATGTGCTGGATCAGATTCCTTCCGGAAACGATCTTTTGGACCGATCGCGGCGTCAATCCGCCCATTTGCTGATCCGGCGACCACCAGGCCGCCTGCACGCAAACACTTGATTTCCCACCCAGTGTCCATCCGGAAATGATTCCGCGGTAGGACTCAGTTTCCAATCCGGAAATGAGGATTTTTCTTTACACGCTGCGCGTGCTCAGTCCCACCGTGAAGCGGCGGGGTTGCGAACGCGAAGCGTGTAAAGAAGGGTCTGAGAAGACCGTGGACCGATGCAGCGGAGATGTCCCCGTGAACCAGAACATCTCTTCATTGTGCCGCAGGGCTGTTGCTGGTAAAATGGTTGTTTAAACAGTATTCTCCCCCTTCGGCACAGTCGCCAGGGAAGCTTCGCGATGCTGCTCGAGCCCTGAGAAAGGACGCTGAACGGCATGTCTGGACGGATCTAGGGGGAGCTGGCGACCGACCGGCGGGAAATTCATTCGGAGAGGCGTTGAGAGTCATGACCGCGATCTGGATCCTGGCCGCAATGGAAGACGAACTGGATCTCCTGAAGCAGGCGCTGCACGCGGCGCCCGAAGAGCACGACCTCCCTTTGCCGGTCCATAGGGGCCGGATCGGCGAACGGCCCGTTGGACTTGCAGCCCTCGGGATCGGCGTCGCCGCGGCGTCCCTGGGGTTGGGGCTTCTTCACCGTGAGCTGAAGGGGGCCGAGGTGATCATGGTCGGCTCGGCAGGGGCCCTTCCGGGCTCCGGCCTCATCACCGGGGACCTGGCCGTGGCCGAGGCCGAATGGCTCTCGGAACTGGGCCTTCCGACAGGGCCCGGGACCGCGGATGCCCGCGCGCTCGGCCTCCCCGGCCTCGAGCAGTCCGCCCGATTCGACGCCCGCCTGACCGCAGCCATCCGGGACGCGGCCGAGCGGATGGCCAAGGCGACGTTCGGCCCCTTCCTGACCGTCCTCAGTCCGTCGACGGATCTCCCGCAGGCGGAGATACGCGCCTCGGCCTTCCGAGCCGTCGCCGAAAACATGGAAGGCTATGCTCTTGCCGCCGCCGCCCGCACCCTTGGCTGCCGGGCGGCGGAGATCCGGGGCGTCAGCAACCAGGCCGGCGACCGCGACAAACACAATTGGGATCTGGTGCCAGCGCAGCGGCTCGCCCAGGCCGCCGTCCTGCAGTATCTGAAGGAGCACGCATGACATTGCTCGAGATCGGCTACTCCCCCTGCCCGAACGACACCTTCATCATGGCCGCCCTCGCCGAGGGGCGCATCGACACGCCGCTCCGCTTCCAACCGGTTCTCGCGGACGTCGAGACGCTGAACGTCTGGGCGGAGAAGGGGCGCCTGCCCGTAACCAAGTTGAGCTTCTTCGCACTCGGGCACGTGCTGGAGGGGTACGGCCTTCTCAGCACCGGTGCGGCCCTGGGAAAAGGCTGCGGCCCCCTGCTGATCGCCCGCCCCGGCACGCCGCCGAACCGTCTCGAGACCGCCTGTGTAGCCTCCCCGGGAAAACGCACGACCGCCGGGCTCTTGCTGAGTCTTTATCTCGGCCGCGAACCGGCCTTCCGGCAGATGGTCTACTCGGAGATCATGCCGAGCGTCGAGCGCGGGGAGTGCGAGTTCGGGCTGATCATCCATGAAAGCCGCTTCACCTACCCCGCGCATGGCCTCGAGGCGGTCCTGGACCTCGGTGCCTGGTGGGAGGAAACGACGGGGTGTCCGATCCCCCTCGGCGGGATCGCCGCCCGCCGCGACCTGGGGCCCGAAGCGGCCCGCCTGGTGAACCAGGCGATCCGCGCCTCGCTTCTTGCCGCTAGAGCCGGTGGCGATGCGATCTCGGATTACACCCGGCGGCACGCCCAGGAGATGGATCCCGAGGTGATGCGCCGGCACATCGACCTCTATGTGAACGACTACTCGCTCGACCTCGGGACGGCGGGGCTCGCGGCGGTCGAAACGCTCTTCGAGCGAGCCCGGACCGCCGGGCTGCTGCCGGCTTGCGGCCGGCCGATCATGGCCTGTCCTCTCTGATCGTTTCTGCGGCGGGCGCCGCTCGATTGACCTCGACGGTCACGTGGCACACCTCCTCGAAACGGCGCAGCAACGCCTTGTAGTCATCGGGTGAACGGGGATCCTGCGTCAGGACGGACAGGATGGCGGCGAATTTTCCCATCCCGATGCGCCACAGGTGGAGGTCCACGACGCGGTCCGCCCCGCCCGCTTCCACAGCCTCCCGTATGCGCGCCTGGAGCCCTATCCCGGGAACCATGTCCAGCAGCACCCGGCCGCTCTGGCGCATGAGCTTCCACGACCAGCGCAGGATGACAGCCGCGCCGACGACCCCCGTCATCGGATCGAGCCACACCCAGCCGAAGAAACGGCCGGCCGTGAGGGCGGCGATGGCCAGAAGGGAAACCAGCGCATCGGCCAACACGTGCAGGTAGGCCGCCTTGAGATTGAGATCCGTATGATGGTCGCCGTGATGGGGATGCCCCGGCCCCTCTTCGGAATGGTGCCCGTGTCCGCCCGCATGACGCTCCTTCAGGATGAAGGCGCTCAGGACGTTCACCCCAAGACCCAGGACCGCGACGCCGATGGCCTCATCGAAGTCGATCTGCACGGGGGCCATGAAACGTTCGATCGATTCATAGCCCATCAGGACGGCGATGAAGGCGAGGAGATTGGCGCTCGCGAAGCCCGCCAAATCACCGACCTTCCCGGTTCCGAAAGAGAAGCGCGGGTCATCGGCGTGGCGCCGTGAAAACCCGTAGGCGAGCGCCGTGATGCCGAGGGCGGCCGTGTGGCTCGCCATGTGCCACCCATCGGCCAGAAGCGCCATGGAACCGAAAATCCACCCAGATACGATCTCGACCACCATCGTCACCGCCGTGAGTGCGATCACGATCCACGTGCGGCGCTCGTTGGCCGCCTCGGCGCCGCTCAAGTAGACGTGGTCATGGCAGTAAGGGGCTGGACCGCTCCGTATCCCCGTCATGTCTTTTCTCATGGGCGTGATCATCCTTTAAACCGGCCGGGGGTTCGGACCAACGATCCATTCCATTTGAAAATCCCGACCGATGGTGGTATAGAGCCTGTTTTTTATCAGGGTCACCTATCGGGAGCCTACGTGGCGGGTCCCCTTCTTCATCCAACACGAGCCGGGTGTCCTCCAAAGGGTTTTTTTGCCCATGGCGGCAACAACCTGCGTGTTGGTTTGTGCAGCGATCACCAGGTCGCATCCGCACAACGGCTCGATTGACTCGACATCGGCCCGATCCGGTCCCGCCGCAAAACGGTGGAATCGAGCATGCGAAGCGTGCGCAAACACCAGGGCCCGCGAAGCGGTGGGGCTGAGCACCCAAAGCCCGTTAAAAAACCAGAAGCCGCTGCGAAGCGCTGGGGCTGAGCACTCGAAGGGTGTGAAGAAACCCGGACCCGCCCCGAAGCGGCGGGCCTGAACACGCGAAGCGTGTGAGGAAACATTCCCCTTCCGGAATCGGAGACCGGCGCATCACCCACCCCGATCATCAGGGAGAAACACCATGGATTTCAAAGTGCTGTTCACCACCTTCGCCCTGGTCTTCCTGGCCGAACTCGGCGACAAGACCCAGCTCGCGACCTTCGCCCTCGCCGCCAACATCAAGTCCCGCTTGGCGGTCTTTCTCGGCTCGGCCGGGGCGCTCATCATGACCTCGCTCCTGGCCGTCCTCTTCGGGTCCCTTGTCAGCCGCATGGTGCCTCCTCAGTACATCAAACTCGGAGCGGGCGCCCTCTTTATCGTCCTCGGCGTGTGGATGGTGCTCTTTTCGGGCGGCAAGTAGCGGAGACGGGGTAATGCCCCGGACTAGCGGTAGGCGCTGTAATCCACGCCCCGGCGGCGCCCCCGCTCCTCGAACCAGGCGTGCTCGTCTTTGGGCGGCCGAGCCACCTCTTCCGGCGCCTTCCGGACGAGCTGCACCGCCCCGGCCGGACAGGTGCCGACGCACAACCCGCAGCCGATGCAGCGCTCTTTGACGACCTGGTAACCGCCCTCGCCCTCTTCGATCGCCCCGACCTGGCAGCGCTCCTCCTTACAGATCCCGCAACCGACGCATGCATCCGGATCGATGGACGCGAAATAAGACGAATTGACCACCAGTCCCGCCGGGATCCCGAGGTCGTTGATCCCTCGCAGGATCCCGCAGCAGCAGCCGCAGCAGTTACAGATGAAGAAGTGGCCGTCTTCGATGTTCCAGGTAAGGTGGACGAGCCCCGCCTGCTCGGCCTGTTCGAGGACCCCGTACGCCTCCTCCCGGGTGAGGACCTTCCCGATCTTCGAGCCATCGAACACGCCCGGCACCGGCGCTATGGCCAGGCAGACCTCGAGCGGCTTCGTGCAGCGACGGCCCAGGAGGCCCTGCTCCTTTTTGCAGATGCACTCGTTCAACAGAAACGACTGCCCCTTCTCGATGATGGAAGACACCTTCTCGTAGGTCAAGGCCTGCTGCTCCGCCGGGATCTCCCTTTCGATGGGGATCACCTGCATCAACGGCGGCCCCCCGCTCAAAAACTGCCGGCCGTAGACCGGCATATAGACCTCGTTCAGCTCGGCCAGTTCCCGGTCCATGTGCGGCAGCTGCAGCTCGTAGATCCCGAAGGCCCAGGGGACCATCTTGTAGAGCTTCAGCCCCTTGAAGGCCACGCCGAAGATCTGGCCGCGCCGCCACATCTCCTTCAGTTGGACCTCCACCTCCTCGAGCGGTCTCCCCGCCCGCTGCGCGATCTGTCCGGGCGTCTCGAAGCTGAGCCTCAGATGCCCGAAAAAGGCGGCATCCTCCGGCCGGAAGATCTTCTCGAGGATTTTGAGCTCGACCCCGCTCTCCGTAGATGGAAATCCGTTCGGCAGGGTGTCGAGGATCGCCGCCAGCTTCCGGTAAACCGCATCACTCATGTGTGTGTACCCCTTTTTCGAGCGGCGGCGTTGCGCGCCCCGCCTGTAGATGGTTTGGACCTCAGACGATGGAAGCCAATCTACCCGCGCCGGTTGACGAGGATCATCCCGACGCTCACCAGGCACAGAGCCACAATGACGCTCAGCCCAACCGACTCCCCCAGCATCAGGGCCCCGCTCAGAAACACCCCGAAGACCGGCGTGAAGAACGAGAAGGCGTGCAGGAGGCTGACCGGGTAGCGGTGGATCAGCTCGAACCAGACGAGATAGCTCAGAAAGGCCACGATAATGCTCTGAAAGAAGAGCGAAAACCAGGTATTGAACGAAAGCCCTGTGAGGACGGGCTCCTCGAAGACCGCGCTCAGGATGAAGAGGAGCGGTATGGAGAAGAACAACTGGTAAAAAAGGGTCTGAAGGGGAGCGGTCTGATGGGCAAGGAAACGCTTGAGGTAAACGGTCGTCGAAGCCCACAGGAACGCGGCACCCAAGGCCAGGAGGTCTCCGCGGAGGGCCAGGAGTGTGAACGTCCCCAGGTCCTCCAGGAACAGGGAAGCCACCCCGAAAAAGGCCAGGGTCAGCCCGGCGATCCGCCAGACGTTCAGGCGGTCCCCCTCGAGGAAGACATGCGCCTGAAGAGACGCAAAAAATGGAGCCGTGTAGAGCAGCACATAGACCCGGGAGGCGAGCGTGTAGTCGAGCGCCGAGTAGATGAAGCCGAACTCCCCGCCGAAGAGGAGGCCGAGCACCAGCCCGTGCAAAAAGACGGCGCGGGAGGGGAAGACGGCCATCCGCTTGGCCTTCATCCAGACGAAGAGGCAGGCGGCCGCCACGAGCGAGCGGATAGCCGCCTGCAGGAGGGTCGGCATCTCCAGGGCGGCGATCTTGATAAACGCCATGTTGGCGCCCCAGACGAGGGACAGGACCAGCAGCAGGACGACCGGCTGCCAGCGTAGCTCACTCTGATACATGCGCATGATTCCCCCCTGGTTGATGCCCCGACGCCGGCTTAGCGGATCATCCCGCTCCAGAGCACCGGAACCTCTTGCGCCCCCAGAAAATTACGGCTGATGGGGATCGCCCGGTTCTTGTCAACACCACAGGCCGCCGATCACCGCCAGGAGAAGGCTCAGGCTCACCATGGAATTCACCCGAAAGAACGCGAGTTCCAGCCGGGTGAGATTGCCGGGTGCAACCAGCCGGTGCTCCCAGTATAGCAGGGCGGCCGTGACCAGGCTGAGGGCGAAGAAACACCAGTTGAGCGAGGCCGCAAACCCGCTCAGCACGAAGAAAAGATAGGCGGCGGCATGGCTCAGGCGTGCGATCTGCATCGCCCGGGCCTCGCCGAACCGCGCCGGGATCGAAAAAAGGCCCGTCCGTCGGTCGAAGGCCACATCCTGGCAGGCGTAAAGGATGTCGAAGCCCCCGACCCAGAACACCACCCCGGCCCCCAGGACCGCGGGCGCCCAGCCGAAACTCCCCGTGACGGCGATCCACCCGGCGACAGGAGCAAGCCCCAGGCAGAGCCCGAGGATATAGTGGGACAGAAGGGTGAACCGCTTGGTGTAGGAGTAGCCGACGAGCAGCCCGAGCGCGAACGGTGAGAGCGCCAGGCAAATCGGGTTCAGGGCCCAGGCCGACACAAAGAAGACCGCCGCCGCAACGCCGGTCAACGCCCCTGCCCTCTGAAGGGAGATCTTTCCGACCGGGATGTCCCGGTCGGCGGTCCGCGGATTCTGGGCGTCCAGGCGCCGGTCGACGATCCGGTTGAAGGCCATTGCCACGGTCCGCGCGGCCGTGAAGGCGAGGGCGACCCAGAAGAGGACCCCGAGCGGGGGCAGGCCGCGGGCCGCCATCAGGGTGCCGATCAGGGCCAGGGGCAGCGCGAAGAGGGTGTGCTCGATCTTGACGAGGCTCAGGAGGTCCCGGATCTTCATAGCTTCAAACGGCTCCAGAGGTGGTCGATCTTCGCCCGGACGCCGTCGGACATCCGGATCAGTTCCGGCCATTCACGCTCGTAGCCTTCCCCGGGCCACTTCCGGGTGCAGTCGACCCCCATCTTGGTGCCGAGGTTCGGGAGCGGCGCCGCGTGGTCGAGGGCGTCGACGGGCCCGCGCACAACCGTGAGGTCGCGCCCCGGATCCACGTTCCCCCCGAGATGGAACAGGACCTCCCCGATGTTCTGCACATCGACCCGGGCGTCGAAAACGAAGATCATCTTGGTGAACATCATCTGGCCGAGGCCCCAGAGGGCATGCATGACCTTCTGCGCGTGCCCCGGATAGCGCTTGTCGATGGCGACGAAGCAGAGGTTGTGGAACACCCCCTCGACGGGGAGGTTCATGTCGACGATCTCGGGCATCTGCTGGCGGATCAGCGGCAGGAAAAGCCGCTCGGTCACCTTTCCGAGGAGGCCGTCTTCCATGGGCGGGCGGCCCACGATCGTGGCCGGGTAAATCGGCTTGGAGCGCCGGGTGATCGCCGTGACGTGAAAAACGGGGTAGTCGTCGGCCGGGGAGTAGAACCCCGTGTGGTCCCCGAAGGGGCCTTCCCGCCGCATCTCGCCCGGGCGGACGAACCCTTCGATCACGAACTGGCTCTCGGCCGGGACCTCCAGGTCGCAGGTCACGCACCGCACCAGCTTCACCGGTTTGCGGCGGAGGAAGCCGGCCAGCATGAACTCGTCGATCCCCTCGGGCAGCGGGGCGGTGGCGGCGTAGGTCGTGATGGGGTCGGGCCCGAGGGCGACCGCGACCGGCATCGGGGCCGACCCCCGGGCCACCTGCCGGTAGTGCGCCGCGCCTCCCTTGTGCAGATGCCAGTGCATCCCGGTGCTCGTCCTGTCGAAGACCTGCATGCGGTACATCCCGACGTTCCGCCGGCCGGTGGCCGGGTCGCGCGTGACCACCACGGGAAGCGTGATGAACGGGCCGCCGTCGCCGGGCCAGCAGGTCAGAACCGGCAGCGCACCGAGATCGCAGTCCACGGTCTCCACCACCTCCTGGCAGGGGGCGTCCTTGACGGTCTTCGGGAACACGTCCCCGAGTTCTTTCATCCTCGGCAGCAGCTTGAGCTTGTCGATCCAGCCGGCCGGCGGACTCACGTGCAGGAGGGTTTCAAAGCGGCGCCCGAGGTCGTCGAGCGACCGGATGTCGAAGATCGCCTGCACCCGCTTGAGCGAGCCGAACAGGTTCGTGAGCACCGGATACCCGTATCCGGCCGGGTGCTCGAAGAGAAGCGCCGGACCTCCTTTTTTCACGACCCGGTCGGTCACCTCGCCGATCTCGAGGTGCGGGCTCAGGGGCTCCTTGACGCGGACGAGTCCGCCCTGCGCCTCGAACGCCTCTATCGCCTTCTGCAAGGTTTCAAACACGACGGTCCTCCTCCTAACCGCGCAAACGGTTCCCCGGCGCTGACCGGTACGAGCGGGTCCGCGCGCAGTGCGCCACCGTCCTTCCCCGGGGAGATCCAGTATGGCTCCAGTCGCCTCCAGGCGCCGGGAAATGCCTCATGGATTTGATGCTTATTCCAGGCGGTGTTGCAGTCGCCTCCAGGCACCGGGAAGCGCCCCTTCCGCTCTCCGGCGTTGACCGGAACGAGCGGCGTCGCGCCTCGAGCGCCATCATCTGCCCCGGCTTTGCCCGGCCCGGCTATCGGTCCTGCCGAGGCACCTGCCGCCCATCTTCCGCCCTCTGACGATGACCAGGACATCCGGGTGCCGGCTCGCCTTTCAGACGCCGCCGCCTTCCTCGCCGCGGTCCATTCCGGTGTCGGTCTTGTCGAGGCACCAGGACACACCCCTTCCACTGCCGGCGGCGAGGCGCTCCAGGACCTCCCGGGGGGTGCGCGCCTCAAGGTCGACGTAAAGCAGCCGGCCGAGCGCCCCCGGGCGGCAATGGCCGAGGCCGCCCATCCCCAGGACCTCGGCCCCGTTCAAAGTCGCCATGGCGACGATCTCCCGGGGATCGATCTCTGGCAAAGAGTGGACCATGAAGCGCATCTCGTCGAACAGATCGAGCGTCGGGGTGCTCGCGAGCGAGTCGGTCCCGAGCGCCGGGCGGATTCCGCTCTCCAGCATGGCCTCGACATCGGGGAGCCTTCCATGGAGAAGGCTGTTGGAGCGCGGGCAGAGACAGACACGGCACCCCGTCCCCGCCAGGGTCCGGATCTCTTCCCGGCTTGCCGTCAGCAGATGGACCGCCAGTGTTCCGGCGTCGAGAAGCCCGAGGCGGAGCGCCCGTGCGACAGGCCTCTCCCCCCATGGGCCCCAGGCCTCGAGATCGTGGCCGCGGCGCGCCATCAAATCCGCCCACGGCCCCCGCCCGAACGCGAGAAAGGCCGTCTCTTCCTCCGACTCGGCCAGATGCAGCCCGAAAGGCCGGCCCCGGGACGCGGCGGCGCATTTGAGGGCGCGAAGCTTCTCAGGGCTCGTCGTGTGGGGCGCGTGACCGGCCCAGCTGTAAAAGAGGCCCCGCTCATCCTCGGGCAGGGGCTCGACCGCGCTTCCCGCGCCCAGGCCCTCCAGAAAGAGCAGGCCGCGCAAACCCGACCGGCGGATGGCCTCGGCCCCGGGCGCAAGCGCGCCCACCTCGGCCACGAGCGCCGCACCGGCCGCTTGCATGCCTGCCGCAGCGCTGCATGCCGCAGCGGCGAGCGCCTCTTCCGGCAGGGATGCCCTCAGGGCCATGAGCGTCTCCACCCAGTGCTGAAACCCTCCGGTCGATGGGACACGCCCCTTGAGGGCGGAAAGGCCGAGATGGGTGTGCGCGTTCACGAGCCCCGGCATGATCACACCCGGCCCGTGATCCACCGCCGCCGCACCCGGCCGGCAGCTCTCCACCGCCTGGATGCGTCCGTCCGCGACCAGGACCCCGGCGTTCGGCAGGACGTTTGCCGGATCCACCATGACCCAGCCGGCCCGATGCCATACCGCCTTCATGGGCGCACGACCTGTCCGTAAACCGGCCCCCGCTGCCGGGCCTTGAAGCCGGCCTCCTCGATCAGGCGGACCATGTCGGCCTCCCCCATGCGGTTCCGCACACCGGCAGCGGCCACCACGTTTTCCTCGATCATGGTCGAACCGAGGTCGTCCGCCCCGAAGTGCAGCGCCGCCTGCCCCACGTGGGCGCCCTGGGTGACCCAGGAGGCCTGAACGTGCGGGAAGTTGTCGAGCACGATGCGGGAAAGGGCAAGCAGCCGCAGGTAGCTCACGCCGCCGCGGGTCTCGGCCGGCAGGGTGGCCACCCCGGGCTGATACGGCCACGGGATGAAGGCCGTAAACCCGCCCGTCCGGTCCTGCAGGCGCCGAAGGCGGATCAAATGGGCAAGCCGGTCATCGAGGGATTCGACATGGCCGAACATCATGGTGGCCGAGGTCTTCAACCCGAGCGTGTGGGCCGTCTCCATGACCTCGAGCCACTCCCGGCTGTCGGCCTTCCCGGGGGAGATCCGCCGCCGCACCCGGTCCGTGAGGATCTCGGCGCCGCCCCCTGGGATGGAGCCGAGCCCCGCCTCCACCAGGCGTTCGATTACCTCCCGGATCGTCGCACCGGCCTGCCGGGCGAAGAAGACGATCTCCGGCGGGGAGTAGCCGTGCACCTGAAGCTCGAAAGAGCGGATGAACCGGACGGTATCCTCGTGCCAGGCCAGATCGAGGGCCGGGTTGAGGCCGCCCTGAAACAGGACGTGGGTGCCGCCAAGAGCCCGGGTCTCTTCGAGCTTTTGCGCCAGGGTCTCCCGGTCGAGGACGTAGGCCTCGGGGTGGCCTTCGGAGCGGTAGAAGGCGCAGAACCGGCAGCCCGAGACGCAGATGTTGGTGTAGTTGATGTTGCGGTCGACGGCGTAGGTGACAACCCTTTCCGGGTGCAGGCTCAGCCGCCGGGCATGCGCCAGGTGCCCCAGCGTGAGCAGGTCCGCCTCCCGGTCCAGGGCCCGGGCCTCCAGGAAAGAGATGCGCTCCCCGGCCAGGGTCTTTTCCGCAATCCCGGAGAGCCTCATGCCGCTTCGACCCTTTCGTGAAAGGTGTTCCGCTCGACGGGCCGGAAGCCGGCGGCGGTGATCATCGCCTCCACCTGGGCGCGCGTCAACCCCTGGGCCGTCGCCGCCCCGGCCTGATGGGCGATCCGCTCCTGGACGATGGTGCCCTCGAGATCGTCGGCGCCGAAGTGCAGCGCCACCTGCGTGAGCTTCAGCCCCAGCATGATCCAGTAGGCCTTGAGGTGGGGGATGTTGTCCAGCATCAGGCGGCTCAAGGCCATCGTCTTCAGGATGTCCACTCCGCTCGGTCCGGGCAGATGCGCCATGGGGGTGTTGGCCGGGTGGAACGGCAGGAGGATGAAGCACTGGAAGCCGCCGCTCAGGTCCTGCTGCCTCCGCAGCCGGAGGAGGTGCTCCACGCGCTCCGCATGCGTCTCGATGTGGCCGAAGAGCAGGGTCGCGTTGGTGCGGAGCCCGAGCGCGTGCGCCTCGCCGTGGACAGCGAGCCACTCATCGGCTCCGATCTTCCGGGGGAAGAGCGCCTGGTGGATCCGTTCGGAAAAGACCTCCGCCCCGCCGCCGGGCATGGCCGAGAGGCCCGCCCCGCGGAGCCGCTCGAGCACCTCGCGGGTCGTACAGCCCGCGCGCGAGGCGATGTGTGCGATCTCGACCGCCGTGAAGGCCTTGAGCTTCAGGCCCGGCCGGGCCCGGCCGAGCGCCTCCAGCAGCGCCACATAGTAGGCCAGATCGGGCTCCGGGTTGCACCCGCCGACCACGTGGACCTCGCGCACATCGTTCGCATCCGTCGCCGTAATGCGCCCGGCGGCCTCCTCCGGGGTCATGAGGTACCCTTCAGGATGGCCGGGGGCCCGGTGGAATGCGCAGAAGCGACAGTGGTTGATGCAGATGTTGGTGTAGTTCAGGTGCTGGTTGGCGACGTAATAGGCCTCGTCCCCGTACAGGCGCGTGCGGACGTTCAAGGCCAGGCGGCCCAGGCCTATGAGATCGTGGGTCTCGAGGCAGGCCAGCCCGTCCTCGAAATCCAGCCGCCCGCCCTGCGCGAGTTTGTCGTCGATCGATGCCAGCACCGGATCGACAGGGGCCTCCCAGGCGACCCGCCTTGACGCCTCCACCTTCCTTTCTTCAAAGCTTTCAGTCATGTCATCTCACCTTGCCCGGTTCCCTCGCCGAGAGATAAAACGGATCCCCCGAAGAAACCGATGCGCATCGAGCGGCTTGGCCCCGTCCGGCAGGTCGGCAGCTAAGGCCTGTCGAGCGGCCTGGCCTCATCGATCAACATGATCGGGATATCGTCCCGGATCTCATAAAGCAGCCGGCAGGCCTCGCAGATCAATCCGTCGCCCTGTTCATTCAAATGCAGCTCGCCCCGGCATTTCGGGCAAGCCAGGATATCCAGCAATTCCTTGCTCACGGCCATACGATCGCTCTCCTTTGCAGAAAATAAGCGCCCTCGCGGCATCCGGCGCTCCGTGTCTCATTTCCGAAAATACACCCAACCGCGACCGGCTTGCAAGGATTCCGAGCCTCAGGCCAAAATCCCCTGTCGAGCCTGCAGTGCCTCGGCCGCCTCTGCAAAGACACTCTCCACCGTAATGCCCCGCATGCACGTCCTCTCCTCGCAGCGTTTCCGGAAGCAGGGGCTGCAGGCGATCCCGGTCCTGACGACGCGGTGCAACGGGCCGTAGGGGCCGGTGCGCCACGGCGCGGTCGGCCCGAAGAGCGCTACGACCGGACAGCCCATAGCCGCAGCCATGTGCATGGGGCCCGTATCGGTGCAGACGAGCAGCGCGGCACGCCGATAAAGCCAGGCCAAGGTCTTCAGGCCGGTGCGGCCGGCGAGGTTCGCCGCCGGATGGGACATGCCGTCCATGATGGCCTCGATGACCCCCCGGTCCTCGGGGCCGCCCGTAAACGCGATGTCCGCATGCAGCTCCGACCCGATCCGGTCAGCCAGGGCCCCGAACCGCTCGGGCTCCCAGAGCTTGGTCGCCCACTTGGCCATCGGGTTGAGGGCGACCAGGGGCCGCAGGCCCCAGCGGTGCTCCTCGAAAAGGTGCTCGACCTCCTCTCGATCCTTTGCGCCGACCGGAATCACACCGTCCCAGACGGAGGTGTCGCACCCGAGCGCCCTGGCCACCTCGAGATAGCGCAACATGGCGTGGGTCTCGTAATCGACAGGAACGGGGGCCTCGGTCAGAAAGAAGGCAGAACCCTCCCGCGCGCCGCTCATGCCCACCTTCCGCCGCCCGCGTGCCAGCCCCGTAACAACCCCGCTCTTGAAGAGCCCCTGAAGATCCACCACCAGATCGTAGCTCTCCCTCCGCAGGGCCCCGGCAAAGGCAGCCGCCTCGCGGGCGGCCGCGGCCCGGCCGGGCCCCTTCGTCATGGCGCGCTGCCAGGCCTTCCGGCGGGAGACCCACACCCGGTCGAGCGCTGGATGCCCGAGGACAATGGGAGCCGCGGCCTCCTCGACGACCCAGTCGATTCCGGCCTGCGGCCATGTCCGCTTCACCACCTCCAGGAACGGGAGGCTGTGCACCACGTCGCCAATGGCGCTGAGCTTCACGATCAAGATCCGCTCCGGGGCCTTCACAAGACCTCCCTGCCCGCCGGTGGCGCCTCACCGGCGGCGCCGGGCGCGGCGAGGCGCCCCTCCCCGAAGATCCAGTCCACCGCCTGGGTCAAGTCATCGACCACCGCGGCGGGCCGATGGGGATGACGAGGCAGGATATAGCGCTCCTCGCCCAGGCCATAGCCCGTCCGGACGAGGATCCCTGGAAGGCCCGCCCGGTGCGCGAGTTCGATGTCGTCCATGCGGTCCCCCACGACAACGGACCTCTTCAGGTCGATGTCGAAGCACCCTGCGGCCTCGTCGATCAAGCCGGTCCGGGGTTTGCGGCAGCCGCACGCCCGCGCGAAGGGCGCAACCGACCCACCGGGGTGGTGCGGGCAGAAAAAGACACCGTCCAGACGCGCCCCGTCCAGGGCCAGCAGCTCCCGCATACGCTCGTGCACCTCCCCCACGAGTTCGTACGGAAAATACCCGCGGGCGACACCCGACTGGTTCGAGACGACGATCACCAGGTGCCCGCTGCGGTTCAACCGGCGGATGGCCTTTCCCGCCCCGGGCAGCAGCACGAGGCGGCTCGGGTGGTTGATGTAGCCCATCTGCTCGTTGACCGTCCCGTCGCGGTCCAGAAAAACAGCCGGTTTCCGCATCTCACGCCCTCCCAGTCAGGGTCTCGAGCGCCCGCCAGACCTCCGCCGGCTCGATCGAAAGCATGCAGCCGTGATGACCTTCCGGGCAATCGGGCTCGAGGCAGGGGGCGCATTCGACCGGGTGCCGCACCATGGCCGTCCGTGCACCCCGGGGGCCCGTCGCCTGCGGGTCGGTCGACCCGAAGACCGCCAGGGTCGGCACACCGAGGGCCGCCGCGATATGCATCAGGCCCGAGTCGTTGGTCACGAAGGCGTTGCAGCGGCCGATCAGGCCCACCGCCGCGCCGAGGGAGGTCCGCCCGCACAGATCGATGGAGGGCCGCTGCATCGTGGCCGCCACCTGCTGGCAGATCGCGCTTTCCCTGCCGCTGCCGAAGATGAGGACCTTCGCCCCCCAGAGCCGGGCGGCCAGGTCCCCCACCGCGGCGAACCGCTCGGCCGGCCAACGCTTGGCCGAACCGTACATGGCCCCCGGGCTCAATCCCACCACAGGCGCATCGGCCCCGATCCCCTCCCGCTCGAACCAGCCTGCGGCGGCCTCCGCATCGGCGTCTGCAAGGAAAAGACGTGGTTCACGGCTCTCCGCCGCCCAACCCGCCGCCTTCAGGATCGCGAGATAGTACTCCACCTGATGGACCTCGAGGACCGCCGGCTCGCGGACCACGCGGTGGGTCAGCAGGGGGCCCCTCCCATCCGTGTTGTACCCGAGCCTCCGGGGAACACCCCCGAGGAACGCCAGGAGCGCCGCCTCGAAGGCATTCTGGAAAAGGACCGCCAGGTCGAACCCGCCGCTACGGACCGCGCCGGCGCACCGGATGCGCGCAGCGGCATCCGCTGCGAACGCCCCGCTTTTCCGGAGCACGAGCAGATCATCCACCGCGGGGTGACCCTGCAAGAGGGCGGAGACCCACGGAAGGGCCAGGACTGTGATCCGGGCCGACGGGAAGTTTTCCCTCAGGGCCTCCAAGGCAGGCAGACACATCACCATGTCGCCCACCCAGTTGGTCGCCCGGACCAGGACGCGGTGAACGGACCGGCGGTCGATCGGGCCGCCTCCCCGCATCGCGGGCGCAGGCACCTCACGCTTCAGCCCTTCGCTCATGCCGGCCCTCCGATCGAAAATGGGGTCGGAACGGTCGCTCCATCCATGCGAACCGTCGCTGCATCAACCGCAGAGACGCGTGCCGGCGCGGCGCCGGGTGGACCCTTTCCTGAACACCCGCCAGGCGCCGCAGCGCATGAATCGGGCGGAGCGCCTTCCGCCGGGGGAGCGCCCGCCCCGGGCAGGGGGCAAAAGGGGCGCGTCTTCCAGCGCCGGTGGAACCAGAACCACTGTTCGGGGTGCCGGCGCACCCATGATTCGATGATCTCCGTAAATATGCGCGTGTTCTCCTCCACATCCCGGGTCTTGTCCCCCGTTACGCTCAGCCGGACCTCCTCCTCGAAGACCACCCGGTAGCGGCCGTCCGGCTGCCGCAGGGCATAGATGGGGACCACCGGGGCGCCGGTCTTGAGGGCCATCAGCGCCAGGCCCTTGTTCGTGCAGGCCGGCCGCCCCATGAACGGCACGAAGACCCCGGCGTACCAATCGACGTTCTGATCGAGCAGGATGCCGATCGGACGGTTCTCCCGCAGGACGCGTATGATCCGGCGCATCCCATGGTCCTTGGGGATCACCTCCGTACCGAAGCGGGTGCGGAGATCGATGAACAGCCTTTCGACAGGCGGAAAATCCATCGGCCGGGCGACCACGGCAGCGTTCGGGGCGTAGCGGAGGCACGCCGCCGCGCTCATGAGCTCCCAGTTCCCGAAATGGGCCGTCAGGATGAAGCAGCCCTTTCCCTTGGCCAGGGCCTGTTCCATCCGTTCCGGGTGGTCGAAGGTCACATAGCGCGAAAGGCTCCGCTCCGTCATCGTGAAGATGTGCGGCAGTTCGAAGAGCATGGCGCCGAAGTGCCCCATCAGCCGGCGGTAAAGGCGCTCGGCCTCCGGGCGTGACAGCGCGGGCCCGAACGATGCGAGCAGGTTCTCGACGGCCACACGCGGGCGCTTCAGAGGGATGCACGCGAACAGGCCGCCCATCCTTCGCCCCAGGCTCTGGCTTACCGGGAACGGGATGCGCGCCAGCAGACGGACCAGACCCGATAGTCCCCTATAAATCCATCGCGTCGATGGTTTTTCTCTTCCGGATCGCTTCTTCAATGACCTCGAATAGACTCCTTTCTTCACCCGGCACAGGTTCGAAACGGATCCTCAGGAATCCGATCCTCCGGGAATCCAGTTCCAGCGCCTCGATCTTCACCCAGTCCTTTTCCGTCGTCAACAGATAACGGGCGCCAACGGCCTCTCCCGCCCGGCGAAGCGACAGGATATCCCCGGCCGTGTAGCGATGATGATCTGGAAAGACGCGGAAATCCACGATATCGACACCGAGCGAGCACAGGGTCTCCCGGAATCTCTCCGGCGCGGCGATCCCGGCAAAGGCCAGCACCGGCACCCCGCGCAGCCGGTCAAGGGGCGCAGACCGGCCTTCGTCCGGAAATATCCACTCTTCCGGCCTGTGCGAGGCCTTGAACACCGGCTTGCCGGGAAAATCCCGTTCGAGGGCCCGAAGGGCCGCCTCCTCACGCCCGGGCGCCCGCCCGCAGCCGGTCAGGATCAGGGCGTCGGCCCGCCGGAGCACCCGCTGCGACTCCCTGAGCGGCCCCCACGGAAGCAGACGGCCGTTTCCGAAAGGCTCACGGCCATCCAACAGGACCAGATCGACATCCCGCGCCAGCCGATGGTGCTGGAATCCGTCATCCAGGATGAAGATTTCTGCGCCGAATTGCCGGTGCGCCAGCGTCCCGGCCTGCCAACGGTCCGCCCCGACGATCACCGGGACCCCCTCGAGGCGCCGAGCCAGGAGGCATGGCTCGTCCCCGGCCGACCAGGGGCCTGCCAGGAGCGCGGTTCCATCCGATACCACGAGCGGGCCGCTTCCGGCCGAGCGCTTGTACCCTCGGGAAAGAACCGCCGCGCTAAAGCCCCGGCTTCGCGCCCACTGCGCCAGGCAGGCCACGGCCGGCGTCTTTCCGGTCCCCCCCGCCGTGAGGTTGCCCACGCTGAGGACGAACCCCGGGAGCCGGCGCGCCTTCAGCACGCCCCGCTCATAGGCCAGCCGGTGGAGGCTTGCCATCGGGCCGTAGACGACGGCTCCAAGGGCCAGGCAAGGCGTGGCGGCCGACCAGTTCCTGCGGGCATGAATCCGCGACCAGTCGATACGCAGGCCTTTCATCGGACGTCCTCTGCGGCGCAACGCCCGATCCGTTCGATCACCCGGTCGAGGGCCCCCCGGTTGGCCATCACGAAAGCGCGCGCAGAGGAGCCCGCCTGCCGCCGTCGGCCATCGTCCGAGAGGATCGTCGAGACGGCCTCATGGAGGGAAGCCCGGTCTCGAATACGCATCCCGCCGCCCTCTTCGCTCAAGGCATCGGCCATGTCCTCGAAGTTGTGGGTGTGCGGACCGAACAACACCGGACAGGCGAACGCCGCCGGCTCCAGCAGGTTGTGCCCGCCCACGGGCACGAGGCTGCCCCCCACGAAGGCGACGGCGGCCAACCCGTAGACCCGGCCGAGTTCACCGACGGTATCGAGCAGGATGATCCCGGCGCCGGCGCGCGGGACGCTTCTCAATGAAGTCTGCAGACCTTTTTCACGGGCCATCCCCGCCAGTTCATCCGCGCGGCTGATATCCCGGGGCGCGATCACGAGGCGCAGACCCGGGAAGCGGTTGCGAAGTTCCCGGTAGACATCCATCAGGACCGCCTCCTCCCCTGGATGGGTGCTGCCCGCCACCCACAGCGTCTCCTCCCCCGATAGGCTCAGCCGCCGCAGCCATGCAAGCCGCTCCTCCGCCTCCATGGGCGGCCACTCCCGGTCGAACTTGATGTTTCCAACGGCCTCGCAGCGCTCGGGATCGATGAGGCGCGGTGCGAGGAGCCTCTGCCGGTCGCGCGCCGTCTGCATCAGGCAGAGCCGGAAGCAGTCGAAGACCGGGCGCAGCAGGGGGGCGGCGCGCCGGTAGCCCCGCGCGGTCCGCGGGCTCACGCGGCCGTTGACGAGCAGCGCCGGGATCCCGCGGTCCTTCAGGAGCCCGAGGATGCCCGGCCAGATGTCCGTTTCGACCAGCACGAAGACCGAAGGACGGATAAAATCCATCATGCGCCGCACCGGCCGCCAGAAATCGAAGGGCATGCCGAGCACCCGGTCGGCGACCTCGGCCATCTCCGCCCGGGCCAGCGCCAATCCCTTCTCCGTGCTGGCGCTCACGACGAGCGGCCGGTCCGGGAAGACGCGCCGCAGCGCCCGGGCCAGAGGGACGGCGGACATGGTCTCGCCGACCGACAGGGCGTGGAGCCAGATGCCGCCGGGGCGCGGCGGCCTTTCATCCTCCTGCCAGATCAGGCGGCGGAGTCCCTTCGCCTTGCCGTCCATCCGGCTGAACGGGAGCATGGCCGCAGCGGCCGGGGTCCAGCAGAGGTTGTAAACAAGATCGAAGGTCCGCATGACGCCCCCTCAGGCCCGCACCGGCAGCTCGATGATGAAGCGCGTACCTCTGGGCACGTTCTTCTCGACCCGGATGAACCCGTCGTGATCGTTGACGATAGTGTTGACAATCGCCAATCCAAGCCCGGTGCCGTGCTTCTTGGTGGAAAAGTAGGGCTCGAAGAGCTTGCTCCGATGATCGGGCGACACTCCCTTGCCGTTGTCGGCCACCTCGATCCGCACCACCTGCTGCACCGCATCGAAGGCGAACCGCACCGTGATCTCACCATCCCTCTCCACGGCCTCGATGGCATTGTCGAGGAGGTTGATGAAGACCCGCTTCATCTGCTCCCGATCCAGAGGGAACACTGGAAACTCGGGCGCATCCTCGAAGCGGAACGCCACCTCGCGATGGGCCTCGCGGTACAGGCTCAGAGACTCCTCGACAATCCCGCGCAGGTCGGCAGGAGCACGGTTTGCAGCCGGCATACGGGCGAAGTTGGAAAACTCGTTGACGAGCCCCTTCAGCTCCTCCACCTGTCGGACGATCATTTCCGTGCACTCGTTGAATATCCGGTAGTCCTCTCCGGAGAGCTTCTCCCCGTAGCGCTTTTTGAGCCGCTGCGCGGACAGTTGGATGGGGGTGAGGGGGTTTTTCACCTCGTGCGCGATGCGGCGCGCCACCTCACGCCATGCCGCCATCCGCTGGGCCTTTTCGATTTCGCTCAGGTCCTCGAACACCGCCACCAGACCGAGATACCGCCCCTGGTCGTCGCGCAGGACATTGAGGGAGACGAGCAAGGTCAGCCGGCTGCCGCCGGCGGAAAGGCGGATCTGCTTTTTCAGGAACCCCTTGGCAAAAAGACGCCTGTCGCCCAGGAAGCCGTCCACGATGTTGATGTAATCCTGATCCAGCACCTCCTTGTAGCTCTTGCCGATGATATGCTCTGCCTCGATGTTCAGCATCTTTTCCGCCGACTTGTTGATGGTCAGGATCTTCCCGTTCGCATCGGCCGACACCACCCCGGCCGCGACGTTGGCCAACACGAACTCCATGTATTGACGACGCTGTTCGAGTTCGATGTTGCTCTTGACCAGTTCCCGGTTGGCCTCTTCGAGCTTCTCCTTGCTGTTCTTCAGGTCGAGGGTCATCCGGTTGAAGGAGTTGACGAGCACCCCTATCTCGTCGGTCGACTCCAGATCGATGAAAAAGCTGTAGTCTCCGGAGGCGATGCGGTTGGTCCCCTCCGCCAGCTCCTGGATGGGGATTGTGATCTCCTTCGATAGATAGAACCCGAACCACACCGACGAGAAGATGATCAGGAGCGTCACGATCGACAACGTGATCATATGGCTGATCTTGATCGGCTTTTTGAGCATCTTCAATTGACGGTACTCCTGGAGGCCGCTGCTGATCGCCTTCAGACGGTTGACGAACGTGGCCGGGACGAATTTTCCGAGGACGATCAGACCGACGACGGCCCTGGTCTCGGCCCCGGAGAAGATCGGGATGATCCCGCTGACGAGGTCGCCGTGGGAGGAGCTCTCGATATCCTGGGAGTCGGTGCCGAGATCGAGGCTTCGGCGCAGGCTCTCTGCACCCGGCCCCTCGAAGCCGCTCAGATCGAGCCGCTGATCCGTCGAGGCGCTCTTCGGCAGCAGCGTCTCGGTGTAGACCCTTATCGAGGCCAGGCCGTATTCCTTCTGCTTGTCCGCAATCAGCTTCTCGAGCCGATCCCCTTGCTCCGGCTGCAGAAAGCCTTCATAGGTGATGACCCGGCTCAGGCCGTTGCCGAGCTGTAGGATCTCCTCCGCCGTCCGGCTGTAATACTCCTGGCCCACCTCCAGGGCGTTCTTAAGCGACTGCTCGATCTGGACGTTGAACCAGTACTCGATCGAGGAGGAGATGAACTGCACCGAAACGAAGAAGAGGATGATCGTCGGAAGAAGGGACAGGGTCACGAACGCCAGGACGAGCTTGCTCCGCAGCCTGGCCCCCATGATCCGCTTGCGGCGCTCGAACAGGAGCTTCACCAGATTTCTGAGCGTCAGGAAGACCAGGAGGAGCAGGAGGATGACGTTGATGTTGATGAGGGCGAAGATCAGGATGCTGTTCGACAGCGAAATGTCCGGACCCATGTCCAGGAAGCGTGTGCCGTAGTAGACGAGGCCCGAAATCAACACGAAGAGACCGACAATGAGATAGCGCTCTCGACGCCTTCGCTTCAGATCCTGTTGCCGAGCTTCCCGGTAGGTATTCATGGCTGGATTGGCGGTCAGTACCTAAAATCCACGGAGTACCAGTCCGTTTCGAAATCCCAGAGGGAGAGGAAAAAAAGAACGTAATGAAGGTATAAGGGCAACTTGATCGTATCGAGTTCGGCCATCATACGGACCCGGTAATAGGCATCCTTCTCGAGGCGGTCGAGGGAGGTCACCTTGAGACCGACGATCTCGGACATCAGCGTCTTGGCCTCTTCAAAATCCTTCACGATCAGTTCCTTCCGGTCATCTTCCGAAAAGCGCAGGATGTACATCTTCTTCAGGCTGTCGTAGGTGATCTCGTGGCTTACCTTCAGATCGGCGATCTTCCGGTCCCACCAGGACGATCGAACCTCCAGCAGCTTCACGAAAAAGGTGAACGTCGTCGGGATCCCGTTGTGGATCGCCCGCTCCATATCTTCCGTAAAACAGTCGACCACCGAAAAGTAGGCCAGCAGATCGTCCTGCGTGGTCGTGATCACGATATCGCTGAGCGCGGCCTCTTCCGCCCGGGCCCGTCCTTCCCCGCCGCTCAGGAACAGGCAGACGGCCACGGCAAAATAGATGCATCGTTTGATCATATCCGCGTCAACCAAACCTCCCGAGTCCTTGGCCTGCCTCGATTGCCGCGCCGGACCGCAACGCGCCCTCCGCCGGCTTTCCGGCCGCTCCACCAGGGCTGCAGGCGCGTTTCCCTCCACGGAACCGCACCCCGATCCAATGAATAAACATTCACCGTAGTTTGGCAAAAAGGGCAAAGACCTCCATTCACCCGCTTCCGAAAAGAGGTCTCAGAGGCCTAAAAGCGTGATTTTAGTTGATTAGCGGGGCAAAAGCAAGCGCAAAGCCATCACAAACCGATGCAATCGCTTCTACCGTGTTTCCCCGGGAGGAGGAGCGGAGTCAGAGGAAGATGATTCCGCTCCGTGTGGGGCAGAGGACAAAAATGAAAGACCTGCGCGAAAGCAAGATCGTATCCATCCGGAAAGGATTTCCCGGTAGAACCCGGTTTCCGATCCGAAAATGAGAACGATTATCCTCAGGCGGCCAGGGGTTCCAGGCGACCGAAGGCCGGGATCCTGACCCGGTTCTCCCGGCAAGCTTCCGGCGATTCGAAGGTGACCCATCGCCAATGGCGTTCGGAGGCCATCAATTTGCGCAGCATGAACTGGTTCAGGTAATGCCCGGACTTCTTGACCACGAAGTGGCCGATGACCGGAGACCCGACGATGGAGAGATCCCCCAAGAAATCGAGCAACTTGTGGCGCACGAATTCGTCCTTGTAGCGAAGGCCGTCCTCGTTGAGGATCCTGAACTCGTCGACCACGACGACATTGTCCAGAGAGCCGCCCTTGGCGAGCCCGTGCTTCTTCAGCGTTTCGACGTCCTTCAGAAAACCGAAGGTACGTGCCCGGCTGATATCGCGCACAAAATCCCGCCCGGAAAAGGTCAATTCGTGGGTCTGGTTGCGCAGCATCGGGTGTTGAAAATCGATCATGCAGGTGATCTTGAGCTCTTTCGAAGGGTAGATGGCAATCGAGCGATTGCCGTCATCCACCTTGAACGGCCGCCTGATGAGCAAAAAACGCTTCGGGGCGCTCTGCTCCCGGATGCCGGCGCTCTTGATCAAAAAAACGAATGGGGCCGCGCTGCCGTCCATGATCGGGACCTCGGGCCCGTCGAGTTCGACCACGGCATTGTCTATGCCTAAACCGAAAAAGGCCGCCATCAGGTGCTCGATGGTGCCGATCCGGCATCCGTCGATGCCGACGGTCGTAGCCAGGGTCGTGTCCAGTACATGCTCGAAGCCGGCGGGCACCCTGGGACGGCCCGCAAGATCGCTCCGCACAAAACAGATCCCGCTGTTCGGCGCAGCGGGACGAAGGACCATATGAACTTTTTCGCCAGAATGGAGTCCGATGCCCGTACAGTCGACCGGCTCCTTCAATGTGCGCTGTCTGTAATCCACGCGTTTCTCCTCGATATCGGTACAACAACCGGAATAGGAATCAGGGTTTTCCCTGCTCGCCGCACTGGATTGCAAGGACCGTGCCCTCCCGCCCGCAAAGCCGCAAAAACAACGCTCACACTGTCTAACTTATGGACATCCAATACTTTTATCAGATCACACTTTTTCATGAGCAGGAAATGGATCACGCACCCCGCATCCGAACCTGTAGCAAAAAAAACACAGCTCTTAACAAAAAAACAACAAATGCCGATGCTTGAACTCTGCCGCGGGATTGCCTAAAATACGGGTTTTGAAACCAGGCGGCATCCCGCGCCCGGCGGGGGTGTGCGTCCAAATCCATCCACCTTCATCCACCGTCGTGCCTTCATCCGGACGGGAGGATCTTTGCCGTATGCCTCTAAGCCGCTACCTTTGGCTGACCGCCGCGCTCTTCGCCGCCGCGCTTTTCGCGTGCCGGCCGGCCGTGGAGAAAAGGGTCGAGAAGCCCGAACCGGCCCTCCAACTCGTGCAATCCCCTCTCCCGTCCTTTTCGGACGACCTGGACCGTGCGTCCCTCATCCAGGCCGTCGAGCGGACCTTCATCTATCTCGACCGCCTGCCGGACGAAGCTTCGTTCGACTACGGCGAACGGAGATTCACCGCCCGGCAGGTGCGGGAAAGCCACGCCTTGTTCCTGGACCTCCTGCGGGAAGAAACGAACCCCGATGCCCTGGCGGCGGCGGTCAAACGCCATTTTCTTGTCTTCAAGGCCGGCGGGAGGGCGCCTTCGGGAGAGGTCCTTTTCACCGGCTACTTCGAGCCGCTCTATCCGGCCAGCACCCGGCCGGACGAGGTCTTCGCCCATCCGATCTACCGGAGGCCGGAGGACCTTCTGCGCATCCGCCTCGAGGCCTTCCATCCCAAGTTCAAAGGCGAGAGCATCGTCGCCCGAATCGAGGGCGGGCGGGTTCTCCCTTACTACAGCCGGGCCGAGATCGAATCCGAAAAACCGCTCGACGGGAAGGGGCTCGAAATCGCCTGGCTGAAGGATCCGGTGGACGTCGCCTTCCTGCAGATTCAGGGGTCCGGCCGCCTGCGGCTGACGGACGGGGGAGAACTCCCCGTCGGATACGCTGAGGCCAACGGGCGCCCTTACCGGGCCATCGGGGGCTACATGATCGAAAAGGGCTATCTCACCCGCGAAGAGATGTCCATGCAGCGCATCCGAAGCTACCTCAGGGAGCACCCTGAAAAGGTCCAGGAGGTCCTGGACGCCAACCCTTCCTACATCTTTTTCCGCCCGCTCCAGGACGGCCCCTACGGGAACATCGGCGTCCATCTGACGCCTGGAAGATCGCTCGCCACCGACGCCGCCCTCTTCCCGAAAGGGTCCCTCGCCTTCATCTCCTGCAGCAAGCCAACGGCCGGATCGGAGGCGGCAGACCTCGAATGGGAGCCCTTCTCCCGTTTCATGGTCATCCAGGACACCGGGGGAGCCATCAAGGGCCCGGGGCGCGCGGACATCTTCTGGGGCAACGGCCCCTATGCGGAGCTCGCCGCAGGGCATCTCCGCCACCCCGGAGATTTATACGTCCTCATTAAAAAACCCTGAACCATGCGGCTGGTTCAGGGTTTTTTCCATATCGGCCCTTAAGGGCAGAGATGATCCAGGGTCCTGCCCACAAGTGCCCCGGAAGCGTTGTCAGGTTCAGGGCCTCGATCGTCAGGGCCCTCGGCGCTCCGGCTGCGCTGGAGCTTCGTCCGCGCGCCTGGCCGTTCCAGTCGCCGGTCGGACGCCTGACCCCGAAAAACCCCTTTCAAACAGGATCTCCGGGGCCACATCCGGATAAACCCGTTTCGAACGAACCGCCCCCTACCAGCGTGTTGAAAAATCCGCTTTTGACAGGCTGGGGAAAAATGCCTAGATGCAAGGCTTGCAAAATCCCGAGGAATGAGACGTACTTATTAGTACGCCGCAGTGGCGAGGGATGAGCAAAACGCAGCAGATGGGCGTTTTTCAAAAGCCCCCTACACGCCGAATTTTGAGAAATCCGCAACCCGCAGGAACAGGCTCTCGAGATCCTGCAGAACCGCGATCCGATTCTCGCGTAGGGCGGTGTCATCCTTCGTCATGACCTCCACCTGGTCGAAGAAGCGGTCCACCGGGGCGCGGAGTTCCTTCAACGCCAGCATGGCGGCATAGTACTCCTCCCGCTCGACGCGGCGGATCACCTCGGACCGCACCCCCTCGATCGCATCCCAGAGGGCGCCCTCGCTCGGCTCTTTGAAGAGCCCCGGATTCACCTTGAAACGTTCTTCCGTCTTCTTGAGGATGTTGCTGACACGTTTGAAGGTCAGTGCGGCCGTCTCGAAATCCCCCGATTCGGCCACGAAGCGCTGGAGCTGTTCGAGCCTGCGCGGGATGCGTGTCACGGGATCGAAGGCGACCGAAAGGACGGCCTCCACGAGATCTGCGACATAGCCGGAGCGGAGCATCATCTGGCGGCAGCGCTCCTTGAAAAAGCCCTGCACCTTTTCGAAGACCGCAGCCCGGTCAAACGCGATCTCTTCTCCCAGAAACTCCAGGGACCGGTCGATCAGGTCGTCCAGAGAGATGTCCCATGCGAATTCCTCCAGGATCCGGATGATCGCCAGGGCGTGCCGGCGCAGGGCGAAGGGGTCTGCGCTCCCGCTCGGTTCGAGCCCCACGGCGAAGCAGCCGGTGATGGTGTCCATCCGGTCGGCCACGCCCACGAGCGCGCCGATCTTCGATCGAGGCATCTCGCCCCCGGCGCGGTTCGGGAGATAGTGTTCGCCCAGGGCCTCGGCCACCTCTTCCGGATACCCCTCGAGCCGGGCGTATTCCGTGCCCATCACGCCCTGCAGGGTCGGGAACTCCCCGACCATGTGGCTCACGAGATCGCATTTGCACAGGCGCGCGGCGGTCTCGACAGACGAGGTCTTTTCCGGCAGGACCCGCTCCGCCAGAGAGCGGGCGAGGCGCCCGAAGCGCTGCACCTTGGCGTAGGACGTCCCGAGGTCGGCCTGATAGATGACGCCCTTCAGGTCTTCCAGCCGTTCGATGAGCGGCCTTTTACGGTCCTCCTCGAAAAAGAAACGGGCATCCGACAGGCGCGCACGCAACACACGCTCATGCCCCCTGCGCACGACCCGCTCATCGCGCGCACGGGTGTTGTTGACGGCGATGAAGTGCGGCATCAGGTTGCCGGCCTGGTCATAGACCGCGAAGTACTTCTGGTGCTCGCGCATGGCGGTGATGAGGACGGCCGCGGGCACGGCGAGAAACGCCTCGTCGAAGTGCCCGGCCACGGCCGAAGGGTATTCGACCAGGTTGGCGTTGATCGAGACGAGCTCCGGGTCGTCGGACGGGCGGCCGCCCACCGATGCCGCGGCCGCTTCCACCTGCCCCCTCACCCGTTCTTCGCGCTCCGCCGGATCGATGACCACGAACCGCTCGGCGGTATCCTTCAGATAGCGCTCCCAGCCGGCGACCTCGAACGGCTCCGGGGCCATGAAGCGGTGCCCCGCCGAACGCCTGCCGCTCCGGATCCCCGCCAGCTCGAACGGGACCACGGCGCCGTCGAAGAGGGCCACGATCCAGTGGATCGGCCGCACGAAAGGGACGTTCTCGCTCCCCCAGCGCATGGACTTGGGCCAGGGAACGGCCGCGATCAGCGCCGGCAGGTTCCCGGCCAGGATCTCGGCCGTCGGTCTTCCGGCGATGGCATGCTTCACATGCAGGTACTCGCCCCTGGGCGTCGAGATGGTCCCGAGGGCCTCGACCGCCACCCCCTGCTTCTGGGCGAATCCGAGCGCCGCCTTGGTCGGACGGCCATCCTTGTCGTAGGCCACCTGCCTGGGAGGGCCCGTGACCTCCTGCACCCGGTCACGCTGTTTCTGCTCGACGTCCGCAGCCCGCAGGACAAGCCTTCGAGGCGTGCCGTAAACGGCAGGCCGTTCGGCGAAACCGATCTCGTTCTTCGCCAGCAGCTCTTCCCAGAGCCTCCTCAGGTTTTCGAGGCCGTCGGCCAGATAGCCCGCGGGGATCTCCTCGGTGCCAATTTCCAATATGAATTCTGAAGACATATCTTCATCCTCATCGATGGTCGGGGAAGGCTCTCAGCGCCCATCCTGAACCTCTTTCCAGTTTCCAGAACTGATTCCGATCCTTCTCCCCACTCTTCTCGAAAGATGCGGTCAAGCGATCTTCATTCACCCGGTCTTCTCCGCTCCCCTGTTTGCACGGATACCGGCTCGGCCCGCCATCCGCCAGTCCTGGATGCCGGACCGGACGAGGCTCACGCGGCGGCCTTCGCCAGCAGCGGGAACCCCATCTCCTCGCGCTGCTGCAGGTAGGTCTTGGCGCTCAGGCGCGCCAGATTGCGGATCCGCTCGATGTAGTGGGTCCGCTCCGTCACGCTGATCGCCCCGCGCGCATCGAGGATGTTGAAGGTGTGCGAACACTTGAGGCAATAGTCATAGGAGGGGAGGACGAGCCCCTTGGCGGCGGCCCTCTTCGCCTCGCTCTCGTAAAGCGAAAAGAGCTTCAGCATCATCTCCACATCGGCCTGCTCGAAGTTGTAGACCGAGAGCTCCCACTCGCCCTTGCGATGGACATCCCCATAAGAGATCCGCCCGTTCCAATCGAGGTCGTAGACGTTTTCCTTCTCCTGCAGGTACATGGCGATCCGCTCGAGCCCGTAGGTGATTTCGACCGAAATGGGATCGAGGCGTATGCTCCCGGCCTGCTGAAAATAGGTGAACTGCGTGATCTCCATCCCGTCGAGCCAGACCTCCCACCCAAGCCCGGAGGCCCCCAGCGTTGGGGATTCCCAGTCGTCTTCGACGAAGCGGATGTCGTGGTCGAGGGGGTCGATCCCCAGGGCCTGGAGGCTTCCGAGATACAGGTCCTGAACCTCCAGGGGGGACGGCTTGAGGATGACCTGATACTGGTAATAGTGCCCGAGCCGGTTGGGGTTCTCCCCGTACCGCCCGTCCGTGGGGCGCCTCGAGGGTTCCACGTAGGCGACCGCCCAGGGCTCAGGCCCGAGGACGCGCAGCAGGGTCGCCGGGTTGAAGGTCCCCGCCCCCACCTCGAGGTCGTAGGGCTGCTGAATCAGGCAGCCCCTGTCGGACCAGTACCGCTCGAGGGCGAATATGAGTTCCTGAAATGTCATGTTCAGCGCCTCCTCCGATGCGGCCTCCGCCGGGCGAACCAGGCCGGCCGCGCAGTTTCGATCGAAATGGATACGATTAGCACTGGTTCGAGGCCTTGTCAAGCACAGCGTCCAAGGCGTTGGAACATGCAGGAAGCGGGCGGGGATTCCGGGGGCGGGCCTTTCACTTCTTCATCTTGCGGCGCTCCTCGTCGCGGATGTCGCGGCGCAGCAGCTTGCCGACCTTGGACTTGGGGAGCATATCGCGGAATTCGATGTACTGGGGGATCTTGTACTCGGCCAGACGATCCCGGCACCAGCGGGTGAGGTCCGCGCCGCTGACCCCCCGGGCGTCCTGCTTGAGCACCACGATCGCCTTGATGCGTTCGCCGAGCTTCTTGTCGGGCACACCCACCACGCAGGCCTCGATCACCGCCTCGTGGTCCAGGAGGCAGGACTCGATCTCCGAGGCCGATACCCGGTAGCCCTTGCACTTGATGATGTCGGCGCTGCGGTCCACGTAGTACAGAAGCCCCGTTTCGTCGCGCCGCACGAAGTCGTTCATGCGGTACCACCGGCGGCTCTCGATATCGACATACGCCTTGGCCGTTTCATCGGGCTTGCGCCAGTAGCCGTCCGAGATGTGGCGGAAGGTCACCAAAAGCTCACCCGGCTCGCCGTCATCGACCGGCTCGAGGGTCTCGTGGTCCACGATCATCACCTCGCGCGAAGGCAGCGGCATGCCTATGCTGCCCGGCACCGGCTCGCGGCCGAGGGGGCTCATGCAGGTGAACCCCACCTCGGTTGCCCCGTAGGCCTGGTAGATGGGGATCCCCAGGAGCCGCTTCCAGCGTTCGAAGGTCTCGAGCGGCAGGACGTCGCCGCCGCTCCAGCAGTAGCGGAGGGAGTGCAGGTCGAACAGGTCGAGCCGGTCGTTTTCGAGGATCATGCGGTAGAGGGTCGGGGCCCCCAGAAAGAGCGTGGCCCGATGCCGCTCGATGGCGTCCAGGATGGCGTCCACCTGCGGGATGGGCATCAGGATGCAGGTGTTCCCGCGGCTCAGCACCATGCCGAGGAGAACCCCCTGGGCGAGCTGATGGAAGAGCGGATTGACCATGACAAAGACCTCTTCCTCGTCCCGGATGAAGCCCTCGCCGACCTCCCGGATCTCCTCCACGAACGAGACCATGCCCGAATGGCTCATGACGCAGCCCTTGGGAAACCCCGTGGTGCCGCCGGTGTACAGGATGTAGCAGGGATGGTCGATCGGGTCCACTTCGACCTGGGGGGGTCTGGGCGGGTATTGCCTGAGGAGTGCGCCGAACCGGTGCAGGCTCTCGCCCTTTTCGGTCGTCCCGCGCGGGACGAGGTCGAACATCCACCCGAAGAGGCGTTTGTAGGCGGGCAGCATCTCGTCGTGGGTGGTCACGATCACGCGCTTCAGGGACGTCTCGGGCCAGACCTCTTTGACGTAGCGGTAATTGGTGTCGAGGCAGACCACGGTCTTCGCCCCGGTGTCGTTCAAGAGGTAGCGGATCTCGTGCGGCGTGTAGATGGGCGAGACCGGGACGGGCACGGCACCGGCCACCTGCGCGCCGAAGTAGGCGATCAGGAACTGGGGCAGGTTCGGCAGGTAGATCATGATCCGCTCCCCCGGGCGCACCCCGTGGGCATGCAGCGCCGCCGCGAACCGGTCGATCAGCTCCCGCATGCGGCGGTAGCTGAACCGCTGACCGAGGTAGATGACGGCCGTGCGCTCCGGCCAGCGTTCGCACGCCCGGTCGAAGGAGGAATAGACCAGTTCGGGTGTCTGGGGCATCGATCGACCTTTCTCTTCCGTCCGCCGCCGCAGGGCGGCCGCTACATCCCGAAATACGCCGATTTCACGTCCGGGTTGTCCATCAGTTCCTGGGCCCGCCCCATCACCACCACCCCGCCGTTTTCCATGACGTAGCCGAAGTCGATGAGGGGCAGCACAGGCCTCGCGTACTGTTCGGCCAGGACCACGCTGATGCCGGTCTCCTGATTGATATTCTCGACCGCCTCGGTCAGCATGGTCTCCATGAGCGGGCTCAGGCCCAGCAGGGGCTCGTCCAGCAGGAGCAGCTTCGGCTGGGCCATCAGGGCGCGGCCGATGGCGAGCATCTGCTGTTCGCCGCCGCTCAGGAAACCGCCTTCCCGCTTCCGCAGGAGCTTCAGCTTCGGAAAGATGCGGAACACGTAGTCGAGGGTCCGCGCCGCCTGGGCCCGGGTGGCAAGCACGCCGCCGATGCGGAGGTTTTCCATCACCGAGCTTTCCTTGAAGATGCGGCGCCTCTCCGGGCACAGGACCATCCCTAGGCGGGCCCGTTCGCTCGCCTCCAGGTGACGGATCTCGCGGCCTTCGAAGAGGATGCTCCCCAGAATGGTCAGGCGCTGCCCGCCCCGCATGCGTTCTTTTTTCTGCACGTCCAGGATGACCCCCGAGGCGGTGTACATGAGGGTGGACTTCCCGGCGCTGTTGGCCCCGAAAACGCCCGTGATCCCGCCCTTCTCCACGCTGAGCGAGACGTTGTTGATGGCGAGGGCGTTCTCGTAGAAGACCATGAGGTCCTTGATCTCCAGATGGTTCATTTTCGGTCCTCCGCGCCCATGTAAGCCTTCTTGACGGCCGGGTCCTCCATCACCTCCGCGGGCGGCCCGTCGGCGATCTTCTCGCCGAAGTTGATCACCATGACCCGGCCGGCCAGCTTGAAGAGCTCCCGCAGGCGGTGCTCCACCATCATCAGGGTGATGCCGTTCATCTGCATCTTTTCAAGCAGCGGGAGCATGCTGGCGATCTCCGACATGCTCATGCCCGAAAACACCTCGTCGCAGAGAACGATGACGGGCTGGAGCGCCAGGCACCGGGCCAGCTCGAGCCGCTTCAGATAGCCAAGGGGGAGCGAACCAGCCGTCTTGTAAGGCACCCGGGCGTCGCGCTCGAAGCCGATCTCCTCGAGGATGTCTATGGCGACGGAGTCGAGGTCGCCGAGGGCCCCGGAACGGGTCTTCCGGACGCGCGGCGAGTTGAGCGGCACGATGAGATTCTTGTAGGCGGCCATGGTGTGGAAGGGGCGCATGACCTGGAAGGTCCGGACCAGCCCGCGCAGCGCGATCTTGTGGGGGGGCAGGCCGTCGATCCGCTCGCCCATGAAGGTGATCCGACCGTCGTCCGGCTTGACGAAGCCGGTCAGAAGATTCACCAGCGTCGTCTTTCCCGCCCCGTTCGGTCCGATGATCCCGACCACCTCGCCCTTGTGCAGGTCGAAGCTGACGCCGCTCATGGCATGGACCCCGCCGAAGGACTTCCAGAGGTTCGTGACTTCCAGGATGCGTTCTCCGGTCATGGCTACACCTTTTCCCAGCGCTCGAACTGGAAATACTTCCGTTCGAGGTAGTTCAGGATCCCTTCGGGCTTGTAGAGGATGAAGGCGAGGAGGATGAGGCTGTAGAGCACCACCCGCAGCTGTCCGAAGCCCCGCAGGGCCTCCGAGAGCGGCGTCAGAACGAAGGCCCCGATCACCGGGCCGGCGAGGGTACCCATCCCGCCCATGACCGTCGCGGCGATCGGCAGGATGGAAAAGTCCATGGCGAACATGGACAGCCCCAGCCAGCCGTAGAGGTGGCTCAGGTATGCGCCGCAAAAGGACCCGATCAGGGCGGCCAGAAAAAGGGCCTTGATTTTGTAGGCGGTGATGTCGATGCCCGAGGCCTTCACCGCCTGATCGTTGTCCTTGACCGCCTGCAGGATGATCCCGAAATCCTCGGTCATCAGCCGCCGCAGGCCGAAGAGCGCGACCAGCAGCGCCCCCACCAGCAGGTACTGCTCCACCCAGATGTTGGGCAGGTAGTCGAGGCTGCTGATCCCCTCGGTGCTTCCGAGGATGCTGGTCGCGACGATGAAGGAGACCAGGAAGAGCGGCAGCATGAAGCTGACGATGGCGAAATAGACCCCGCGCAGCCGCAGGCAGAGGACCAGCGCGAGGGTGCCGAGCGCCGCCCCGGTTACCGAGGCGAGGGGGATGGTGACCCAGATGGGCCACCCCCAGTAGTGGTTGAGGCTTCCGGAGACGTAGCCCCCGAGGCCGATGAACATGGAGAGGCCGAGGCAGACGAGCCCCGCGTACTGGGCCAGAAAATCGAAGGCCAGGGCCAGCATGGCATAGGTGGCGGCCGCGCAGAACACGCGCTGCCAATACATGTCGAGCATCAGAGGGAGCGCGCAGAGAAGAGCCACCAGGGCCACGCGCGGGAGGAGCAGAAAGGTCATCTCCCGCCAGGAACTGAGGGCATAGAGCCCGTGGCTTCTGACCGTAATGCTCCGGTCGAGGCGCTTTTTGCGCCTTTCGGACATCTCCATCAGACCCTTTCCTCCAGTTCCTTCTGCTTGCCGAGGAGCCCGGAGGGCTTGAGCAGAAGGATGAGAATGATCGTCCCGACAAGCACCATCGACTCCCAGACGGTCCCCAGGAGCGTGCTGCTGATGATCACCGTGTAGCCAAGCACCAGGGAGGCCAGGATCGTCCCGGCCCAGCTTCCGAGCCCTCCCACGATGCAGACGGCAAGCGCCCGGATCAGGACGTGGTATCCCTGTTCCACCGCCAGGTTCCCCAGGGGGAGGACCAGGACCGCCGCCATCCCCGCCAGGGCCGACCCGACCGCCAGGGACAGCATCGCGGTCCGGTCCGGATGGATCCCCAGCATCATGGCCGCCTGTTCGTCCTGCGCGATCGCCCTCAGCTTCAAACCCGCCTTGCTGTAGTGGGTGAAGAGATAGATGGCCAGGAGGATCAGGCTGCCGAAGCCCAGGATGAAGAGGCGCTGGAAGTCCACGAAGACCCCGGCGACGTTGATCTTGGCGTCGAAAAACGGCGGGAGGGAGTAGAACGGCCCGATGAACCCCTTGAACCCTGCGATGCCCTGCAGCCGGAGCCCCTCCAGGATGACCAGGCTGACCGCGAAGGAGGCGATGATCTCCGAGGTGGGCATCCCCCTCAGCCGGATCAACACGAAACGGTAAATGATCAGCCCCAACAACGCGGACACGACGAGCGCCAGGAGGATCGCCAGGATGTAGGGCAGCTTCAGGTCGTTCAGGAAGCTCCAGGTCAGGAAACCCACGAGCACGTAAACCGCGCCGTGGGCGAAATTGGGGATGCGGCTGACGCCGTAAACGAGTGCGAATCCGGCGGCCAGCAGCATGAAGATCATGCTGTTCACCGCCCCGTAGATCAGGATCTCCATGCCCGCACCTCGGCTGTGGGTTGTCGGTCCGGAAATGCCTTATCCGGCACGATCCGGTTCCCAATCCGGAAATGAGAATTTTTCTTCACACCCTGCGGGTGCCCAGTCCCACCGCTTCGTGGCGAGTCCCGGTTTAACCAATTTCAAGCAAATCAAGCAGTTTCCATCCGGAAACGATTTCCCGGTAGAACCCCGTTTCCAATCCGGAAATGAGGATTTTTGGCCAATATCAAGGAAATCAAGCGTTTGCGCGGAGGCGACCTGCAGGTCGCCGCACAAGCAAACGTGCAGATTGACGCCGAGATTGGCCAAAAAGACCATTTCCGGATGGAAACGGGGCTACTTCTTCATCCAGGGCGGGAGCTTCAGTTCGCCGGTGGCGGCGGCCTTCGGGAAGATGGTCACCCGCTGGCCGTCCTGCCATTGGATCCAGTTCCCGAGCACGCTCGTCTGGGGGTCATAGCCGTAGATGATCTGATGGTTCTCGTCGAAGCGGACCGTCCCGCGCACCAGTTGGAGGTCGGTCTTCAGGAGGGCGTCGATCACCGCCTCCTTTTCGAGGGTCCCGGCCCGCTCGATGGCGTCCGCAAGGATGTACATGGTCTCGTAACCGCTCACGGACCCGGTGCTGCGCGGCGGCACGCCCCAGCGCTTCTTATAGGCCTCGTAATAGGCGCGGGACTTCGGGGTGACATCGGAGGGCGTCGCGCCGGCCTCCGAAAGGTTCACCACCACATAGGCGGTCTTCCCGCCCGTGGCCTCCCAGAAACCGGGGTCTTCAGCCGCCCCGATGAAGCCGAGCGGCAGCGCCGGCACTTCGAGGTCCGCCCATTGCCGAATCATGATGGAGGTCTCGGGGGCATAGGCCCAGACGAAGAGCACCTGGGCGCCCGACTTCTTGCACTCGGTCAGGGGCACCGTGTAGTCCGTGGTGCCGATCGGGTGCTTGTCGTATCCGGTGATCTCCCACCCCATGGCCTTCGCCTTCTCTTCCACGATCTGCGCAGCCTTCCGGCACATAAGGCTGTCGTCGATGGAGATGAAGAGCTTGTTGAAGCCGTGGTTTTCCTTGAGGGTGGTCAGAAGGTCCAGGGCCTCCTTGACATACCACTTCACGCTGCCGCTCGCGCGGAAGGAGTGTTTGTATTTCTCCCGGTTCTCGGCGACCTTCTGGTCCCAGGTGGGGGTGTAGGAGCCGATCCCCACGATGTCCACGATCCCATACCGGGCGTAAAGGTCCATCGCGGCGATCGAGCACTCCGACATGCAGGGGCCGCCGGCAATGAAATGGGCCTTGGTGTCGAGGATCAGCTTCTCGATCGCCAGGAGCACATCACGGGCAGGCACCCCCGGCTCCTCGTCCCGGCTGTCGATGATCTCGAGTTTGATCGGGCGCTTCACCCCGCCCACATCGACGCCCCCGGCGGCGTTGATCTCCTCGGTCGCGAGGACCATCCCACGCTCGCCGTTCTGTCCATACCCGCTCGCCCTCGGAATCGGCGCGCCGACGATGATGGGATCCGCGGCCGCAGCCGGATCAGGGCCGGCCGGAACCGACCAGAGGGCCGCGCACACCAGCACCAGAAAGACCTTCCCCAGACAGCTCGCTACCTTCATATCTGCCTCCTTTTTTGGACAACACTTGGAAAAAACGGTTGACGGTCCAATGTAACATCGGGATCACCCCTCTTCGATCGACCGCAGGGGCGCCGACGAAACGCAAGCTCGACAGGTCCACGCCGGGCGGCGCTCATTCCGCCCATGAATACCGCGGCGATCGGAGGGATGAAAAATCCCATGGCGGACAAAGGCACGCCCGGCCGGGCCGCGGCTGATCATCTGCGGCCACGCTCGCCAGTGGGCAAAGGGCCGGCCGCGGGCTATCGCTTGAGAATGGTCGGTGAAGGCTCGTACCGCCCCTCCTGGACATCTTGCCAGAACTGCTTCCGATCCTTCTCCCAGCCCTTCCCGAAGGACGATGCAAAAACCCCGCCCAGCCTTTCGAAGAGCCGCTTCCATCCGGCCTGATGGCTCAGGGTCAGCACGTCTTCCAGAAAGGGGACGATCTGCGAGAGCTTTTCTTTCGGCAGATAGGCCCGGGCGCCGAGCTCGATCGATTTTTGGAGGGCCTCCCGGTTGAAGGCCTGCGCGGTCAGCATCACCGCCGGGAACCCCATGTGGACGGCGGTGTCGAGGAGTTCGAAGCCGCGCACCCCCATGATATCCAGGATCACCAGATCGTAGGTCCAGGAGTGCAGCAACTGCTGAGCCCTCTCATAGTCCAGGGCCCGGTCGATCAGGAGCCCCTCGAAGCCTTCCAGCTGCTCTTCGAGCGCGTCGAGGACGTCGGGTTCATCATCGACGATCAGGATATGCTTGTTGTTCAGGATGCTTTCAGGCATTCGAACGTGCTCCTTTCCTCATTCCGGCATGGCCTTCGGACCTGCCGCGGAGCCGGGTGCATCATCATTGCAGGGGTTCAAACGAACGGGTATCAGACAGTTGAAACAGGACGCCATCCGGGTCGCCGCAGGAAAAACACGCGGCTCGGCGCTGGATTCGCTGAAACGACCGTCCCGGATGGAAATCGAAAAAAGCCACGCTCCTGCCGCATGCGAAGCGCTGGAGCGGTCTTCGGCTGCCGGGTCGCGAGGCCTGTCCGCGGGGCGGCAGTCCTCGTGTGAAGGTTGGAATCCGCCCTGTCGAAAGACCTCGACGGGCGGACCGAAAAACGCGAGCGCCGGAGGCGCGGAAAGCACCCCTTGCCGGGGGAGCATCATGCCCCGCCGGGGTAGGGCGATGGAACGGGGATTCGCTGCAGCCCCCTTGACGAGGGGCAAGAATCCCCTGAGAACCATCGAAAGTGGAACAAGGAAACCAACATCCGGTGCAGCGGCACCGCCTGACGTCCGCAGGCGAACTGAACGCCCGCGTGGCGGAAGCGGGGGCGGCGGGGCCATCGCGGCTGAGCCGCCTGCGGCCTGCGCTGGAGGCGAAAGCCCCCGACGGAGCCCCGGCCGCACGGGACGGGCTTATTTCTTCAGAATGACGGGGGCAGGCTGGTAGTTCCCCTCCTGCACCTCCTTCCAGAACGCCTCCCGATCCTTCTGCCATTCCTTGCCGAACTTCGACGTGAAAACCCCGCCCAGCCGGTCGAAGACACGCTTCCAGCCGGCCTGATGGCTGAGGGTGAGCACGTCCTCCAGAAAGGGGACGATCTCGCCCAGCTTCTCCTTGGGGAGGTAGGCCCGGGCGCCGAGCTCGACGGACTTCTCGAGCGCCTCGACCGAAAACGCGTGGGCGGTCAGCATGACCGCCGGAAATCCGAGATGCACGGCCGCATTCAGGAGATCGAAGCCCCGCACCCCCATGATGTCCAGGATCACCAGATCATAGCTCCAGGATCGGAGCAGTTCGTAGGCGGTCTTGTAGTCGGTGGCCTTGTCGAAGACGAGCCCCTCGAATTCTTCGAGCTGCTCCTCCAGGGCCTCGAGCACGTCCGGCTCGTCATCGACCGCCAGAATACGCTTGTTGTTCAGAACACTCTCCCGCATCGCAGGATCCTCCTTCTAACTCGTATCCATCCGGAAATGATTTTCCAGTGGAACCCGGTTTCCAATCCGGAAATCCCGTCACATCTTCTTTTCCTTGGTGAGCCGCCGGCGTTCCTCATCGCGGATCTCGCGCCTCAGAAGCTTGCCGACCTTCGACTTCGGCAGCATGTCGCGGAACTCGATGTAGCTCGGCACCTTGTAGGAGGCCAACCGCTCCCGGCAGAAGTTCAGGAGGTCGGCGCCGCTGACCCCGCGGGCGTCCTCCTTCAGCACGACGATCGCCTTGATCCGTTCGCCCACCTTCGGGTCGGGGACCCCCACCACGCAGGCCCCGATCACGGTCGGATGGTTCTGCAGCACGGCCTCCACCTCGGAGGCCGAGACCCGGAAGGCCTTGTGCTTGATGATATCGGCGGAGCGCTCCACGTAGAGCAACTGACCGTCTTCATCCTGCTTGACGAAGTCCCCCATGCGGTAGAAAATCTTGTCGCCGATCTTGACATAGGAATTCTGAGTCTCTTCGGGCTTCTTCCAGTATTCCTTGATCGTGTAAGGCGAAGTCACCAGGAGTTCCCCTGTCTCGCCCGTCGGAACGGCTTCGAGGGTTTCGGGGTCCGCCACCAGGCATTCGCGGCTTTCGAGCGGCAGGCCGATGGTGGTCGGCTTCGGGTTCCCGTCGATGCGGCTGTAGGTCACGTGCCCCGCCTCGGTCGACCCGTAGACCTGGTAGATGGGCACGCCGAAACGCTCCTTCCAGCGGTTGAAGACCTCCCGCGGCAGGACGTCGCCGCCGCAGTAGCAGTAGACCAGCGAACTGATGTCATAGCGTTCCAGACGGTCGTTTTCGAGGATCATCCGGTAAAGGGCCGGCACCCCCAGCATCCACCGGACCCGGTGCCGCTCGATGGTCTCGAGGATCGCGTCCACCTGCGGAACGGGCATGAGCGCCGTGCAGTTTCCCTTGTTGAGGCCGAGCGCCATGAAGAGCCCGAGCGCCATGATGTGGAAGAGCGGGTTGACGGCGATATAGCAGTCCTCGCCTTCCTTGAGGTGCCCCGCCGCCACGTCCTCGGTGACATCGTTCACATAGGAAGTCATGCCTATGTGGTTGCCCGGGACCCCCTTCGGGAAGCCGGTCGTACCGCCCGTGTACAAAATGTAGGAGAGGTCGTTCCACGGGTCGATCTGGGGGGATTTCCGAAGAGGTGTGTGCTTGAGGAGGGAGCGGAAGGAATGAACCTTGCCGCCTTTTTCCCACTTTCCATGCGGAATCTTGTCGAACAGGACCCCGAGGGCCCGCTTCCAGGGCGGCAGAAGATCGGCCAGGTTCGTGACGATCACCCGCTTGAGGCCGGTCTTTTCGAGGACCTCCTGCACATAGCAGAAGTTCGTGTCGAGGCAGATCACCGTTTCGACCTCGGCATCCTTGATCATGTACTCGATCTCGAAAGAGGTGTAGATCGGCGAGACCGGCACCAGGACCGCCCCAAGCTTCTGGATCCCGAGGTAGGCGATGACCCACTGCACGCAGTTGCTGATGTAGATCATCACCCGGTCGCCCTTGCGGACCCCCATCTCCTCCAGCGCCCCGGCAAACCGCTCACTGAGATTGCGCAGACGGGAAAAGGAGAAGACCTCCCCGAGATAGAGCACCGCCGGCCGGTCGCCGTAGCGCTCGCACATGCGGTCGAACCGCGTGAAGGTCACCTCCCGCGCCAGCTCCTCCGGACTGATTTTCATAATCCCCCAAACTCCCGAAAAAAGACTGAGTAAAGGTTTCGCGTGATCGTCTGGCCCTACGACTCGACCCCGAAGTAGGCGGAGCGCACATCCGGGTTGTCGAGCAGTTCCTGGCGCTCCCCTTCGAGCACCGCCGCCCCGTTCTCGAGGATGAAGGCGTAGTCGATGATGGGGATCACCGGCCGCGCGTACTGCTCCGTGACGATGATCGATATCTGGCGCTCGTCACGGATGACCCGTGTGGCCTTGACGAGGATCGCCTGCATCAGGGGGCTCAGGCCCATCAGCGGCTCGTCGAGGAGCAGGAGCTTCGGCTGCGCCATGAGCGCCCGCCCGATCGCCAGCATCTGCTGCTCGCCGCCGCTCAGAAACCCGCCGATGCGTTTGCGCAGCTTCACCAGGGGCGGGAAGAGTTTGAAGCAGTACTCTTCGGTCTCCCGCGCCTCGGCGGGCTTCGCCAGATAGGCGCCGATGCGAAGGTTCTCGAGGACCGTGCTCTCGCTGAAGATGCGGCGCCGCTCGGGGCAGAGGATGAGACCCTTGCGGGCCCTCAGGCTCGGCTTGAGGCCGGTGATGTCCTCGCCGAGGTAGGTGACGCTGCCGAGCACCGTGATCCGCTCGCCCCCGGCCATCACCTCCTTTTTCCGGATGTCCTCCATGATGCCGGAGAGGGTGTACATGAGCGTGGACTTCCCGGCGCTGTTGGCGCCGAAGACCCCTACGATCCGCTTCTCCGCGCACGAGATGCTGACGTTGTTCAGCGCGAGCATGTTCTCGTAAAAGACCATCAAGCCGGACGCCTCAAGCATAGGTCATCACCTCCGAAATCTCCTCGGACCCGAAGTAGGCCTCCTTCACCCGCGGATCCGCCATGACCTCCTCGGACGTCCCTTCGGTCAATTTCTCGCCGAAATTCATGACGACCACCCGGTTGGCCACCCTGAACAATTCGCGCAGGCGGTGCTCGATCATCACGAGGGTGATCCCCTCCATCTGCAGCCGTTCGATCAAAGGCACCATGCTGGCGATCTCGCTCATGCTGAGCCCGGAGAACACCTCGTCGCACAGGATCACATCGGGCTTGAGCGCCAGGCAGCGCGCCAGCTCCAGGCGCTTCAGGTAGCCCGTCGGGAGGCTCGAGGCCATCTTGTAGGGCACGTAGGAATCGCGCTCGAAGCCGATCTCCTCCAGGATGTCGATGCTGACCGTGTTGCGGTCGCCGAGCTTTCCGCCGCCCCGCCAGCCGCCGGTCCGCTTCGAACGCGGCGAAAAGAGGGGGATCACCAGGTTCTTGTAGGCGGGCAGGCTGTAATAGGGCCGCATGATCTGGAAGGTGCGGGCCACCCCCATGTCGGCGATCTTGTGCGGGGGCTTGCCGCTGATCTCCTTCCCGCGGAAGAAGATCCTGCCCGAGCTCGGTTTGACGAAGCCCGTGATGCAGTTGACGATCGTGGTCTTGCCCGAGCCGTTCGGGCCGATGATCCCGAGGACGTCCCCCTCGTTTACATTGAAACTCAAACGGTTCAGGGCCAGGATCCCACCGAAGGTCTTGGTGACCTCCCGGATCTCGAGGATCGGTTCCGCGCTCATACCTTCACCCACCTTTCGAACTGCTGATATTTCCGGGTCCCGTACACCATGAGCCCCTCGCTCCGAAACACCACGAAGGCCATGAGGATCAGGGCGTAGAAGACGATGCGCAGGGTCCCGAAGGCCCTCAGGAGCTCGGAGACAGGCACCAGAATGAAGCATCCGAGGACCGGCCCCACCAGCGTACCGCCGCCGCCGATCACCGTCGCGGCGATGGGCAGGATGGAAAAATCGAGTGCGAAGAGGGAGATCCCGGACCACATGTAGATGTGCACGAGGCAGGCCCCGCCAAGACAGCCAAGGCCCGAGGCGACGAACACCCCCAGGGCCTTGTAGTAGGTCACGTTCATGCCCGAGGCCCGCACCGCCTGGTCGTTGTCTTTCACTGCGCGGAAAACCAGCCCGATGTCCAGGTTGACCAGACGCCGAATCCCAAAAAGAAAGAGGAGCACCAGCGCGATGACCAGATACTCTTCCACCCACTGGCTAGGGAAGCTCTCGATGCCCATGATGCCGTCGGTTCCACCCAGGATGTCGAGGGCCTCGATGACCCTCGCCAGCAGCAGGGGGTACATCAGCGTCACGATCGCGAAGTACACCCCGCGCAGCGGCAGGCACGGCAGGAGCAGCACCGTGCAGATGACCGCCCCGCACACGGTGGCGATCGGCACGGTCAGGAGGGGATGCACCCCGAAGGAGGTGTTCAGGATGGCGGCGATGTAGCCGCCGACCCCGATGAAAAAGGCGCCTCCAAGCGACACGAGCCCGACGTAGTGGGCCAGGAAGTCGAAGCTGAGCGCCAGCAGCGCATAGATGCAGACGATGGAGACCACCCGCTGCCAGTAAAGGCTCGGCAGGACGAGCGGCAGGATGATGATGCCCACGATCAGGACCAGCCGGGGCAGGGTCAGATAGGACAACTCGCGCCAGGACATGAGGGCGTAGAGCCCGTCGGTGCGGACCTTGATCCCCCGGTCCAGCCGTTCTTTGCGACGCTGTTCGGTCATGAGTGTTTAAACCCTTTCCTCCAGTTCCTTCTGACGTCCGAAAAGACCCGAGGGGCGCAGGACCAGCGTGACGATGATCGCCAGGAGCGCGACCACCATCTGGAAATGGGCCCCCAGGTATACCACCGTGAGGATCTGGGCGAAGCCGATCAGGAAGGAGGCCACGACCGCCCCCATCCAGCTCCCCAGGCCGCCGACGATGCAGACCGCGATGGCCAGGATCAGGACATCGTACCCCTTCTCGACCACGATGTTGCCGAGCGGCAACAGCATGATGGCGGCGAGCCCGGCCAGCATGGCCCCGAAGCTCATCGCCACGACCGCCATCCGGTCCGAATCGATTCCGAGCATGAGGGAGGCCCGTTCATCCTGGGCCATCCCCCGCAGGGCCAGCCCCACCTTCGTGTAGTGCGTGAAAAGCCAGAGAAAGCCCACCACCGCCGCCCCGACCGCCACCACCAGAATCCTTTGCCAGTCGATCGGGATTCCCGCGATCGTCACACTGCCCTCGACGAAGACCGGCAGCGTATAGGTCATGCCCTTGAACCCCCACCAGCGAAACCCTTCGATGATGGCAAGCCCCATCGCGTAGGACGCGATGATCTCGGAGATCGCCATGCCCCTGACGCGCACCAGGATCAACTGATAGATCAGGGCCCCGACGATGCCCGTGATGAACATCGCCAGAAGGATGCTGAGGAAGTAGTTCAGGTGGAGCGTTCGGAGGAAACCCCAGGTGAGGAAACCCGTTACGACGTACAAGGCGCCGTGGGCGAAATTGGGGACCCGGCTGATCCCGTACACCAGGGCGAAGCCGAGTGCCATCAGGGCCAGAGAAATGCTGTTGAAAATACCGTATATGAAGATATCCATGACGCCGCCCGAATGCCCTCCATAGGTTCGGGCCGGGCCGGCCGGCGCGTGTTGCGGCGGGCGACCCGGCATGAAAAGCCGTCGAAGGGACCGCTACTGCTTCATCTTCATCCACGGAGGCAGGATGATCTTGCCCATGGCGATCGACTCGGGGAAGACCACCACGCGCTTGCCGTCCTGCCACTGGAAGATGCTCCCGACCGCCCCTTCCTGCGGGTCGTAGGACGGGATCACCTGATGGCTCTTCGGATCGAAGCGCAGACGGCCGTAAACCCCCATCAGGTCGGTCTGCTCGAGCGCCGTGATGACGGCGTCGCTCTCGAGCGTTCCCGCCCGTTCGATCGCATCCTTCAGGGTGTAGATCGCCATGTAGCTGCTGGAAGACCCGAGCCCTTCGGGTTCGATCCCCCACTTCTCGGTGTAGGCGTCATAGAATTTCATGGTCCAGGGGGTGGCGTTGCTCGGGGCGTTGCCGGCGTTGACCACGTTCGCGAGGCAGTAGGCCCCCTTCCCTTCGGTGGCCTTCCAGAACCCGGGCTGCTCGGCCGCCGCCAGGGTCGACCCGAACGGCAGGGCCGGGAGCTGCATGTCATACCACTGCTTGAGGAGAATGGAGCTCTCGGGCATGTCCATCCACAGGCTCAGGACCTGCGCGCCGGCCTTCTGGGCCTTGATGAGCCCCATGGAGAAGTCCCCCGTGCCGGTCGGGAAGATCTCAGTGCCGGAGACCGACCACCCCTTCTTCAGGGCGATGTCGCCGAGGATCTTGCCCGCCGCCCGCGCATGGGCCACGTCCTGCACCATGATGAAGAGATTGTTCAGGCCGAAGGTGGCCTTGATGTGCTCGAGGCAGTCCATGATCTCGGTCACGAGCTGCTTGGCCTCGCCATGGATCCTGAAACAGTACTTGTACTTGTCGTAGTCCTGCGCCACCATGGCGTGGTACTTGGGACTGAGGACGCCGCTGGTGACGATCGAGACCTTCTTGTGCTTGGAGAGAAGCGGCATGGCCGCCAGCGCCGCTTCCGAACGGACAGGACCGCCGACGATGAAGTCGGCCTTCTTCTCGAGGATCAGCTTCTCGACGGCGAGGAGAGCCTCGCTCACCGGCACGCCGGGCTCGAGATCCCGCGTGTCGATCAACTCGACCTTGAGCATCCGCTTTTCGCCGCCGACATCGACTCCACCCTGGGCGTTGATCTCATCCACCGCCAGTCGCACGCCGCGCTCCGCATCCCAGCCATAGAGAAAGGCGGTCGGCAGCGGACAGCCGATGACGATGGGTTCCGCAGCCACCGCGCGCCCGCTCGGGGCGAGCATCAAAAAAGCCGCCACCAGGACGATCCAAACACCCCAGCCACTCTTCTTCATACCGTGCCTCCATCGTTTGAAGTTACCAGGTGAGCAAAAGACCACGCTACAAGACGGGGTCTGACCTTGCACCGGTTCTCAACGGGACCAGCATATAACCCTGAACGAGTTGTTCGGTTTTAGAATGTTGAAGGATGTCAATGTTTCAGATCAATTGTGGAATCAACCGCCCTTGGAAAAAGGGCTTGCTGTGCTCTATGTGGAGAAGGATCCATCCCGCTCTCTCGTGAGAACGGCCCTGTTTTAGACCCACATGGAAGGCCGCGTGCGGATGCTTAGAAATGTAAGGACATGCCGCCGCGCGGACTGTGCTTGTGCTCGAATTAACCGAAAACCTCGGAACTTCCAGCCGGCAACATCCGGCACACACAAATCGCCTTGGGGACAGGCGTGGAGTAAAACAGTTATGCTTGAAAATGGTGTGGATGATTGTGTGAGAAAACAGGTGTTATCATAAATATCAACGCAATCACCTGTCAATAAAAAACCAAGCGTGACTATAGGAACGTCCCAAACCATCTGTCAATAAAAAGCAGCGCCGGCCGGACCCCGCAGGGGTCCCGCACCGGCCTCGCAGCCTTGAAATGGACCATGGACCCTCTCCCCACGGCCGGTTCGACGCCTCACTGGAACACCTCCGGATTTCCGCGGCGATGACTTGTCCTGTCACCCCCTTCAGTGGAAGCGATGCGGCACCCGGTCCTGGCACTCCGCCACGATCTCCACCTCGATGCAGCCGTCTTCGCTGGCGGGGGACGCACCGCCGACCAGCAGGCCCTCGGCCGCTCCCCGGCAGTAATACCCCGTGCCACCGATCCGCTGAGCGCCCCATACACGCAGATCTATCCGGCCCCCTTCGGGCACCGTCAGTTCGATACGGAACCTGCCGTCTGCCTCTGTTTTCACCTCGCCTAGCCCCTCCTCCGTTCCGGTCCGCCAAGCCGAGACCGTGACTTCCGCGTACGGGGCAAGGCCCGCATCGACCGGGGACCGGTAAAAAACGGCTCCCTTGACGCAGGCCATTGCATTGGACGATGGTGCAGACTGCGGCTGCGCCGCGGATTCAGGCTGCGCGAGGCCGCACACGGGAAAGACGGCCAACAGCAGAATCATACAGACCACGAATGATAGCGAATGTCGCATGTCCCAGCTCCTGTCTTGAATGTGAGGGGGAGTTCGGTCGATCCCTTCAGCCTTCCCCCCAGAGAGGAAAGACATCGGAAAACCCCGCCCGGACATCGTCCGGGAAAGATCTGATGATGGCTGTAAATGCCGCGGTGCTCCCCTGGGTGAACGAGCATGCCGCCGGCAAAGCCCTTTCCCGGCGGAAGCCCTGCGCTTATGGCAGCCCCTCCCGGATGCAATCCATGATCCCGTCCAGCCGCGCCCCGCTCGGTCCCAGAAATACGGCGAAGGCGTAATAGCCTCCGGTCTGCCCCTGCAGATAGCCGGCCAGATTCCGGACGCCGCTCAGGGTCCCGGTCTTGAAAAGCATGCCGGGCTTTTTTCTGAGCAGGCCGCGGTACGGGGCAAAGGCATCGAGGATCCGGATCATCTGCAGCGGCGTCACCCGGTTTTCCCGTGAAAGACCGGAGCCTTCCGCAACCTGCAGACCTTCCAGGCGAAGCACCTTCGAGGCGACATCCTCCATGATCCGCACCCCTTTCGAGACCGTACCGGGCGCCCCGTATCGCCGTGCCCCCATGGCGATGAAGACCTGGTTGGCGACGAAGTTGTTGGAAAATTCGAGCATCCGCTGGAGGACCGTCTCGAGCGTGAAAGGCGAATCGAAGCGCAAAACCGGTTCGGCGCCCTTTGGAACAGGACCCCTGCGGACCGTTCCACGCATGCGGCAGCCCTCCGCCTCGAGAAAATACTCGAGCAGGTGCCCGGCGTAATAGGTCGCCTCCGACCGCTCATGGGTGAAGGTCACGCGCCCCTCGCGGACGCCGAGGGTACGGACCTTCTCACGGGCGAAGGGGATGAGCGGCGTTTCCGGCTCGGCCGAGACCAGGCGGCCCTGCCCGTCCCGACGGACGCAGACCGTGTTGAAGTTGGCGCACAGCGCCCCGACAGGCGCATCGTAGGGGTTCGTCGATCCTCCGCGCCCGGAGATGCGGATGTGTTCGTCGAAATAGGTGTCGTCCAGCACCAGATCGTTGAATTCGGACACCTGCCCGGCCAGTCGGCGGGCGAACTGCGCCAGGGACTCGGAGGTCAGGAGCGGATCGCCACAGCCCTTGATGATCAGGTTCCCGGACCGGTCGAGAAACGCGTCCGTCGGGAACCGGTAATCCAGCCCCATTTCGTGGATAGCCGCGAAGGCCGTCAGGATCTTCAGGGTCGAGGCCGGCACGCAGCCCAAGGCCTCGTTGCGGGCTGCAACCGCTTGGCCGGAGGGCGCGCTCACGAGCACCGCCTCACGCGCCTGGAGCGAATCCAGGCATTTTTCCATCCCTGCGGCCAGGGCCGGAGCAACCGGCGCCAACGCCCAAAGGCCGAACCATGCCGTCAGGATGCAGATGCCGCGGGCCGCAGGCCGCAGGCGCTGCCGATGATCCTTGCCCATTCCCATCCGTACACACCTCCCGGCGCGTATTCTGTGGTTTTTATCCATTTTGGTCAAGTGATGAAATGGCTGCGGACCTTGAAAAAACGAGCGAAAGACGTAACGTATATCTAATAGGGTTGCGGTTCTCTCCGCCGGCCTCACTCCCGCGCGGCGGGTTTGCTCGTGACCATCCGGAAATGATTTCCCGCGAGAACTCCGTTTCCAATCCGGAAACGAGCTCGTGTGGCGGCTGCGAGAGTTGCTCCCTGTAAGGGCATGACGCCCGGGGCAACGCCAAAATCATCGATTCCCCGATCTCGGAACCGGCCCTGTCAGAAATGGCTTTCGGCCGGCCGCTCGTCCACCGATGATCCGGGGCGGAAACGCGACAGGGGGGGGTATTTCGGTATGCTGGAAACCATCATTGTCTGGGTGCTGGTGGGTCTTGCGGCCCTGTACGTCGTGCGGCACATCTACCGCCGTTTTTCGCGAAAAGATCCCTGTGCCTCGTGCGGATGCAGCGGACAGGGATGCCCACTCAGCAACCCCGGCCCGAATCGCGACGGCGAAGGGGGTTGACTTTTGCCCCCCTCCCTGATAGGCCATTCCTGCATCGGCGCACTCGCCCGGTCAACACCCGGCCGGCCGCAGCCTGTGCTTCATGCACCGCCTCTGAGAGAGGCCATTTCATACGCATCGCCTGTCAGGAGGAACCCGTCTTGATCGACCGATTCGAGGACATCGACCAGGTAGTACAAGAGCTCGGCAAAGCCCGCTACATCGCAGACCGCGCCCTTGCCACCGTCCTGTATCTCGCGCACCGCCTCGAAAAGCCCATCTTCCTCGAGGGGGAGCCGGGGGTGGGGAAAACGGAGGTCGCCGTCGTCATGGCACGCCTCTTTCAGACCGATCTGATCCGCCTCCAGTGCTACGAAGGCCTGGACGCCGCCACCTCCCTCTACGAGTGGGACTATCCCAAACAGCTCATGCACATCCGGCTTCAGCAGGAAGGCAGCCGCAACCCCGAGGAGATCGAGCAGGCGATCTACAGCCTTAAATTCCTGATTAAACGCCCCCTGCTGGAGGCCATCCTGCGCTCGGACGAAAACCCGCCCGTCCTCCTCATCGACGAGATCGACCGGTCGGATGAAGAGTTCGAGGCCTTTCTGCTGGAAATTCTCTCCGACTTCCAGATCACGATCCCGGAGATGGGGACCATCAAGGCCCGCAAGCGCCCGATGGTCATCGTCACCTCCAACCGGACCCGCGACGTCCACGACGCACTCAAGAGGCGCTGCCTCTACCACTGGATCGACTACCCCTCCTTCGATAAGGAATACGCCATCATCATGGCCAAGGTGCCGGACATCGAGTCCCGTTTCGCGGAGCAGATCACCCGCTTCATGCAGCGGATCCGGCAGGTCGATCTCCTGAAGAAACCGGGGATCTCCGAGACGCTCGACTGGGCCCAGGCCCTCCTCACCCTCCACAAGGACTATCTCGACGAAGCGGTCGTCCTCGAGACCCTGGGCTGCATCCTCAAGTACCAGGAAGACCTCAAGCGCTTTCGGGAAGAGATCTGGACGAACCATGAGCAGGCGGCCGCATTCCTCTGATCCCGGATGCGGGGTCCCCTCCGGCCTGGCCGGCAGGGTCGTCCACTTCGCGGATTTTCTGCGGGGGCAGGGGTTTCGCATGTTTCAGAGCAGCGTTCACGATGCGCTGCGGAGCATCGACTGCCTGAGCCTGGACAGGGACGTTTTCGCGGCCGCCCTGCGAACCAATCTCTGCACCAATCAACTCGAGTGGAGCCAGTTCGGAGAGCTCTTCGACCGGTTCTGGCTGGACATCGAGTCAGACGAAGCACCCCCGCCGGAGCCGGCGCCGGCGAACGGCGCACAGGACGAGGGCGAAGACGGCTCGTCGCCCCCGGATCAACCCGAGCAGGACCTGCCGGCCGAAAAGGTCGTGAAATCGAGGAAACCGGAGCCGTCTCAGGAGTGGATGGAAGGGCGGACCTACAGTCCCATCTCCAAGATCGGCAAGAAGGACCTGTCGCGCTTCGAGCAGACGGAGATCCCGGTGGCGAGGCTGGCCCTCAAACGGCTGATGGAGCCCTTCCGGATCGAGCGGAGCCGCAGGCCCAAAGCCGCCCCGAAACACGGCAGGCTGGACTTCAGGCGGATCATGCGCCGAAGCCTCAAATACGAAGGCATACCGGTCGAGCTCTTCTTCCGCCGCAAGAAGCAGCGTCTCAAACGGCTCGTCATCCTGGCCGACGTAAGCGGGTCCATGGACAAATACGCCCGTTTCATCATGCCCTTTCTACTCGGCCTGCGCGGGATCGGCTCCAAGGCCGAGGTGTTCGTCTTTTCTACGGTGCTGCAGTCGATCACCTTCGTTGTCAAGCACCTGAGCGTCGAAAAGGCGATCCAGCGCATGTCGGAAGAGATGCCTGAATGGTCCGGGGGGACCCGCATCGGCTACAGCCTGCACCAATTCAACACCACGCAGGGCATGCGGATGCTGAACCGGCGCACGGTCATCCTCATTCTGAGCGACGGCTGGGATCTCGGCGGCAAGGCCCTCCTCGAAAAGGAGATGAAGATCCTTCACCGGAAGGCCCACACCGTCATCTGGCTCAATCCGCTGGCCGGAGACCCCGGCTACCAGCCCGTCTGCCGGGGGATGCAGGCGGCGCTGCCTTACATCCACCACTTCATGCCGGCCACGAGCCTCCAGGATCTGAACCAGGTCGGGCACCTGCTCTCACGCGTCATGGTCCACTGACGACCCGGCCCCGCCGGCGCAACGGCTCACATCCGCCGGGCCGAGGCTCCTCATTCATCCCCGTTTTCCACCGTACGGACGCCTTCGGGCGGCGTGAAGCGGAAAAAGCCCTCCGGGAAAGACGTCTTCGGTTCGGGTTCATCGAGGGTGAAGGTGGTCACGCTCCCGAGCATGTTGTGGATGGCCACCTTGCGGATCCTGTAATCGGGCGAAACGCTGATCAGGACATGATCGATCTCCTCCCAGGGCGGGTCCGGCCGCAGGACGATCTGCTCGTATCCGCCCTCCTCACCGCCGTAGGACACGGCAAACCGCTCCTCCACCGTGAGAAGCCCCTGGAAGATATCGTTCAACAACCGCAGCTCCTGGCCGAACCGATCGGCCGAGTGCCGGTGCACCACCCGCTCATCCGGGACGTACCACCAGATCGTCCCGCCGTCCGTCACGAGGAGTTCCACCCTTGGACTCGCCTGTTCCATCCGCAGAAAATGCGGCGCTTTGAAAAAGATCCTTCCCGAGGCGGTGTCGCCGCCGCCCTTGGTGCCCAGCATGCTCATCGACCGCGTGACGACCTCTCTGGTGTAAGGCATCGTCAACCCGGAAAGAGACCCGTAGCGTTCGCGGATACCGTCGAAAAGGGCCCCCAGCTCCGGTTCGTCCTCAGCCAGCGCCGAAACCCCCGGCATGACCACCATCACCATCAGACATACAGCCAACCATCGTTTCACCATCTCCGTCAAACTCCTTCTCACCTTGTTCCCCTTCGGGAACCGTCCTTTCAGCCGTCATCGGCATCTATCTTCATTGTACGTCGAAGCAGGACCTCCAGAGCCTTCCGTGCAGCCGTTGACTCCTCTCCCCCGGCCGTACCGAGGCCGTGCCACGGTCTAACGGTCGCCGTAAACCTCACGCGGACGAACCCCGTCCGACGGGCCGACGATCCCCTGCCTCTCCATGGCCTCGATCATCCGGGCAGCACGATTATAACCGACCCGGAGCCTCCGTTGCACCATGGAAATCGAGGCCTGGCCTGTTTGCAGGACCAAAGCGACCGCTTCATCGTATTTTTGGTCGAGTTCGGCATCCTCTTCGGCGGCCTCCTCATCCTGGGCCACCTCCGCCAGGACGGATTCATCATACTGAGGCTTGCGCTGCCCCCGCAGGAAATCCGTGACCCGTTGAACCTCTTCCTCCGAGACGTAGGCGCCGTGGATGCGGGTCAGACGCCCCACCCCGGGCGGCAGGAACAGCATGTCGCCGTCCCCGAGGAGGGTCTCGGCCCCCATGCGGTCCAGGATCGTCCGGGAGTCTACCTTGGAGGAGACCTGGAACGAGATCCGGGCCGGGAAGTTGGCCTTGATGACGCCGGTCAGGACATCCACGGACGGCCTCTGCGTGGCGATGATCAGGTGGATCCCGGCCGCCCGCGACATCTGGGCCAGCCGGGCGATGGCGTCCTCGACCTCCTTCGACGAGACCATCATCAGGTCGGCAAGTTCGTCGATGACCAGGATGATGTAGGGCAGCACCTGCGACGCGCCCTCGCCCTCCCCCTCGCCCTCCGTCGGGGGGGCCTTTTCCTTCAGCACCTTGGCGTTGTAGGTCTGGATATTCCGGACCCCCCGGTCCGAAAGCAGCATGTACCGCCGCTCCATCTCCCGCACCGCCCACCGCAAAGCCTTCGTCGCCTCCTTCGGCTGGGTCACGACGGGGTGGAGGAGGTGTGGGATATCCTGGTAGACGGACAGTTCGATCCGCTTCGGATCGATCATCAGAAACCGGACAGTCTCCGGCATCATCTTGAAGAGCAGGCTGTTGACGATGGTGTTGATCGACACGCTCTTCCCCGTGCCGGTCGCCCCGGCGACCAGCAGGTGCGGCATCTTGGCGAGATCGGCGATCACCGGTGCTCCGGTGATGTCCTTGCCGAGCGCGATCGGGAGCTTGTAGGGGGTCTCCTTGAAGGTCTCGCTCCACAGGATCTCCTTGAGGCACACCAGTTCGCGCTGGTGATTGGGGATCTCGATCCCGATAGCGGCCTTGCCGGGGATCGGGGCCACGATCCGGATGCTCGCGGCCCGCAGCGCGAGCGCCAGGTCGTCCGAAAGGCCGGCCACCTTGCTGATCTTCACGCCGGGCGCCGGTTTGTACTCATAGAGCGTAATCACGGGCCCGGGCAGGATCTCCACGACCTCGCCCTCCACCCCGAAATCCACCAGCTTTTTTTCCAGCATCCGGGCGTTCATTTCGAGGCTTTCTTTCTGGATCCGAGCATCCTGCCTCTCCGGCGGATCGTTCAGCAGATCGAGGCGGGGAAGCGCGAAGCCGCCGTCCGCCTGCACGAACGCGAAGACCTCCTGCTCGGGGGCCTTTTTCGGGGGCTTCGGCGGATCCACGATCGTGACCTTCCGCCGGGCCTTGAGCTGCTCGTGCGCGGTTTTCGTCCGGCGGATGCGGGTCCTGCGTTCACGGCGTTTGTAGACCCCCTCCGAGACCCTTCGGACCGCCCGCATGACGACGGCCCAGAGGGTGGCGCACAGCCAGCCCAGCGACAAACGGGTCGAGATCATGAACGCGACGACAAACACCGTCAGGCTCAGGATGTAGGCGCCGGTCGGATTGAAAAACCGGATGCTCAGGCGCGCCCCCATCATGCCGGCCAAGCCCCCGCTCATGACCGCCGCACCGCGGACCAGGACGCCGCCGGGGAAGTGCAGGTGCAGCAGCACGGCGGTCGAGGCGATCAACACCAAGACCGCCGCGGTGGTCTTCCATGCAGGGGGCATCGGGCGGCGCTTGAAGGCCAGGATGGAAAAGACCCCCAGCAGCAGCACCAGCCACAGGGCCGCAAAACCCGCGAGGGTCAGACAAAAACCGGCCAGGTGCGCCCCTGCCGTACCGAAAAGGTTGCCGGCCTTCCACGAAAAACCCGTCACATTCCAGAAAAGGGGATCCTGCGGGTGGTAGCTCAACAGACTCCCGCCCAAAAAAACCGTCAGGCAGGAAAGCAGCAGACCTTTGATCTCGCTCTTGATGGAATAGGTTCGCCCAGCCGGCCTCGCCTCTGTCGCATCTTTCGCCTTCACGTTCCGCTTCCCCTCTCGCTCCGTATCGGTTTTCAGAACCCCGACCGGCGCTCCTGTTTTTTCCCCTCCAAACACCGGCGGCATGGAAGCCGTCTTGCCGGTGCGCCCGCAGATCCTGTTCAAAGGCGGGGGCAACGATCTCGGCCAAAGTGAGGTGGCGCCGGTAAGAGCAGATCCTGTTCAAAGGCCGGGGCGGCAGTTTGCAGGGATTCTGCCGGTCTCTCGGCCCGTGGTTCGTGTGGTGAATTCCTCTGCATCCGCACGCCTGGCAAGGTCGATGGCCCGAACGATACGGCCACTGATTTCCGAACCGCCGGAACCCGGTCCGACCAGCCCTCAAACGGAGATGATCAGCGGCAGCACCAGGGGATTACGTTCGATGGATTTATAGAAAAAGCGCCTGAGCCGCCTCTCGATCTCCTCTTCGACATCGCTCCAGTTGACGGGCGGAGCGGATGCGGCCAACTCCTCGGTAACCTCGCGCACCAGTTCCCTGGCCTCCTGAAGGATGTAGCCCCCCTGATCCTGAAGGACGAAGCCGCGCGAAAGGATATCCGGTCCGTAAACCGGCTCGCCGGTCTGCGCGTCGATCGCAAGCAGAACGATCACCATGCCGTGGCCGCTCAACCGCCGCCGGTCTCTCAACACCATCTCGGCCACGTCCCCAACGCCCTTGCCGTCCACCATGATGCGGCCGGTCTCCACCTGCCCCTGAACCATCACCCGTCCACCCTCGCAGGCCAGCACGGCGCCGTCTTCGACGACCAGGGTCTGTTCGGGGGACATCCCCATCTCCACAGCCAGGCGCGCGTGTTTGATCAGGTGGCGGTATTCCCCATGGACCGGCACGAGATAGCGCGGCCTCACGAGGCTCAACATCGTCTTCAGTTCCTCCTGCCGGGCATGGCCGGAGGTGTGGATCTCGGAGACCTTCTCGTAGATGACATCGGCCCCTAGGCGGTAGAGGCGGTTGATGATGTTCGTGATGGCCCGCTCATTTCCGGGGATGAACCGCGACGAGAGCACTACCGTGTCGCCCGGCTTGATCTGGATCGTGCGGTGGGCGCCCTGCGCCATCCGGGCCAGGGCCGACATGGGCTCCCCCTGGGTGCCGGTCGTGAGCACCGTAATCTTGTCGTCAGCGAATTGGGGGATCTGACGCTCGCTGATCTCGAGGTCATCCGGCATATCGATGAAACCGAGCCTTCTAGCGATCATGACATTGGTCGTCATGCTCTTGCCGTTGAATACAATGCGGCGGCCGTATTTCATGGCGAGCAGGATCACCTGCTGGATGCGGGTGATGTTCGATGCGAAGGCCGCAACGATGATCCTTCCCTTCGCCTGACGGAATATCTCCTCGATCGTCCGGGTCACCTCCCGCTCGCTCAACGTGGAGCCTTCCTTCTCGGCATTGGTGGAATCCGAGAAGAATGCGAGTACCCCGCTCTCACCATGGTGCGCAAAACGGACCAGGTCGGTGAACTGGCTGTCGACGGGCGTCGGATCGATCCTGAAATCGCCCGAGTGGATGATCAACCCCTCCGGGGTCTGAATGGCGAGCCCCACTCCGTCGACGATGCTGTGGCTGACAGAGATATATTCGACCTTGAAGGGGGGCACCTCGGTCAGATCTCCGGCCCGGACCTCCCTGAAATCCACCTTCCCCGGAAGGTGATGTTCCTTCAGCTTTTCCTCCAGAAGGGCGAGGGTGAAACGCGTTCCGTAGACGGGGACCTCGAAGTCGCGGAGGAAGAAGGGCATGGCGCCGATGTGGTCCTCATGGCCATGCGTCAGGATCACCGCCTTGACCCGTTCCCGCTTGTCCTCGAGGTAAGCGAAGCTGGGGATCACCAGATCGACCCCCGGCATATGCTCATCCGGGAACATCAAGCCGCAGTCCACCACCAGGATGGTCTCGCCGGCCTCGAAGAGCATCATGTTCAATCCGATCTCGCCCAACCCCCCCAAAGGGATCACCTTCACCATAACAGACCTCCAGGCAGCGGAAAAAGCATGCAGGGAAATGCTTTTATTCATAAAATAAACAGGACCTTACCCTTTTGCGCCCCCTGAGTCAAGCAAAGAACCGGCTGCGCACCTCGATGGAGCGGGTAAAAGATAAGGTTTCGGGCCAGTTCGCTCAAATCATCTCTACGCGCCCCCGGTTCAGCACCCTCGGATCGGCGCATCCAGGGGAGGGATTGATCGAGAGGGCATCTCGTGGTATAAGAAGTCCCTGACCGGATGGCTCCCCGGCGGCTGACCGTGATCCTGATCGAGGGCATCTCGAAAGGCTGCTGAACGTGTACACCCAAAAGGAACTCGAGCCGCCGGTTCACGAACACGGAAAGCCCCCCTGTCTTGCATTGCCTCTCGAACCGGAGCGGCGCAGACATCAACCTCAACCCGCAGTCCTAGACGCAAGGAGATGAGTGGTATGGCGGGAGTCAACAAAGTCATTCTGGTCGGTCGACTGGGAAGGGATCCTGAGATCCGCTACACGACAGGCGGTGATGCCGTGGCCACCTTGAGCCTGGCCACCTCAGACGAGTGGAAAGACAAGAACACCGGGGAAAGGCAGGAAAGGACCGAGTGGCATCGAGTCATCTTGTGGCGCCGGCTCGCTGAAATCAGCGGGGAATATCTCAAGAAGGGCAGCCAAATCTACATCGAAGGCAAACTTCAGACGCGGTCCTGGGAAGACCGCGACGGCAACAAACGGTACACCACGGAAATCGTTGCCCAGAACATGCAGATGCTCGACTCTCCCGCCGGCGGAGGCCGCCCGAGCGCCCCGGACAGACCGCCGTTCCCGGATGAGGCGCCCGGTTCCATGCCCGAAGACGACATCCCGTTCTAGACCACAACCAGGCAACGCCCATGCCCGGACGCGCGTCCGGGCATGGGCGTTGCTCCAACCCCAGGCAAACCCCTTATTGGAATCGGGATTCGCCGTCGTCTTTCTCTTTCGCAGCGGCGGCGGGTGCGGGGGGATGCCGCCACCCTCCATGGGTCTCAGGATTTGGCCTTGTCTTCCTTCTCCTGATCCGCGGGGGCATCGATCTCTTCCTGCGGTTCGTGCGTCGCCTTCTTGAAATTCTTGATCCCCTTGCCGATACCGCTGCCGATCTCGGGGAGTTTTCCCGCCCCGAAGATGATCAGGATGATGATCAGGATGATGATCAGTTCGGGCATGCCGATGCCAAACATACAGCGACCTCCAACCTCAAGAATCAGGTGTCCAATTCCTGGATCAAGCGCCTGAATTCATAAGATTTTCTAAAATTGACCATGGCTTCGCGATAGTCGAGCCAGGCTGACCAGAGCTGAACCCATTCTTTGTTGTGCCAAAACATCCGGCGGCCTTTCTTGCCCGACACCTGTTCCATGAAGTCCTCGAATTCCTCTCGGCAGCTGTCGCAAAGGCTGATTTCGTCCGTGGACGTATCCGGAGGACAAAACGCATCGGTGGTGTCGAAATGATGCCCGCACATGCCGCACTTGAAAGAGCAGAGAGAACAATGGATCGTCCTCTGGATCGTTTCCAGCTTCCGGCGGTTGGCCTCGATCTGCTCTTCGCGCTGTTTTTCCTTCAGGCGTCCAGCGATATCCAGGATCTTGTTCATGCGTCCCCCCTCAGCCGCAAATGCAAGGATGACATCGGAAAGGCGGCTTTTTCAGTCCTGGTACAATGCTCGTCCGGGAGGCGGATCCACGCGGACCCTGTCCCCTCCTCCGGATACATTCATGCTATCACTCGCCCTTGCGCGAGTCAAGCAAGGTTCGGCAGGACTCCGGCGGCACCCATCACCTCCAGGGCGGTCTGCCCCAGGCGGCCGAGGTCGTGTGCCACCGTTACACCGGCCTGTTCGAGCGCGTCGATCTTGTCCTGCGCCTTTCCCCGCCCGCCTGAGATGATGGCGCCGGCATGCCCCATCCGCCTCCCCGGCGGCGCCGTCCGGCCGGCAATGAAGGCGATCACCGGTTTGGGGAAGCATGCAGCCACATAGCGGGCGGCCTCCTCTTCGGCCGTCCCGCCGATCTCCCCGATCAGAACGACCCCCTTCGTCTCCGGATCGTCCTTCAGCCGTTCCAGGTGGTCGATGAAGCAGGTCCCGACGATAGGGTCCCCGCCGATCCCGATGCAGGTCGACTGCCCCAATCCGGCCCGCGTGAGCTGGTCGACCACCTCGTAGGTCAGGGTCCCGCTTCTGGAGAGGACCGCTATCGGCCCGCGCCTGTGGATATCCCCCGGCATGATTCCCACTTTGGTCTTGCCCGGTGAAATAATGCCGGGGCAGTTCGGCCCGATCAGGACGCAGTCCCTTCCGCGCAGAAAATGCGCGACACGCACCATGTCGAGCACCGGAATCCCCTCGGTGATGCAGACGATCACCCGCACCTCCGCCGCCGCAGCCTCCATCACCGCATCGGCCGCAAAGGGAGGCGGAACGAAGATGCAGGAGACATCGACACCCTCCTCCGCCACCGCTTTGGCGACGGAGTGGAAAACCGGCACGCCGCGCACCGCTTTGCCGCCCCCCTTGCCCGGGGTCACGCCCGCCGCCACCACCGTGCCATAATCGATCATCCGCTCCGTGTGAAAGGTGCCCTCTTTGCCTGTGATCCCCTGGACCACCACCCGACTGGTTTCATCCACCCATATGCTCATAATCGACCCGCTCAGGAAAGGTTTTTGGATACGAGTTCAGCCGCCTCCGCCAGATTGTGGGCCACCAGGAACTTCAGGTCCGACTCCCTCAGGATGGCCCGCCCCTCTTCCACATTCGTGCCTTCGAGGCGCACGATCAGAGGGACCCCGATGCTGGTCTTGCGGGCCGCGGCGACGACGCCCCTGGCGAGGACATCGCAGCGCAGGATCCCTCCGAAGATATTGATCAGGATCGCCTTGACCCGGTCATCCGACAGGATGATCTCGAACCCCCTGGTGATCATCTCCTCCGTGGCCCCGCCTCCCACATCCAAAAAATTGGCCGGCTCGGCCCCGGCCATCTTGATCACGTCCATGGTCGCCATCGCCAGCCCGGCGCCGTTGACCATCGCCCCCACGTTGCCGTCGAGGCGGATGTAGTTGAGGCGGTGCTTCTCGGCGATCAACTCGAGCGGATCCTTCTCCCGCGGATCGTCCAACTCGAGCATGGTTTTCTGTCTGAAAAGGGCGTTGTCGTCGATCGTCAACTTGGCGTCGAGCGCCACGACCTTCCCGTCGCGGGTGATCACCAGCGGATTGATCTCGACCAGGGAACAGTCGTGGGCCAGGAAGATCTCGTAGACATGCTGCATCACCTGCATCAATCCCTTCAATACCGCGGGCTCGGGCAGCGGATCCAGGGCGTATGCCAGATTGCGGCCCTGAAACGGCATCCACCCCGTCGCAGGATCGACGGCCTCTTCGAAGATATACTCCGGGGCCTCCGACGCCACCACCTCGATGTCCATCCCCCCCGATGGGCTGAAGATCATGGTCGGGCGGGCAGTCACCCGATCGATCACCATCCCGAGGTAAAGCTCCCGGTCGATGTCCTCCCCCCCTTCCACCAGAACCTGGTTCACGCGCACCCCCTGAGGACCCGTCTGCCTGGTGACGAGCGGCGCCCCAAGGATCTTTTCCGCGGCCGCCTCCGCCTCCTCCGGACTCCGGACCACCTTAACGCCCCCTCCCTGCCCCCGCCCGCCGGCATGTACCTGGGCCTTGACCACCCAGGGCGGGCCCTTTACGCGCCGCACCGCTTCGACGGCCTCTTCAGGGGAATTCGCCACCACTCCGTCGGGCACCGGAATGCCGGCCCCTCTGAAGATCTCCTTGGCCTGATATTCGTGTATCTTCATGTCAGCGGATACTCCTTCAAAAAAGTCCAGGTCAACAACGGACAAACATCATTCGCCGCTTGCGGAGACCGGCCGGCAGGGATAGAATGCCGCCTCGAATCGTATCCGGCCTTCGGTCCTCCCGCAATTCACCATCGAGCACAGGGGAATCATGTTCATCGAAACCGCACCACCCCCCGAAAAACGACTGACCATCCAGGGCACCTTCCGCTTCGACTGTCATCAGGGGCTGCCCTGCTTCAACACGTGCTGCCGGAACAAGCACCTCCCGCTGACGCCTTACGATGTCCTCAGGCTTCGCAGGAATCTGAACCTGCACTCCGACGTCTTCCTCGATCGGTACACCCTGTACCGCACAGACCCCCAATCCGGGTTTCCCGTCGTTCTGCTCAGGATGAGCGATGGGGCCGATGGACGCTGCCCCTTCCTCGGAGTCGATGGATGCAAAGTCTATGCCGACCGACCGACCGCCTGCCGCCTCTACCCGCTGTGCCGCGTATCGGGGTATGCCTCCGGCAACGGCCGGCTCGAAGCCTTCTTTTATATGCTTGATGCGCCCCAGTGCCTCGGCAGGCAGGAAGACAGGATATGGACGGTTGGCACCTGGCACACGGGGCAAGGGCTCGACCCTTACTCCGCCATGAACGACAGGATGCTGGAGCTCATATTCCACCCACGCCGCGCTTCGGGGAAAGGACTCGATGAACGTCAGCTCCAGAAGGTTCTGGTGGCATGCTACAATCTGGACATCTTTCGTGAATTCGTGTTTTCGACCGGCTTTCTGGATCGGTTCGAGGTCCCGGTGAACATCAGGGAGTGCATAGCCGAACAAGACACCGCCCTGCTCGACCTGGGCCTCGCCTTTCTACGGAAGACCCTTTTCCCCCCGGATTGACGGCTCTGCGGGGGGCCTGCAACCTCGATACAGACCCATTCGGAGGCGGGCATCGGCTTGCGCCACATCCCCATCCGGAGATGCAGTTTCTCCCCATCCATTTACGCGAGGGCCGTCCGGCTTCTTCGTTCGCCCCTCTCTCAGGTGAAAACCGCTACAACCAGCTCTTGCAAAGATAGTGGAAAACATCCGAGAGGTAGATCATGCCTATCATCCGGTTGCCTTCCACCACGGGCAGCCGCCGGGCCCTTCTCTTGACCATGCGGTCCATGACGACCATCACCTGATCGTCCGCTTCGGCCGTGGCGACGGGGGTGCTCATCACCTCTTCCACCCTCAGGTCCTCGAACCGCTCGAGGTAGGGGCCGAGTTCCCCCTCCCAGGTGGAAAAACTCTCGAGTTCGTAGTTCATGAAGGGCGGACGCAGATGATAGATGACATCGAACATGGAGAGCATCCCCGTCACGTGCCCGATCGAATCGACCACCGGGATGCCGAAGGCCTTATATCCCGTCGGCCGGACCTGAGCCTCGTGAAGCTTCTTGACCGCCTCTTTCAGAGGCGCATCCGCCGCTACCGTGTCAAACTCCCTCACCATGATGTCTCTTGCCTTCACGTCCATATGCACGCTCCATTCTTTTCGGATTCAGGACCTCCTCTAGGCTCGCGGAGCGAGGCAGCCGGACCGCGGCCGAGGAAAGGCCCGCCATGATCATGAAAGACAGCCGCACCGCCGCTCGACTCAGGGTTTGGCGGCCGAAACCGGTATCCCGCAGAGAAACTTCAGCACCTCGCTCCCCGTGTTGCGGTAGCAGTGGCGCAGGCCGCCCGGAACGAAGACGATGCTGCCCGCGCCGATCTCATGCCAATCCTGCCCGAGCCGCACCTGGCCGCTCCCCGCGACCACGTAATTCTCGTGCTCGAACGGATGGCTGTGGTCGGGCGTCCGACAGCCCGGAGCCACCTCGATCATGCGAAGGGCATACGTCGGCGCCCCGTCGGCCTCCCCGATCACCCAGCGGATGGACACACCGGGGGCCTCGGCCCCGAAATCCCTGGCCGGGACATCCTCGTAATGACAAACCTTCGGTTTCACGTTTTCCATCGGCACAACACACCCCCGTTCACCGCCGCACGAGTCGGAAATCTTTTCCGAATCGACACTAAATGAATTCCAGCCCCTTGTCAAACACCCCTGTAGCGGGACTCCTGATCACGCAGCATCGCCTTCAATTTCTTCCGCAGCAGCGAATAACCGGCGACCACTCCGACCAGGCCCAGCACAAACAGGGTGTCGCTATCCAGGATCAGACCACAGGCCGCCATCGCGACACCCCCCAAACAAAGCATGCCGATCAGGATCTTTTCAGTCTTGGGATTCAGTGCCATCGCTCCGGCTGCTCACCCCCTTCTGTCGTTTGGAATCCGCCTTGCGCAGCCCTCTCCTTGTCCAGGCGTCTCGGGGGCCGCCCCGACCCCCTGCTCAGGAAACGACTTCTCCCGAGGACCCGGGAAGCCCCTCACATCGATCCACCAGGGGCCTGCGGATCTTCGGACGGTTTGAAGACGCTGCACCGGTAATAGGCGAGTTCCCGGATCGATTCCTCTATATCCGACAAGGCGAGGTGGAGCTTCTCTTTGCGGAAGGGTGGGAGCTCCGGATACCAGCGCCGCACCAGTTCCTTGATCGAACTCACGTCGATGTTCCGGTAGTGGAAAAATTCGGCCAAGCGCGGCATGTGGCGGATCAGGAAGCGCCGGTCCTGCCAGACGGAGTTCCCGCAAAGGGGCGCCACGCCGGTCGCGCAGTGACGTGCTAGAAAAGCCAGGGTCTCCGCTTCGGCAGCCTCGCAAGTCCACGCGGATCGGCGCACCTTTTCGAGTAGGCCGGAGGCGCCGTGCTGTTCGGCGCTCCAGCTGTCCATCCGCGAGAGAACGTCTTCCGTATGGTGAATCACCCGGTGCGGCCCGGCCTCCAAGGTACGCAGGTCGCCGTCCGTCAAGAGGGAGGCGATCTCCAGGATCACATGCCGTTCAGGGTCGAGCCCCGTCATCTCGAGATCGAGCCATACCAGCGGCGCCGCCATGCGCCATCCCCCCGGTTGATCTGCGGTCGACCGGCCTGCAGGCGATCACCGGCAGGCGGGAGAAGAATGAGGGTTTTTTCTTCTGGAGCCGGAGACTGCCCAAAAAACCCTTCCCAAGTGGAAACACTATACCACACAGGGCAAACCGGCCACCAGGGAAATCCCGGTGACCGGTTCCGAGATGGTTTGCGCACGGAAGAAAATGTCTTATTGTATATCAATGGACACTCATTTTTCAGGGAGGAAACCACGCATGGAGCATTCCGTCAAAACAGTAGAACATCTTGCCAAGGTAACCGCCGGGCTCCGGAAAATCCCCGGCTCCGCCATTTCCAGCGCCGAAGCACAGGGCACCTTGACGTTTGTCTTCGGCATCGCGCCCCAGGGTCTGACATCCTTCGAGTTCGAACTGGCAGGGAAGAAACTCGGTGAGACCTTCAGGGTCGAGCCCGGTGAGGAGCAGTGGCCGGACTTCTTCGGCCATCTCTGGACGCTGCTGCCCGCCGATGCGGCCATTGAGGAGGGGGGGTGCTTCGAGGTCGAGGTGTTGGACATTCAAGAAAGCGACCAGCGCGAGATCATCCGCGCAATGGCCGATACGGCCCGCTGCGAGGACCATTGCTGCGGGCACTGAGGTCTCGTCTCTGAAAGGCGGCGGGTCCCACCATCTATCTTTTGGTGCACGGACCCGCGCCCGGATGAAACTCCTATCGCGAGTCGGCATTTACCGGCATCTCGAGTGCCGGGCCCCGTAGCGCCCGAGGCGGGGTCGAATCCGCCCTCACAGCCCGAAAACGTTGGGCGGTTCACAGAGTCGACTGCGCACATCGGGCAACTTTCCGGCCGGTGCCGCGGGCTTTTCAACCTTTCTCGAGGGCGCTTCCCGGCCGTTCAGTTGTAGATCGCGCCCATGAATACAAAGTCGCCGTCGTCTTCGAGCGGCTCGTCCAAGTAGCGGATCTTGCCGCGGTATTCCTCCTTGATCTCCATCTCCCCGAATTCATCCACCCTCATCAGGGCGCTGGAACAGCTGGCGCACGCGGGTCCGTGCTGATCATTCCCCTCATAGAAAAAAGGCGCCCAGTCGCAGTCCAGGGCCTCCTCCACCGAATCTACCGCCATGCCACAGATCGCGCACCTTATGGTGCCGATCTCTTCTTCTTCCTCAAACCAGGCCATTGCCTCTTGTGTCATGAACCAAATCCCTCAAACCGTTTCATCATGGCCCAGCAGGCGCATGCGCTCCTGCGCGGCCGCGTTGCGCTCTTCCTCCCAACGCACCCATTCGGCCTTGAGAGAGTCGAGCGTCGTTTCAATTTCCTTCGCCATGTGCGACCGGTCGCCGCCCTTCTCCTGGATGGAATCGAGGCTGCCTTTGAGCATCCGCACACGCTCCTTGATCGCCCTCATTTCTGCGAGCGCGGCTCTTTCCCTCTCCGTGGGAACCTCTATCTGCCCCGGACAGACCTGACATCCACAGCTTTCTTTCTCCTCACCGCCTGCCATCATGCAGCTCCACCACAAGATGTTTTTTCAATTGCCGAATCGGCGGCTCCGGTCGGGGCAGCCCCCCCGGAGTCGACCGTCGGCCTGTCTCTTTAGCGCTTGACATCCCCGACAGGCCTTTTTTAGTATGCTTCCGGAATGATGATTACTCGGAACGATCCGGGTTTCCATACTAAAACGGCTTTCTTCGCCGGCTGCGTCTGTTCAGCGCCACCCCGTCGGGATGGTTCCCGGTGTCTTCACCGGATCCGTCTCGCTCAGTGTCGGCCCTTCGAGGCGGGTCCCGGTTTCTTCACAGGCTAGCCGTGCTCAGTCCCAGCGCGAAGCGTTGGAAGCCGGAATCACCGTCTGCAACCGCGGCTCCAGGCCGGAAATGATGGGTTTCCTTGACACGCTGCGCGTGCTCAGCCCCACGCCTGCCAGGTGTGGGTCCCGGTTTGGCCGATTCCGGCATCGATCCGGATATACGCCTATGAGCCGGCGCTTCGGATCCCCGGAAACAAGGGCTCGATCTTCTCGACACCGGCCGGACATGCTTATTTTCGAATACAGATTTTTCAAGAACCAGGTCAAGCCCGTCGATGAGCTATATTTTTAACTTTTTGAGGCCCCCATGCAAATAGAAAATGACCTGCACGGTTTTTTCTGGTTCAACCCGACGGCAAACAACGCCAACACCTATTTCATCGACGGCAGTCGCAGGATCCTGATCGACCCGGGGCATGACCATCTTTTCGGGCATGTCGAGACGGAACTCGAACGGCTCGGGATCAGCCCGGCAGACATCGATGTCGTCCTCATCACCCACGGGCACCCCGACCACATCGAGGCCGTCCGGCGTTTTGCGGGCGGCCCGGCCCTGGTCGCCATGCACACGGTCGAACTCGACTTCATCCGGCGCATGGCGCCGCGCTATGGCCAGGCCCTGGGGGTTGCGGATTTCGCGCCTCAGATCCTCCTGACGGAAGGCGGGCTCGAGATCGGCGATCTGTCCTTCGAGGTGATCCATGCGCCCGGTCACTCCCCAGGTTCCATCGCCCTCTACTGGCCGCAGAAGAAGGCGCTTTTCACCGGCGATGTCGTCTTTCAAGGAGGGATCGGCAGGACCGACCTCCCGGCAGGCGATGGCGCCCAGCTCAAGCAGAGCATCCAGCGGCTCGCCCAACTCGATGTGGAACTGCTCCTGCCGGGGCACGGCGACATGATCAGAGGCCGCGAGGCCGTGGCGGACAATTTCCGGGAGATCGAAACGTTCTGGTTCGGTTACCTGTAGGGGTCGGGATGAAAAAAACAATCGCACAGCCGCCCCCGGACATCGACTTCGACCTTCGCCAGTTGGAGATCTTCCGCCAAGTCGTCGACCTGAAGAGCTTCTCGAAGGCGGCCAAGGCCGTCTTCCTCTCCCAGGCATCGGTCAGCGAGCGGATCGCGACCTTGGAAAGCCACGTGGGAACTCGGCTGCTCGACCGGCTGGGCCGCCAGGTGATCCCCACCAGGGCCGGCGAACTCCTTTACAAGCATGCCGCACTGCTCCTTGAGATGAAACGCAACGCGCTCCTTGAGATGCAGGAGTTTCTGGGCGTCCAGCACGGTGAGATCCGCATGGGCGGCAGCACCATCCCCGGCGAGTACATTCTCCCGAGGGTCATCGGCGCCTTTCGGAGGCGTCATCCACTCCTCACGGTCAACATCCTGATCGGCGACAGCAGCGAGATCGAGAACCGTGTCCTGGAAGGCGGGCTGGAACTGGGCGTCGTCGGATCGAAGGGCGGGCATCAGGCCCTGATCTACACCCCGCTCTGGGACGACGAACTCCTCGTGATCGTCCCCGCGGACCACCACCTGGCCGGTCAGAACGAACTGACGCTCGAAGCGCTTTTCAAGGAGCCGTTCGTCCAGAGGGAGATCGGGTCCGGGACCCTCAAGATCCTGGAAGATGCTTTGCAGGGCGCTGAGAAAGGCGGATCGCTCCCTCTCCATGTCGTGGCGCGCTTCGGCACCTCGACCGCGGTCAAGGAAGCGGTCAAGGCCGGACTCGGCGTGTCGGTCCTTTCGTGGCGGGCCGTCCAGACGGAGCTCGCCGCCGGGGCCCTGAAGGCCCTGAGGATCCAAGGCGTCTCGATGCAGCGCCGCTTCTACCTCATCCGGGACCGCAGGCGCACCGCCTCGCCGCTGTGCATGGCCCTGCTGGATTTCCTGCGATCCCATCCCAAGGAGCCTGAGAACCAACCATGAACCCGAACGAAAAGGTCATCGATTACCGAGGGGACTGCTGAAGGGCCTATCTGGACATAAGTTTATGTCTTCGCATCATCCACCCCGGGGAGAGCTTCGCCTTCATCGTCGAGCGCGACAAGCTCGAGCGGGTCAACAAGGTCATCGATCACAACGGCGGCAAGGTCGTCGACAAAGCCCCGGTCGGCCGGGACGTGCAAATCCGGGTGGAGAAAACGGCCGATGCTGACTGAAAGGAAGGACTGCCGGATTTTGTCATGCTGATCCAATGCTACGCCATTCTGGGCTGGGTCCTGTTCTATTGCCTCGCCCCGCTCCTGCTCTGGATTCCGCTCTCGAACCCCCGGTACCGGGTCCATTTCAGGGAGCGGCTCGGGCTGCTGCCCCTGCGGCGCCTGAAGGCTTTGGGAGGCGGCCCGCGCTTCTGGATCCATGCCGTCTCGCTCGGCGAGGTCAAGGTCGCCGAGGCGTTCGCTCAGGCGATCCGAAGGCATGTGCCGGATGCAGTCTTCGTCGTTTCGACGATCACCCCCCATGGACGCCGTCTGGCCGAGGAGGTTTTCAGGGAGCAGGCGCTGGTCGTCCACTCCCCGCTGGATGCGGCGCCCTGCGTGAAGCGGGCGCTGAAGGCCGTCCGACCCGACGTCCTCGTCCTGCTGGAGACCGAGATCTGGCCGCTCTGGGTCGCCGCGGCCGACCGCATGCACATTCGAACGGCGATCGTCAACGGCCGCATCTCCGCCCGCTCTATCAAACGGTACGTAAAGCTCCGTGCGTTCTTCCGGCCGGTGCTCGAGCGTATCAGCCTTTTCAGCATGATCACCGCGGCCGACCGTGACCGCATCCTTGCGATGGGCGCACCCCGGGAGCGGGTGGTCGTGAGCGGGAACGCCAAATACGACCTGCTCGGCAAATCTATCCGCCCGGAAGACGCGGAGCGTTTCCGCCGGCTGCTCTCGGTGGACGAAGGCCAGCCGGTCGTCGTGGCCGGCAGCACCCGCACAGGCGAAGAGGAAACGCTTTTGAAGACCTTCCGGCGCGTCCGGGAGGTCTTCCCTGAGGCCGTGCTCGTCATCGCACCGCGCCACCTCGAGCGGGTGCGGGAGATCGAGGCGCTCGTCAAGCGCTCCGGTTTTTCCTGCGAGCTGCGGACCGGGCTCGAGGGACCCGGCCGGCGGCGCACCGCCCCGGTCGTCATCCTCGACACCTTCGGGGAGCTTTTCGGACTGTACAGCATCGCGACCCTGGCCTTCTGCGGGGCGAGCCTGGTGCCGCTCGGCGGCCAGAACCCGCTCGAACCGGCGGCCTGGGGCAAAATGGTCCTCTACGGGCCGTCGATGGACGATTTCTCGGACGCGCGCGCCCTGCTCGAGGCGGCCGGCGCCGGCGAAACGGTGCACGACGGCGACGAACTGGCCGAGCGGATCATCTGGCACCTGGCACACCCGGAAGCGAGCGGGGAGCGGGCCGCCAAAGGCCGCCAGGCCGTACTCCAGAACCTGGCGGCGGCCGAGCGCCACGCCCTGGAGATCGTGAAACTCACCGGACCTTTCACCCTATGAATCTTAGAAAGAGACGCACCATGGAAATCGATCGCAGCACCCTGGCCGACATCCGCCGTTCCCTTCGCCCCGAGGTCCTGGAGCGGCTGAATCAGGCCGTCTCCCGGATCGTCGCCGCCAAACAGAAAGGCGGCAAGGTCGTGGCCGTCCTCGGAAGCGGGCCGAACCTTCATGAAGGGGTCACCACGCTGGTCGCCGAACTCATGCACAAGGGGCTGATCGACGGCGTTACCACCAGTTCGGCCGTCATCAACCACGAAATGGGGGGCACCCTCGAGCGCGTCAAGCGCATCGAAGGGGCCGCGCTCGGCATCGCGCCCGAACGACTGCCTTCCGACGGGAAGGTCGAAGCGACCCTCCTGGACGACGCGCAGATCGCCCGGATCGCCCGGGAGATCACCTTCGATCCGGACCTCTACCAGCGCATGCTGGCGCTGCCCGGCCACACGATCATCAAGGTGGCCGGGAATCTCGCCTATCCCACCGGATGGCGCACGGAGCGGATCGCGCGCGAGATCCTGCCCCTCGCCCGGCAGCACAAGATCCCGTTCGAACAGATGGCGGGCTACGGCGCCGACCCCCTGACCATGATCGGGGCCGGGACCGCGCTCCATCTGCCCGTCCTGGTGACGATCCCGCAGCTCGTGGGGGGCGGGGAGGTCGGTCTGGCGGTGGGGGATTCGCTGCCGCTTTCAGAGCGCGCCCGGCGCGTCGCCGAGATGCTCGCCGGCGCCGACGTCATCATCGAATCGGCCCTGGCGCTTTCGCAGGAGATCCACGACGGGCCGTTCGAGCGCTACACCGGGCACGGTTTCTGGGTCGACTGGGAAGGCGGGTGGACCTATTCGCTCGAACGGAAGACCATCGTCCGCATCGACCTCGATCCCAACCTCGAGGTCGTCTGGCAGCGTGAGCAGGCGGCGCACACCGTCACCGACGCGGTGGACCAGGGGCTCCCCAAGACCAAGACCTTTGCCGTGCCCTTCCGGATGGAGATGTCGGGGTTCGCCCGGATCCCGGGAAGCATCCCGATTGTCGGGGACATCGGGGAGATCTGGCCCCTGATCGCCCTGGACGCAGCGGACGCCCTCGGCATCGAGCTCGATTTCATGAGCTACAAGCAGTCCCTTCCCGCCGGTGCGCGCATGCGGGAGTGGATCGTCGAACACATCCAGCCGCTCGACCGCGAGCGCCTCATCGCCGCCGCCCCGCCGCTCGAAGGCAGCCGGGGGCAAGGAGCCGCCGCCGGCTAGATCCATGCTGAAACGAGGATGCTCTGCACCGGCTTCGGCGCTTGTTCAACCGCTTCGCCGCGTCTCCCGGCCTGGCCGGTATCGAGGGACCGGGCGCCTGAGCCGAGACGGCGCGGTGGTCGTCCGCTAACAGCCTTCATCGTGGAGGATCCGGAAGCCCCCCGGCGCCGGTGCTGGCGGTTCGGCCGCCCGCGGAACCGGGGCAGCCGCATCGGACCCGGCGGCCGGAGCGTTTTCCGGCTGGGCCGTCGCCTCGACGCTTTCCGCCTCGGGCTGGGCCTCCGGACGGGACGAGACGAAACGGTCCGGATTCACGACGGCGAGGATCAGGCCCAGCCCCACCAGGAGGGCCGCTCCCCCCAGCTTCATCCGCCGCGATCCGCCCGGGAGGCGCGCCGGGTCGCCGAAGCGTCCCTCGAGGCGCTCCCCGAGCCAAAAAGCGCCGACGGCCATCAGGCAGGCACCGAGCGCAACGATCCCCGAGTGGATGCCAAGCACGTCGGAGAGGGTCACGGCGCCCATGGCCCCGGCCTCATAGAAACCGGCCAGCAGCGGGAAAAGCTCCGCGAAGATTACCGAACCGATGACCATCCCCCCCAGGAAGACCAGGCCGTCGAGCTTCCCCGAGACCGTCGCCACCACGGACGTGGTCGGGCAGTACCCGCCCATCACGAAGCCGACCCCCAGAAGCAAACCCGCCACGATCTGCGGCCAGATGTTCGTCTGGAGCAGATAGACCCTGCCGAGATCGATCCAGCCGAAGACGGAGAAATAGAGAAGTCCGAGCATACAGACGACGATGGCGGTGAACATCACCTTCAGGACCGCGAAATCCCGCAGGTAGAAGATCGCCGTCAGTTTTCGGGCGTTCCCGAAGCCCGCCCGCTCCAGCACGAACCCGAAGAGGAAGCCGATCAGGACCGCCAGCTGCAGGGCGTAGGCGTAATCGAACCATCCGAACTTGTAGAGAGGTCCCATCACAACCACTCCTTTCTGAAAAACCAGGCGGCGGCGTATGCGCCCGCGAAGATGCAAAACATGAACACCCAGCTCCCGAAGGCCAGCTCAGCCGCCCCGGTCAGCGCCTGCCCGCTCGTGCATCCGCGGCCGAGCCGCGCGGCGAACCCGGACAGGATTCCGCCCCCGAGGGCCAGCCAGAGCCGGGCCGAAACCCCGATCGATGGGCCTCTCGCCACCTCCCCGCGGACCCGGCGGGCGATGAAGGCCGAGAAAAGCCCCCCCAGCCCGGCGCCAAGCGTCAGGAACACGAGCCAGTCCATCAGCGGGGAGCGCCCCCAGGCCAGGTATTTCGAAAGATAGGGATTGGCCTGCGCATGCCCCGGAGCCACCCAGTGCACCCCGGCCGTCCCGATGCGTGCAAAGGACGCAGAGGACCCGAGGCCCCGCCCCATGGTATAGAACGTGAAAAGCAGGACCAGGCCGAGCAGGATCCCGATCACATAAGGGTTGCTATACCGCTCGTCATTCATCGTCTGCACCCTCCTTCCCTTTCGACGCCTCCAAACGCCTCTCCTTCAACCAGACCACCGTCGCCCCCCAACCGGACGGGCCCGCATCGAGCGCGAAGCGCAGGACATGCGGACTGCGTCTCAGCCGCGCGTGAACCGTCTCGCGGAGGACCCCCTTTCCTTTCCCATGGATGAACCGCACCTCGAAGATGCCCTCCAGCAGACAGGCCTCGATATAGTCCTCCACCAGGTCTCCGGCCTCTGACGGGGCGAAGGTGTGCAGGTCGAGGCACCCGTCCATCGGGATGTTGACAGGATCGTTCTCCATGCATCGCCCCCTGCGGTGAGCCGGCCGCACCGGCTGGTTCGAACTTGACATCACTACCACAATGTGGTCTACTGGTGTCCCATTGGAAACGCCTTACCCGCCCCGTGCTCGTTTCCACTTCGGAAGTCTTGACACACCCGCTACGCACCGGGAGAATCCTTCACCAGGAACCTTGTTCGCGCACCCTAAGTGCACCGTATCCATTTTCCCCATTCCATAGGAGGCCATCGATGGAGGCCCATGAATTCGCCGTCATCCGCAGAAGGCTCGGGAAGACCCAGAAGGAGATGGCGGAGCTGCTCGCGACCTCGCTCAAGACGATCCACAGCTATGAACAGGGCTGGCGCACCATCCCCCCGCACGCCCAACGGCAGATCTATTTCCTGCTCTCGAGGGCGGAGGCGGCCGGCGAAAAGCCCCGCTCCTGCTGGGAAGAACGGCACTGCCCCGAGGAGGCCAGATCCCGATGCCCCGCATGGGAATGGGGTTCGGGCGACCTCTGCTGGTTCGTGAACGGAACCTTCTGCGAGGGCGCCGCCCATGGCAGCTGGGAAGAAAAGATGCAGATCTGCCGATCATGCTGCGTCTTCAAGGCCTTCCATGAAAAGCGGAAAAACGATTAGCGGGGATGCTCCCCCCTAGAACCGAATCCTCGGAGCCTCCTGCCGCTCCGGGGGCACCTCGAAGAAGGCCGCCTTCTCGAAACCGAAAAGACCGGCCAGCACATTGGTCGGGAAGCTGCGGATTGTCGTGTTGTACTCCCTGACCATCTCGTTGAAGCGCCGCCGCTCCACGGCAATGCGGTTTTCCGTCCCCGCCAGTTCGTCCTGGAGACGGATGAAATTCGTGTTCGCCTTCAGGTCGGGGTAGCGCTCCACCACCAGAAGCAGCCGCGACAGGGCCGATGAGAGGGCGTTGTTCGCCTCGATCTTTTCGGGGATCGATTCAGCGCCGGCGACCCGTGAACGGGCCTCGGTCACCTCCACGAAGACCTCCCTTTCATGCGCCGCATAGCCCTTGACCGTTTCAACGTAGTTGGGGATGAGGTCATAGCGCCGCTGGAGCTGATTTTCCACCTGGGCCCAGGCGCCTTTGACGGATTCGTCCATGGCGACGAGGTCGTTGTAAGTCCCCTTGATCCATGAAAAAGACAGCAGCCCCAGCACGACGATGATCCCGATGACGACCAAAAGGGTCTTTCCGGTCTTGCCCATATCAGCCTCCCATAGCATCCACAGCGTCGGACAGTTTTTCCATCTCCGCCAGATATCGTTTGAAAAGCGCCGGCATATCCACCTGCGCCCTTTTGATCTTCTTGTCGCGAACATCCAGCAGCCGTTCGAACACGCCCCCGTCCAAGTCGAAGGCCCTCGAGACTTCCGCGAAGAGCGCCCGCCTGGAGCCGGGCGTCTCCAAACCTTTCAAGGCCGCGAGGGCCCTGAAAATGGCCGTCAGGGCGCCGGTCGAATCGGCGATCAGCGCTTCGAGGGTACCCCGCTTCCCCTCGCTTTCGACGAACCCCTCGCGGAGCAGCAGCAGCTTGCCCTTGATCTCGCGTTCGCACTGCAGCCTCAGCAGCGAGGGCTTCAGTTCCAGCCCCCTCAGCACATCCTTGCCGTAAACCATGGCATAGCGGGACCTGAAATTCAGGTACTCGATCGGGAAGACATCCAAGGAGCCGGCGATATAGCGTTCGGTCAGGAAAAGAGGCACCGCGCAACCCTTCCGACGCCACTTCCGGACGAGGCTGAAGGTCTCGTCGAGCCGGCCCATGGCCTCCGGCCGCAGCACCGCCATCAGATTGATGTCCGAGCGGGCCGGGTCATACTCCGGCCCGGCCGCACTGCCATAGAGGATGAGGGAGATCAAATCGTTGCCGAATACCTCCCGGAAATCCTGGATGATCTCCGGCAGCAGCGCCTTCGGATCTTTCGCGCTTCGAGCCATCACCGCCTCCCTCCCATGCGTCAGAATCCGCCCCCCGCGCCGCCTCCACCGCTCATGCCCCCGCCGAAACCGCCGAAGCCGCCACTGAAGCCGCCGAAACCGCCGGAGCCGATCCCGCCGCCGCGGGGGGCGCCCGCAATCCAAGGCAGCGCGGCACCCCTCGAGCGGGAACCGCTTCGCACAATCGTCAAAAAAATCAGGATAAAGATCAGGAAAGGCCAGAAGGGCACACCCTCTTCGCGGCGGGCGGACGCCTTGGGCTCGGGGGTGCCGGTAAGGGCTACGCCCGCGTCGTCGGCAAGCACCTTCGCCACGGCGAGCGTGCCGTTCAGGAGCCCCTCACCGAATCGGTCCTCCCTGAAATAGGGAAGCATGTAGCGGTCGCGGATCTCGCCCACCAGCCCGTCGGGGAGGACGCCCTCGACGCCGTAGCCGGTTTCGATCCGCATCTTCCGCTCCTGGATCGTCACGAAGATCAGGACGCCCTTGTCCTCTCCCTCTTTCCCGATGCCCCACGCCGCATAGAGGCGGTTGACGTAATCGTTGTACTCGGCCCCGCCGATGTCGGGAAAGGTCGCGACCACCACCGCCACGCCGGTCTTCTCGAACACCTCCCGGGTGAGGGCATCCAGACGCTGCCGCTCCTCCGGGGAAAGGACCCCGGCAAAATCGTTCACCGGGCCATCAGGCCGCGGGAAAGGCCTCTCGGCCGCAGCGGGGGCCGCGAGCAAGACCGCAGCGAGCAGCAAAAGGGCGGCAGTGAGCGTGCGGCCCCCGGCACCCGGGCCCATGGAAGCCGCCCGCCCATTCCGGATGCCGCCCCGCCAGGCGCTCAGTCCAGCGCCGACCCTCCGGCACAGGACCCCACCCATTCCTTTGACCTGTATCCCCATGGCCGTCAGTATAATGACGCACCAGCGCTTCGTCACCCCCTTTTTCCCTCCGCAGCGGAGAGGGGACCCTCCAGATCGTCATCGAGGAGAGACAAGAACCCTCGACGGACGACGGCGAAGCCACCACACCACCCAGCTTTCGCCGCCGTAAAAAGATTGCCCTAGCTCAAGGCCTTCTCAGTAAATCGTGGGTGCCGATGCGCCGGAGAAAATAGACGTCCTCATGGATCTGGAAGGTGAAGCGGTAACCTTTGTTGACTCTCCCCTCCCAGATATCCCGGGGATCCTGCATTTTTTTAGCATTCAAGGACGGGTGATGGAAATCGGAGAGCAGCCGCTCCAACTGTTTGTCGGCGGCTTTCTGGACAGGGGCTGGAAGCCGGCGGTAATCCTCGATGAACCTTCTCGAAAAGGCCAGCCTCATTTTCATATCTTGGCGGTCTTCAGGGCTTCAATGGCCTCAGCGGCGTTCTCGAAGGGCCCGGCGATGTCGCCCTTGCGGACATCCTCGTCAACCTCGGCTTCCTTCTTCTGCCACTCCCTGGAGTAAAAATACTCCTGGTCGGGCTGGATCACCTTCACCGGCCGGAGGACAATGCATTCATCCTTAATGCCCATTTCAACGTAATCCCCTTCTTCCAGGTTGAACTTTCTGCGAAGGCCCCTGGGAATGGTCAACTGGAAATTCTTCCTGATCTTCATCAGCGCCATATCCTGCTCCTTGATCTTGACGGTTTTGTTCGTTTTTCATTATTCCACAAATTATGAATTTCGTAATTTTATAAAATGATAACATGACTGGCGGGGGTGTCAAGGCGCCCCTATATTTCTTTCCAAACGGTTATTTCAACAGCAAAAAAACTTTGCAACCATGATCGCCTTTTCCATACCTTGGCTATATATCTTGCCTATACACAGATACCCCTCACCGTTCCAAAATGTATCGACCGCGCCACTCCGAAAAGAATGAAGCGCGTGCCATCACCTCGGCCGGTATCCTGCCTGTTTTCATCTTCTTTACCGGATCATAATCCCAACTGCGGCCGACGTCATGGGAGACCCTGCCTTCGAAAAACGGCGGTCGATCCAACGCTCCCTCACTCCAAGGCATGCCCTGAAAAAGAGGCGCCGATCTCTTGGTTGTTGGGCGATATCGATGCACATCACGGCTGTTTCCCGGCCGCTGCAAACTATAAAAGGACATTGTTCCGCCTCTGAAGCAAGGATTTTCTTTCTGTAATTCCATATAATATTATATATTTACACATCATACCCGACAAACAGTGACATTATCCACGCCCTTTTCGCCATTCCGGCACATATCTTGATTGGGTCCATGCTTAAAAATTCTCTGGATCGCTAGGACCTGGAGAATACAGACCGCAAATCGCGGGCAGGTGTTTTCAGCCCCGGCTATTCCAATCACTCCTACTGCCGAGCAGGCACACCGGAGTCCTCGAACCCATACCAGGCGACCTCATCGAGTCAACGCCGCAGCGGATTTGCATGGTCGATCATCAACCGACCGGATGGACCACATAATTTGAACCTCTAACCGGACTCGCCCCCCGTGTCATCATGAAGGCCACAGAGTCTGAAAGCAGGCACCCCGTTTCTCTGGGGCCTGCGGCCTTCCCGAGGGGGTTGGATCGTGAACCGGCTGTTGCACGGCGCTGGGGGTATGCGCCCAGCTGCGTGGGTGTTGGGATGGGTACTGATGGCGATAGCGGTCTTCGGGATACAAGTAGAGTAATGCAAGGCAGACGCGGTGGAACGAAATGCCCGCGCAATTGAGGCCGGCAGGAAAGCAAGCCGCCTCGTGCAAACCGCTTATCCGGACGGAGGGGTCACCTGGTCGAGCTACGGATTCGAAAGCCTTCCGCGATATACCGCCACGGCCCGCCTTCAAGACAGCGAAGGGAGCGTGCAGGCCGAATATGTCTATGTCGATGGTCTTGGCCGCCCCATCCAGACCATCGGCTTCGGTGAAGAAGGAAAGCCTGTCATCGCCTACCGCCATTACGATGCGATGGGCCGGGAGGATCTGACGGCCGGCCCCTATTTCCTCGAGGACGGCAAGCCGCCCGCCCGCTACCCCTATCGGCAGACGGTCTACGACGAGCGCGGGCGCCCGCTCTGGGTCATCGGCCCGGACGGCGAACACGGCCAGATCGCCACGGCCTACACCTATCAGGGCCTTTCCACAAGCGTGTGGGGGCCCGACGGCACCGGGAAGACGATCTTCAAAGACGCCCTCGGCCGCGTTCTCCAGGTCGTCGAACAGGCCGAAAACAGCTCTCTTTATACCCGCTACACCTACAACGCGGCCGGCGACCTGCTGAAGGTCATCGATCACGAGGGCAACCAGACGCAGATCGTCTACGACACCCTGGGCCGAAAGACCGCCATGCAGGATCCTGATATGGGCGCGTGGCGATACGCCTATGACCCGAACGGAAACCTCACCGCCCAGACCGACGCCCGCGGGTTGACCACCCGCTTCGGCTACGACGCCCTCAACCGGCTGGTCCTCAAGGCCTATTCGAACGGGGAGCCGTCGATCACCTTTACCTATGACGACATGTCGATCCCGAACGGACGCGGGAGGCTGCGAAAAGCGGCCCGGGGGGCCGTCAGCACCCGCTACGAAGCCTATGACCCCCTCGGGCGGGTGCTGGCCGTGACCACCGACCTCGGCGAGCAGCAAGGCACGACCCGCTACACCTACGACATCGCCGGCCGGCTCCGCACCCTGACCTACCCGGACAGTTACCGGGTCCACTACACCTATCACGAGGGCACGAGTCTTCTGGCGGGTGTCAAGGGCTCCGACGGCAGGGAATTCGCCCGGTTCACCGATTATACCGCCGCCGGCCAGATCGGCCGCACCGCTTACGGCAACCGGACCGCCGCCGTCCGCTCCTATGACCCCTCCTCGTTGCGGCTGACCGGGATCCTCACCTCCGATCCGAGCGGAATGCCCTCGAAGGATATCCAGCACAAGACCTATCGGTACACGAAGGGCGGGAACCTCTCCGAGATCCTCGACAGCGTCCAGGACATCACCTTCACCTACCGCTACGACCGCCTCGGCCGTCTGGTCGCGGAAAACCCCTCCACGGACTCCCTCCCCCCGTTCTCGTTCTCCTATGGGCCCACCGGGAATCTCCTCACCCGGCGCTGCGGGGAGCTCATCTTCCGCTATGCCTACGATTCGGCCCGTCCCCATGCGGTCTCATCCCTCCAGGTCGAGCAAAGCGCTGCGGGAGGCGGCAGAATCCTTTCCCGGAACCCCTTTCAATACGACCCGAACGGCAACCTCCTCAACGGCCCGGATCTCGCCGACCCCCTCGCCCCCGCGGAGCGGCAGATCACCTGGAACGGGGACAATCAGCCCGTGCAGATCGTTCATAAACGCCCGTCCGGGACCCTCACCACCCGGTTGGCCTACGGGCCCGAAGGAGGCCGGGTGAAGAAGATCGTCCAGGGGACCCCCGACACCTGGTATATGGGGGAGCACTTCGAGATCCGGGGCGGCATCCGGACGCGATACATCTTTGCCGGGGCCCTCAGGATCGCCCGCATGGACTCCGGCGGACTCCTCTTCTTTCACCAGGACCATCTGGGCGGCACCACGGCCCTCACCAATGCCAACGGCCAGGTGGTCGAGCGGGCCGACTATGCGCCTTTCGGTGCAGAACGCAAACCATCCCGAAGCCAGATCGCCGACCACCGCTACACCGGCCAGGAGCACGACATCGAAACCGGCCTCTACAACTACAACGCCCGCCTCTATGATCCCCTCATCGCACGCTTCATCTCCCCGGATTTCATCGTGCCCGATCCAATGGATCCCCAGTTGCTCAACCGGTATAGCTATTGCGCGAACAATCCCCTGCGGTACACCGATCCCTCTGGACATCTCCTGATCGAGCCCCTGATCGGGGCCATCATCGGAGCAACCCTCGGGGTGGCGACCTCTGCCATTACCGGCGGGGACATCGGCCTCGGCGCCCTGACCGGAGCAGTTACAGGGGGATTCCTCGGAGGTGCGGGAAGTATCGTCACCAGCCTCGAACTGACGGGCATCGTCGCAGCGGCGCTCTATGCAGGCGCGGGGGCGTCAGCCGGGGCAATCAGTGCCGCTGTCAGCGGCACTGATCTCGCTCTCGGAGCGTTCTCAGGGGGCCTGTTAGCCGCCGCCTCCTATGTCTTCCCCTGTCCAGACTTCAAGCCGTTCGGCCAAGGTCCGGCCGGGACGATAGCGAATCGGTTCTTGAACAGCACTCTGACCGGCGCTGCCTTCGGGGCCGCTTACTCCGGAATGACCGGCGGAGACGTGCTCCACGGCATGGGCATGGGAGCCCTTGGCTGGGCGGCGGGTGAAGCAGGCAACATGCTTATTGGACATGCATTTGGTTATGCCCTGTCTGGAAAACCACCAGAATTCAAAAAAGGCGCATTCTTTTATTTTGCAGACAGTCAGCGGCCGTTTACAACAGGTGGCATCATAATTGGAGACCGTCAAATACTAAAACAGCCAAATAAAATTGGCCATAAGCAAAACAATTTCTCTACCGAATCTCACGAAAGATCACATTTTAGCCAGCAAATAATTTTATCACCGGCATATTTACCTTGCCATATTTTTTCTCAGGGGATCAGTGGCACAATCGGTTCTGCAACTGGACGTGGATTTTGGAATAGTACACACAGATATAATTTGTTTGAAAGGTGGTGGATAGATGTACCTTCATTCTAGAACAATATATTATCTAGCTTTTGTCGTTTTTGCATCTTTTATATTTATATCTATTACATCATGCAATAAATTGTTTTATTCTTATATGCCAGGATATGCAGTACATATTTATATAAAAGACCACAATTATGAATTAATAGATAACATTTTTGATAACTTTGCACGCTATTATGAATTTAAAAAATTTAATATGCAATCTGATGATGAAGTAACCAAATGTAGAACTTATATAAAATATATAATTTCTGAAAAATCACCAAATGATACACAATATGTTCTACTGCAAATATGCTATAATTACTACAATTCAGCGTGTGCTGAGGCATCGGACCAAGTTAATCAAACCTGGATTTCAGTCGCGAATGATTCCAATGGCCAAGACACATTTGTCAAAACTGAAATAGATAAAATTGCCACACACATTTATATAGAACTTTCAAAGCGATTTCCTGGCATGGTAGAACTCAAAGCAAAAAGGACTGGCCTACCTATCATATAATGAGGATTGCTTTAGTCTGGTAGCCTGTCGGCGTCCGAAAATGGTTATCATATGCATATTATTGCATCATTTAAGGCTGTAATTTGTATTTCAGTATGTGTCATACCGTTTTCAGGCTGTGACCTTCGGATCCGATCTCTATTACCTGGGAGAGAGCAAAAACGTTGGGTATATCGTTGCAATTGAAGCAAATAATATTATTGATGAACACATGGGTCAAATCATGACAATTTTAAGAAGCGAAGGCTTTAAGAATATAGCAGTAAAAGTCACTGAAAACACAAGAATAAATCAAATTTGCTTTCGCGAAACAACCGATCCAGAGAATCAGATGATCGTTGATGCTTGTATTCAATGCTCACAAAATTTTTCACAGGAAATGTATAATAAAAATATTCGTATTATCATTATGAATTCAATGTCATTGACTTAAAAGAACAATGCAGATATTTTTGCTTGCCAATATAATAAGTTATGCTATTATTCCCTCAGTAGAAAACGGGCCGTATATTACTTTTCAAAGAGGCGACATATGTTTACAGAAAAATTTGATGAAAACACTGCGGCTGGCACAGAAGGTGCTTTCCAGAATTTGCGCCAAACTTGTCGGATTTCTCAATAAATATCTTCATTCCCCTGAATTTTTTTCATCGACATCGTCTATGTGAAAAATATTTTTTCCGCAATCGTAAACTCCCCTTCAGCACCATGATACTTTTCCTCATGAATTTTGTCCGCTGCTCCTTACAAAAGGAACTTGACGGGTTTTTTCAAATTTTTCTATTTTCCGATCGCTCCGAAAGAAAGGTTACCGCTAGCGCGTTTTGTCGAGCCAGACGCAAAATTTCTTTCGAGGCTTTTGTTGATCTGAATCAGAGACTGCTCTCCTTCTTTTATCAGTCCTTCCCTGCTCGGCGCTGGGTGGGATTTCGTCTACTGGCTGTCGACGAATCTACCTTGCGTGTCCCTGACAACGATGAGACCAGAAAGTTCTTTGGCGTTTGGCATCCCGCCAAAACCCGGAAAACGTGCCCTTTGGCCAGGGTTTCGTTGCTCTACGACGTCTTGAACCGCATCACCGTTCATGCACTCATGGTTCCTAAAGGGGAAGGTGAACGCTCATTAGCCGCTAAACACATGCACAATACCGGTGAAGGCGACCTTCTTCTTCTCGACCGGGGATACCCCGCATACTGGCTTTTTGCCCTGATCCTCAACCGGGGTTCTCAATTCCTTTGTCAGATGAAAAAGGATTCAGTTCTTGTCAAAGAATTCATCCGCTCCGGAAAGCGCCAGGCTATCGTGACCCTTAAACCGTCGCCCGCCGCCATAAAATTCTGCCAAGAGAGGAACTTGAGCACCAACCCCCTGAAAGTTCGCGTCCTCCGCTTCACATTGAAAAACAGGGTAAAGGTCGTTCTGTTGACTTCCCTCCTTGACAAACGCCAGTTTCCTTTGGCTGAGCTCAAAGAACTCTACACCAAGCGCTGGTCTGTGGAGACCGCCTACAGCCATTTGAAATGCCGCATCGAAATCGAAAACTTTTCGGGAAAATCTCCCCTCGCTGTCCTCCAAGATTTCCACGCGAGAGTTTTGACAGCCAATCTGACTGCCATGATCGTTCATCCAGTTCAAGATGTTATTGAGGAGCAGGCCAAAAAGCATCCCGAACGACTCAGGTACCAGGTCAACTTCAGCTATGCGCTTTCGTCTATGAAAGACAACGTCGTGCTCCTCCTTGCTCGGCGACACATCACCAAAATCCTTCGAAGCCTCCTCTCGCTCCTGGGTAAGTCTTTATCGATTATTCGACCAGGCCGGAAGAATCCCAGAAAGAGAGGGCCGAAACTGAAAATTGCCGCTATGGCCTACAAGCCCATAGCTTAAGTCAATGACATTGATTCTGTACTAGTTGATGACCTAGGTAAAAACAATGTTACAATAACCAAGCATAGCGCCAAAAATAATGTGTCTAAATAAAACTGAGAATTCATTATAGATATTGATGTTAAGAGAGCATTTTTATACTTTATTTTTTTCGGTGGCAGTCATATCAGTAATTCTGGGTTGCTCCCCACTGTCAATGGATGAGAAAGAAGCTCAAAAGGTATTCAATGATTTTTATACTGACAATGTACCGGAATCCATCAATGACCGACATCTCCTGAATGCAGGGAAAGCGATCGTGCCCTATCTTATCACCGAGATTCAAAAAGAGGACATGCCAAAGCGAGGTTATGCTGCTCTAGCTTTGGGGAAAATTGGAGACCGGCGGGCTTTACCCGTTTTAATTAGGATGTATGAGAATCCAACCTTGATGGGGATCCCTCCAGGCGTGTTATTAACGGCAATTTGGCACATAGATCCCAAACTTGGAGAAGAGCTTGCCAGCAAATACAAAGGCGGCGATGAGTTCATGAATCGCACTATTGAGCTGCTGAGGAAAGGCATAATCTGAGGGTCAATGTCATTGACATAAGCTGTAAGCTTGCATCAATGTCATTGTCTTAACCTATGGGCTTGCAATCCATAGCGGCAATTCTCAATCCAGTGCGGGCGGAAATCGGCTCCGTGAAGGATGGAGACTTTGCAGCCGAAAAGCTTGCAGAAAAGGAAGGGCGGTATTTGGCTTGACTTTCACCCCGCCAAAAGCCTATCACTAAGGCAGTTTCCACTGTGAAACAGCGCGCCGGGCAATCGGCGGTCTCTTGCCGGACAGCAGGATCTCCCGGCTGCGATCGGGCCCGAAAGCGCATGGTCGAACCCTTCACCCTTCCGCTCAGGAATACAGCAGCCAAGATGACCCGCGCACGGAAACCGCCGGCCTATGTCACCTGCCACACCAAAAAGGGGGCCCCGCGCCTCGCCCCCGAGGTCTGCCTGCGCTGCAGACGGATGAAGGCCTGCCGGGATTTCCAGCGCTTCGTCCAGCCCGGCTTATTCCCCGAAGCGGAGCCCGAGGCCGGTGCGCCCGCCCCGCCTCTCGCCCCCGCCCTCAAGGCCATGCCCTCCCCGGCAACACCCTCCAATCAGAGTGCACCGGATCAACTGACCTTCGATTTCTGACGACGGGCCGATGCGCGGCACCTGCCGGATTTCGATCTTCCACTTATGAAATCCGCCGGGCTCCCTTTCCAAAATTCCGAAACGAATAGAATCATCCCTCGCCCCTTTGCGGCTCCAGCATATCCAGGGCCTCTTCGGCGGCCTCTTTGACGGCATCTTCATAGGGACCCGCCGCAATCGCCTTCAGCCTGGGGATCTCGGAAACAGCCCCCAGCTCGCCCAGCAGGTAAAGCATGTCCCCTTTCCGAGCCTCGTCGAGGGCTTCGAAACGCGCCCACAAGGGCTCGACCAGCTGGGGAACGAGCTCCGGGTCCAGTGACGCCAGCTCTTCGGCCGCCACCATGGCGGCCAGCCGGCGCGGCCACTGGGGGTGAAGGAGGAGTTCGATGAAGGAGGGGAAGACAGCCTGGCTTTGCTGCATGAGAGCGGCCACCTCCTTCGCCCGTCCGTCCCCGAGCATCCCGGCAAGCGAATCCGCACTCAGGGTGGCTGGGTCCCGCTCGAGCAGGATGGCGAGGATCTCGTCGCGCTTGACAACGCCCGTCCAGCGAAAGCGGTCGTCGAGGATCAGGGTGGGAACCGACTTGACGCCGTCGGCGGCGGCCTCTTCCTGAAAGCGGTCCCCGTCGATGACGGTCAAATGAACCTGGGGGTTGATGAAGGGAAAAGGGACGATGGTCTTCAGCACAGCGGGACAGAAGGGACACCGGGGTGTGACGTAGAGCTTGAGGGAGGCGGGCAGGTGGACGCGGCTCAGGGTCTGCTCCAACCCAGGGTCCGACCCCTGCCGAAGACCCGCAGCCCAGGCCAGCGCCTCGAGGAAGGGCTGAAGCTCACCGCCGAGAGGCACCGCCTGGAACCGGAGCCCGTCGCTCAGAACGAGCGCCGGGTGTTCGCCCGGGTCGGTCTCCGACCGATCGACCTCTGCGCCGGGTACCGCCTCTTCCAGTTCGCGGGTAAATTCCAGCAAAGGATCCGCCGCGGCCTCATGCGGCAGGTGCAGACCGAAACGAACTCCGCTCTGGATCGTTTTGCCGAAGGCGTGGATGGCCTCTTTTTCCTGGGGTGTCATCAGTTTCCCTCCTTCAAGCGAACGGCCCGGGGCTTGCGGCCCGGGCCGTCAGGCTGCCGTCTTCAATCCATTGCAAACGGCGCTGCCGAAATTTCCGGGCACCCCCGGATCGCGCGCCCCTCGATGGGGCCGCCGAGCCTCTGCGCCGCGCAGCAGGGAGGATATCACAGACCGAAGCGTTCGCGCAACCGGCCGGAGAGCTCCTGGATGAGTACGAAGGCCTTCTCGACCGTCTTTTCGCGGTCCGGGTTCACCAGGCAGCAGGTGGCCGGGGAGAGCAGGCTCCTCGAAAGCAGGAAGCCGCGATCGATGCCCTTCCTGTCGAGCGCCGACCAGATCTCGTCGAGCCGCGCTTCGAGCGACTGGAGGTTCTCGTGTTCGAACGGCTCGAAGTTGGTCGGGGCGATCCCCCAGACGAGGGTCGCCCCCCGGTCGAGGAACTTGCGTATCGACCGCGCATAGTTGGCGAACACCTCGCCGTTCGAGTAGACGTCGAGCGAGAGGATGTCGAGGTCGAGGCTCAGCAGGAAATCCCAGTCCGGATTGCCGCACAGGTGCACCCCGCGCGGCCGGTCCACCATGGCGAAAAACCCCTCCATATCGGCGTGGGCCGCGACGTCGCCGTACCCGGCCATGGCGTTGAACAGAAACTGCAGGCCCGGCTCGTCGACGAACATGAAGGCGTTCGGGTTCCGCTCCTTCAGCCGGGCGAGCTGCACGTTGATGCGCCGGGCCATGAACTCCAGCATGAAGGGCCGCACCGTGTCGTCGAAGAGGATCGGCCGGTCGTCCTGGTCGACGACGTTCAGGCCGAAGCTGATCGGCCCCTCGAGCTGCCCCCGGATGGCCGGCCGGTCCGAGAGGTCCAGTTCCAGAAACCGGTGGTAGACGACGGAGTAGGTCTTGCTGATATCGAAGTAATCCGGTTCATCGAAGTGGCTCATCGCCTCCTCGAACTCGGCGACGAACTTCTCCATGGAGAAGCGGAGGGTCCGTTTCTCCATGTCCAGCACGATCCCCGGAAAGTGCTCCGAGGCCTGCACGTACATGTCCTCGGTGTAGCTGTAGAGCGGCAGCTGAGGCCAGAAGGGGATGTCGAGCGAGAGCGCCGTCTCGAGCGCCCGGTCCACGTCCGTATGCGGCATGACGGCCATAGCCGTCGTCAGCAGATTTCCCGGGATGGGCATATCCTTGTCTCCCTCTCCGTCACGCCCAGTGGATGCACTCGACCGGGCAGGTGTCGATCGCCTCCTGGATCTCGTCCTCCGGCCCGCCTTCGGGCTTGATCACCTCGGCCTTTTCCGTATCCGGGTTCAGTTTGAAAACCTCAGGGCAAAGCTCCTCGCAGGAGCCGCAGCCGATGCATTCCTCTTCTTCGATCACAACCCGTTTTCCCATGACAGACTCCTTTCCGTTCGGTGTTTTCGTGAAAACCGCCGGCCAGGCCGAGACGGCCCAGCCGCCGCGCCGCCTGCAGGCCGCCACCTCAGTATACATGTAAATCGATACCGGGATCGGCCAAAAAGATCCTCACTGGATGGATAATCAGATCGGCGGCGCGATGGTGACGAGGACGCGCATGTCGCTCTTCGCCCGGACCCCGTGCGGTTCGCTGATGTCCGAAATCAAGACGTCCCCGGCCTTGGCGGGCAGGGTGCCGTCCTTGGCCAGAAACTCCCCGGTCCCCTCCAGCACGACCAGGCTCAGCTGCCCTTCGATGTCGTGGGAGTGGATGGGCAGTTCCTGCCCGGCCTTGAAGTTGAAGTTGATGATCTTGAAATAGGGCGAATCGTGCACCAGGAAACGCTTCATGTGAAGGTCGTTGAATGTATTTTCCTCATAGAGGTCGATCTTTTTCATGCCGGAGTCCTCCTTTCGGTTGATGGGTTTCCGTATCGCGCATTTTGCTGGAAAATGGCCCGCGCCGGCAGGCCCTGCACTCCTACGCAATCGGGTTTGACCGAACTCAGGCGGCGCTCTGCACGCGGTCCAGAATCGCGCCCCGGCGGCCGATGAGGACCTCTTCGACCGGAATGCTTTTCCCGGCAGCCGCCATGGCCTTTTTGACGATGCCCGGCAGCGCTGAACAACACGGAACCTCCATGCTCAGGATGGTAACCGAGCGGATGCCCGCCTGCTTGAAGATGTCGGTGAATTTCTGCAGGTAGGCCGGGACGTCGTCGAATTTCGGACACCCCATCAGGACGACCTTTCCCTGGACGAAATCCCGGTGGAACGCCCCGTAGGCGACCGGCACGCAATCCGCCGTCACGAGGAGGTCCGCGCCTTTCAGAAAAGGCGCCGTGGGCGGCACCAGATGAATCTGGACCGGCCAGTGGGAAAGGGCCGAATCGCTCGAAGCCGAATCGCCGCCCGACGCCTCGGCCGAAGGGAATCGGGCCCCCGGCTCGAAGACGGCGATCTGCTGCGACGGGCAGCAGGCTGCGGCCGCCGCGGCCGTCGGCCGGTGCTTCTCCTGCTCCTCCAGATAGGCCTCGACCGCCTCCTCGTCAAAGTCCTCGGCCTCCCGCTCGACGATCCGGATCGCATCCCGCGGGCATTCCCCCAGGCAGGCCCCCAGTCCATCGCAGTAGCGTTCGGCCACCAGGCGGGCCTTTCCGTCCTGAACGGTGATGGCCCCCTCGGCGCAGGCGGGCACGCACTGCCCGCAGCCGTCGCACTTCTCTTCGTCGATCTCGATGATCTTCCGCATCACTTTCATGCCTGTCCTCCCATCAACACCTCACGCGCAAGGGCCTTGCCGCTCCCGGTGTAAAAACGATCGGCGATCGTCCGCTCCAGTTCCGCCTCCGTCAACGGCTCCTCCTTGTGCTTCTCTTCGAGGTTGGCGATCAGATCGGCGTCGTAAACACATTTGAATTCGATGTCTTCTTCCGCCCGCGGGTGATGGTGGTGCGCAATGATGTCGCAGACCTCTTCGATCAGCTCCTCCCGCGCCCCCAGCCCTTCGAGGATCCCGCGCGCGACCGGCACCCCCTCCTCTTCGTGGTCTCGGGCGCTCTCACCGGGGTGCTTTTCCTCCGAGACCTTGATGCCGACGTCATGGAGATAGGCGGCCGAGAGGATGACGGCCAGGTTTCCCGCCTCCTCCTTCCCGATCCGCTCCGCGTACCTCGCCACCCGGCCGGCATGCCCGATGCGCTTGAAGTCCCGTTTGAAATAGCGCTTCATCTCGATGGCCACCCGGTCCTTGAGGAGGTTCTCCTTCTGGGCCAGCAGCTCCGGCGGCAGGTTCCCGATGCACTGTTCGGCGTAGCGGCAATAGGCCGCGCACCCGAAGTCCATGTTCGGGTTGAGCATCCGGTGCCCGCACGCCTTGCACAGACGGGTCGTGTCATCCTTGAAGAACTCGACCGTGTTGCCACACTCCGGGCACTTGGCCTCGAAGATGGCCCCCGGCTTCCAGTAGCGGCTATCCTGTCCGGGACATTTCATTCGTTCACTCCTCTCTTTAGAAAACCCGCCGTCCGTGCAACGCCCCTGAAACCTGGCGCAGCGCGTGCGGTCATCATCGTGCTGAAATCCGTTGTGCGCAGGCGGTCGAAAACCGTCCTTCTGTTGTTGTTGCGCTCAGCCCGGACCCGAGCGGCGCATGGATGTGTCCGCCTCATTCCACGGGATTTCGCCGGTCTTGTCGCCATCCGGAGATGAATTCCCCGTAGAGCCCCGTCGTCAATCCGGCCGTTTTTCAACCGCCCGCCAAGATCATGATGCTCCATTCCCGGGATCAGCCCCCGCACGGTTTGCCGTGCGGGCGCCTTCCGCTTCGTCCTACCCCAGAATTGCCTTCAGGTCTTCATCCGCCGTGCTGATCGGCATGATGTTGAAGTTTTTCACCAGCACATCGAGCACGTTCGGGGTGATGAAGGCCGGCAGGCTAGGCCCGAGCCGGATGTTCTTGATCCCGAGGTAGAAGAGCGTCAGCAGGATGGCCACGGCCTTCTGCTCATACCAGGACAGGATCATCGACAGCGGCAGATCGTTGACCCCCACGTTGAAGGCCTTCGAAAGCGCCACGGCGATCTGGATGGCCGAGTAGGCGTCGTTGCACTGACCGATATCCAGGAGACGCGGGATGCCGCCGATGTCCCCCAGGTCCTTGTCGAAGAAACGGAACTTGCCGCAGGCCAGGGTCAGGACCACCGTGTCCTTCGGTGCCTTTTCGACGAACTCCGTGTAGTAGTTGCGCCCCGGCTTCGCGCCGTCGCAACCGGCCACCAGGAAGAAGTGCCGGATCGCGCCGCTCTTCACCGCGTCGATCACCTTGTCGGCGACGCTCATGACGGCGTTGTGCCCGAAGCCGCACATGACCGCCCGCCCGTTCGAGTCTTCCGGAAAACCCGGCATCTCCAGGGCCTTCTGGATCACCGGCGTGAAGTCCTTGTCGGCGATGTGCCGGACGCCGGGCCAGCCGACGAGCCCTGTCGTGAAAATGTTGTCCTTGTAAGATTCTTGCGGCTTCTGGATGCAGTTGGTCGTCATGAGGATCGCGCCGGGGAACTGCGCAAACTCCTTGATCTGATTCTGCCAGGCCGTCCCGAAGTGCCCGTAGAAATGGGGATACTTCTTGAGCCCCGGATACGCATGGGTCGGCAGCATCTCCCCGTGGGTGTAAACGCTGATGCCCTTGCCCTCGGTCTGTTTGAGGATCTCCTCCATGTCTTTCAAGTCGTGGCCGGAGACCAGGATGGCCTTCCCCTTCTTCGCGCCGAGGGGCACTTTCGTCGGGACCGGATGCCCGTAAGTCTCAGTGTTGGCGGCGTCCAGGAGCTCCATGACCTTCAGGTTGATCTCGCCGCACTTGAGCACCAGGCCCACCCATTCGTTCAGTCCGAGGTCCGTGCGCAGGGTCGCGGCCAGCACCTCGTGAATGAAGGCATAGACCTCGTCGCTCTCCTTGCCGAGGATGTGGGCGTGGTCGGCGTAAGCGGCCACACCTTTCAGCCCGAAAACGAGGGTCCACTTCAGGGCGTGGATGTCCGGATCGGGCTCCCCGTCCGACTGGATGCCGTGGCCTTCGCCCTGCTTGACCAGTTCGGGCAGCGTCGAGGCCGGCTTGAAGTCGGACGGTCCACCAAAGTCCGTTTTGCCGCCCGCGGCCTTCACCTTCGCCTTCAGGCCTTCACGCAGCTCGACGCAGCGGTCTAGCAGCTTCACGAAACGCTCCGCATCGAAATCCACGTTCGTCAGGGTCGAAAAAGTGGCTTCACAGGTAAAGACGTCGACATCGCGGTCCACGACCCCCACTTTGCGCCCTTCCACCGCCACCTGCGAAAGCCCCTTGAGGGCATAAATCAGGAGATCCTGAAGGGCCGCCACCTCCGGCTGCTTCCCGCATACGCCGATCTTGGTGCACCCTTCGCCCTTTGCCGCCTGCTCGCACTGGTAACAAAACATGTTGACCCTCCATTGGACATTTGAATTGATTGTTGAGGACATCCGCGGAACCGATGCCCGATTGCCGCATGTTTCGATGCCATTCTGGCAGGTCAGACGGAAGATCGCCTTGACTTAAGTCAACAGCATACCTTTTTTCGGTGATTTTTTCATTTTTCTGTTGTTCGCGCGCCGCGCGGCGCGGATTCCATCCACGCAACCGGTCGATTTCTTTAGCACTACTGAACCTGCTGGTCTCTATCTGGGAAAAAAATTACCGGTGCAACCTGGGGTCTATCCGAAAACAAGTTCCCGGTACAACCCGGTGTGCAATCTGAAAACGAGGATTTTTTTCACACTCTTCGGATGCTCAGCCCCACCGCTTCGCGGCGGGTCCCGGTTTCTTCAAGCGCTCCGCACGCACCGTCCGGCTGCTTCGCGGCGGATCCCCATTCGGCCCGGGAGGCCATCTCCGAATGGAAGCCGGCGGCCCGTTCGAATGCGGCTCAGGAGACATCGCCAGCCGCCCCTCCGCGCGCCTGTTTGACAGCCGAAGGCAAAACAGGTTAGATAATCCGAAAAGCCGGATCCGTCCGAGCCCCGGCCAAACGCTTTCTTAGGGAGATGCCATGCCCCTGGACGACTTCAAACCGCTTGCCATCGAGCACAAGGAGACCTTCGACGCCTTCTTGCGCGAGGACCCGCCCAGGGTCTCTGAATGGACCTTCACCAATCTTTTCATCTGGCGGCATAAGTACCGTCCCGTCTGGTGCCGGTGGCAGGGCTGCCTCCTCGTCCTTTTCGAGCCCGAGGGTCAACCGCCCTTCGCCCTGCAGCCAGTCGGGGCAGGCGACAAGGCAAAGGCCCTCGACGCCGTCGTTCACACCCTGAGGGGTCTTTCCCCCCAGGCGGTGGACGTCCTGCAGCGCACGGACGAAGCGTTCGTCGAGCGTTTCGCAGACCCGGTGCGGTACACCGCCGTCTTCGACCGGGACAACAGCGATTACGTCTATCGCACGACGGACCTGATCGATCTGCCCGGACGACGGTATCACCGGAAAAAGAACCACCTGAACAAGTTTCTGAAGACCTTCGCCTTCGAATACCGCCCCATGGATATGGAGGTCGTCGAGTGCTTCCTCGACATGCAGGAAACCTGGTGCCGGATGCGGGAATGCACTGAAAACCCGGATCTCCTTTCGGAGGACTATGCGGTCTATCAGGCCTTGACCCACTTCGAGGAACTGGGCTATACAGGGGCGGGGATCCAGATCGAGGGGCGGATCGAGGCCTTCACGCTGGGGGAGATGCTGAACCCGGAGACGGCCGTCATCCATATCGAGAAGGCCAATCCCGAGATCCGGGGCCTCTATGCCGCGATCAACCAGATGTTCTGCCAGAGGGCCTGGGCGGGCGTCCCCTTCATCAACCGGGAGCAGGACATGGGGATCGAGAGCCTCCGGAGCGCCAAGGAGTCCTACTCGCCGGACCACCTGGTGAAGAAATACTCCATCCGGCTGACCTGACCGGCCGCGCGTCGAACGGCACCGCCCTCTTTTGACCCGGGCCCCTGGCCGGACCTGGATTCGGGGGATCAGCGTGCCAGGAAACGCCTTGTGCAAAGGCCCTGGAGAAGCGGCCGGATACACAACCCGCGAGATCCCGTGGAACAGGATGCCCCGACCCCTGCGCCGCTGCGGCGCAGGATGCGCGCAACGCAGATGGGCGCTGTTCAGCGGCCTGATTTGTGAGGAACCGTCGTGGACGACTATATCAAGACAGCCACTCTGGACAATGAAATCGAGGCGCGCCTCCTCGTGTCCATCCTCGAGGAGAGGGAGATCCCCCACATCCTCCAATCCTATCACGACACCGCCTACGACGGCCTTTTCCAGACCCAGAAGGGCTGGGGCATCATCCGTGTACCGCCGGAGCATCGACAAGAGGTCCAGGAGATCCTCGACGAACTCCGCCGAGCCGCCGGCAAGACCTGACAGGTCGCTGCTCGTTCCATGTCCGGATCGGCGCCTTTTCCACCAGCCCTGACAAGATACGAGCACCCCCTGTTGACTGAGAGAAGCGGTCCGTCATGCGCACATTCCTGTTTGCAGCCGCCCTGGTCCTCGCTCTGCTCACAGCGGGCTACGGCCTATTCAAACCGGCGCCCGCCATCCGGAACACTCAGCCGATTGGGGAGAGCATCGTGTGCTTCGGGGATAGCCTGACTTACGGAACCGGAGCCGGGGAAGGGATGGACTATCCCTCGCAGCTCGCGGCGCTTCTCGGGATGCCCGTCATCAACAAGGGAATCCCGGGTGACACCACCTCCAGGGCTCTCGCGAGGCTGGACCGGGACGTGCTCGCTCTGTCCCCGCGGATCGTCTTTCTGACCCTCGGCGGAAACGACCTCAAGAACGGCGTTTCAAAGGCAACCGCCTTCCGGAACCTCGAGGAGATCGTCACCCGGATTCAGGAAAATGGGGCGCTCGTGGTCATCGGAGCCATCGATCTCCCGCTTTTCGGGCGGGGTTTCGGCGATGCCTACCGGGCGCTCTGCGAGGAGACCGGAGCCATCCTCGTCCCGGATATCTACGCTGGTATCATGGGAAACCCCGGCATGATGAGCGATCAGATCCACCCGAACGATAAGGGATACGCCGCTATGGCACGGCATTTTTACCATGCGGTCAAACCCTATGTGCAGTGAGGCGAAAACAAGGGATGCCTCGCGCCTCCTGACGCCGGCATCCCATCTATAGGAGAACAGCATGAGGGTTTCCGAAGCGCAAATCGGGCGGATCTTCGTCATCCGCCTCGAGGACGGCGAGATCCTGCACGAAGCCGTGGAGGCCTTTGCCGATAGGAAGGACATCCGGGCGGCCGCCTTGATCGCGCTCGGGGGCGCCGACAAGGGGAGCCGGCTCGTCGTCGGCCCCGCCGACGGGCGCGCGCAGCCGCCGGTCGTCCCCCTGGAGCACATCCTCGGCGATGTCCATGAAATCAGCGGCACGGGGACGCTTTTCCCCGACGAGAGCGGCAAGCCCATCCTGCACATGCACATCGCTTCGGGGCGGAGGGACCGGACCGTGACCGGCTGCGTCCGCAACGGCGTCAAGGTCTGGCAGGTCATGGAGGTCATCCTGTTCGAACTGCTGGGGACCTCGGCCGCCCGGATCATGGACGACGAGACGGGCTTCAAGCTGCTCCGGCCATAGCCAGCCGGCAGAACCGCCGCTTCGACTCTTGAAGGGTCTTTTCCGCCTGGGCCGCGGCCGTCGAAAAGCACGGCCATCGGTCAAAAGAAAAAGCCTGCAGGAAGAAAAGGCCCGAATTCAGGCGAAAACGGGTTGACAAATCCGGTTCGACGGATAGAATAGCGCTGATCGACCCCCTGCAGAACACCGCCTGGCCCATCTGGCTTCGTTGCGGCATCGCACACAGCGTGCGCCGCATGTGGAATTGCACCGCTTATCCGATCTTCGAGCAGGACCAGACATATGGACCGACGATTCTTTCTCAAATCCGCTGGGTTGGCTGCCGCTCTGATCCTTTGCCGCGAGGAGTCCGCCTGGAGCGCTTATTCCCGGAAGACCACCAGCAAAGAACTCTCGCTTTACAATGCCCACACCGGAGAAGACCTGGACGTCTGCTACTTCTCGAAGGGACAATACCGCACCTCGGCGCTCCGGCACATCAACTACATCCTGCGGGACCACCGCACGGACGAGATCAAGTCCATCGACCGCAACCTTCTCGACATTCTGAGCACCATCCGCAAAAAGCTCCATCTCAAGGAACCCTTCCACGTCATCTCCGGGTACCGTTCCCCATCCACCAACGCGATGCTCCGCAGGAAAAGCTCCCGGGTGGCCAAGAACAGCCTCCACTGCGAGGCCAAGGCGGTCGACATCACCATCCCCGGCGTCCCGCTGCGTACCCTCCGCCAGATCGCCATAAGCCTTCAGCGCGGCGGCGTGGGCTATTACCCGCGGTCCAACTTCATCCACGTCGACACCGGTCCCGTCAGAACCTGGTGAGTCTTTCCGATCAGCACCCGACATCCACGGCCCCGCAACACCGTACGTCTGCGCCATGGGAGGCGGCCAAGAGCGCCCGCTTCGTCGCCGAGCGCGCCCGGGACGTCCGCATCGATGAAGAAAACCTGAACCGGTTCTGCTCGTTTCTGGCCGGGCTGCCCTCGCTCGCCGTCCCGTGGGATGCCCGGTACCACTTCCAGGGAGGGGAGGCGGAGACCTGCGCCTATCTCCTTGTCCTCGACACCCTCAATTTCTGCTTCTGGGCCCCTCCCGGGGCGAACCGATGGCAGATCGACGACCGGGGTGAAACCCTGAACGGCTACTACGCCCTGGCCGCCGCCCTCAAGAAGGCGATGGAGGCCGGGGCGCCGCTTGCCGATGCATCCTTTCTCGCCGGCCTCGAGATGGACGACCTCCTTCTTGTGCTAGGCGGCCGCGGAACCCTTCCCCTGATGCCCGAACGCCTCGCGGCGCTTAACGAAACGGGGCGGGTCCTGATCCACAACTATGACGGCCGCGCCGAGCGCCTCGTCCGGTCCGCGGGCCGGTCCGCCCTCGCCCTCGTCAGGCGCCTCGCGGCGGACTTCGCCTCGTTCAGGGATACGGCCGTTTACAGCGGAAAGAAGGTCTTCTTCTACAAGCGCGCCCAGATCCTTGCCGCCGATCTGCATGGCGCGTTCGGCGGAGGAGGGCTCGGGGAATTCGAGGATTTCGCGGAATTGACGGCCTTCGCGGACTACAAGCTGCCCCAGGTCCTGCGCGCCGAGGGGGTCCTGGTCTACAGTCCGGATCTGTCGATGCGGGTCGACCACCTGGAGCCGCTCGCCCAAGGGTCCCCCCAGGAAGTCGAGGTCAGGGCCTGCACCATCGAGGTCGTCGGCCGCATCTGCCACCGCCTCATGCGCATGGGCAAACCCTGCATCCCGGCCGATATCGACGCCCTCCTCTGGACCCTCGGACAGGAAGAACGCTACCGGGAAAGGCCCTACCACCGGACGGAGACGATCTTCTACTGACGTCTCTTCAATGCCTTCTCAGGCAAAATCCCCTGCCGACCCCTGTCTTTATGGCGATTCATCCTGGCATCATCCCATCATCGTCAGCCGGAAACCGAGAGGGGGAAAGAGGTTTTCCCGAATCCGACGGCGAAAAAAGCATCCGTCAACTGGCCAAGCTGCCGTTCCATGACCAGGATCGGCACAGCAGCCCGCAGATCGGCTGCCTCCGAGGCATGAATCATGTCTTCAGGATTTCTTCAACCGCCTCGGTCACCGCCTCCGCGAAGGCCGCGTCGTTGATGTAGGCGTCGAGCTCCTTGAACACGATTCCGGGGTCGAGATGCTGTCTGAGCGTTTCAAGCAGCGCCGCGTCGGCCTCCGGATCCCAATAAGGCTTCCCCGCCCGGTCGAGTGTGGAAAGCCCCCTCCGGGGCCATAGCACCATCACGGGGCCGCAGGCCTGGTTCAGCTTCTCCGCCAGGGCCTCCCCGAGCCGGCGGTTTTCCTCCGGACTGGTGCGGACGAGCGTGGCCATCGGGTTGTGGCAGTAGAGATTGCGGCCCTGGAAACAGGCCGGGACGGTCTCGGGTCCCAAAAAGTTGATGAAATCGGCGCTTCCCGGCGCCACCACCTGCGGGATGCCTCGCTTCCCGGCGGCGGTGAGCCGATCGGGCCCGGCCGAGGCCCGCCCCCCCAGCATGAAGTTGGTGACTTCGTTTACTCCCAGTTCGACCACGGCCTTCACCTCATGCGAGGCCACGTAGTCCTCGAGCGCCTCCCCGCCCGTGCCGATGGTGTGGTAGACCAGCACGGCGTACCCCAGGGCCTCCAGCCGGTCCTTGACCGCCAGTCCGCAGCCGGTCACGGTGCCGTTCATGCTCATGACCACGAGGGGGCGGTTCCGGTCGGAGAGGGGCGCCATCTTCACCATGCCCACGATCGCCCCTGCGGCATTGACGAGGATCCGCCGCGTCAGCCGGTTGATCCCGGCCAGGTCGGCCACGGGCGGCATGACCAGGACGTCCTTCGGCCCGATATAGGGCCAGAGCCCGGCCTGGGTCACTTTGGTCGAAACGAGAACCTTGGGAAATCCCAGGGGAAGGCATTTCAGGGTGGGGGCGACGATGACGGAGCCCTGGCCGCCGCCGACGGCGAGCAGCCCGTGGATGCGCCCTTCAGCCAGCAGGCCGGAGATGACCATCTGGAGGCCCGTCGCCATGGTCCTCTGGGCGAAGGCCTCGTCCCCGGTGTCCACCAATCGCTCGATGGTCTGCCCGCCGGCCTCGGCGATCCGTTCGCGGGGGATGTCAGCCGGGAGGAAGGCTTCGTCCAGGATGCCCGTGTCGACAACGAGCGCCCGGACGCCCTCACGTGTAATCAGGTCCCGTAGGAGTTCGATCTCGGGGCCCTTGGTGTCCAAGGTCCCCACAACGGCAACGGTCTTCTGCATGGCATCCCCCAGGGGTTGTCGAGGGTTTACAGCCGGTGCAGGCGCCCGCTGGCCGTTTTGCATTCGAACCCGCGGGCGCCTTGCCTGTGACCATGATGACCGGTTTTCGATCGATCGGATTCCCCCCGCCATCGACGGCGGGGGGCTGTAGAAGTGTGCATTTTGCGGGCGTGAGAAACGACACGTCTTCCTCCGCCCGCGGAGGGGTTATACGTTCGCGAAGAGGTCGGCCCACTTCTCGAGGGTCTTGCGCCGGAGCTCCGGCCCGGCCGTGTTGACCGGCGGAAACTTGTCCTTCCAGTGGTAGGGGCGGCAGGCGTTGATGAAGACCTTGGCCGTCGTGTAGTCCTTGCGCGCGCGCTTCTCCGGGTTGATCATCGGATCGAGCGGGCTTGTGAGGAAGCCGGGGACGATATCGATGTAGGCCTCCGGGTCGCACCGGGTGGTGACCGCCCAGAGGACCTCGTCCAGGTTCGACGGGTCGATGTCCTCATCGACCGTGATGATGTAGCGGCCCGTGCAGGCGCCGCCCTGCAGGAACGCGCCCGCGAGCGTGGCCACCTGCTTGGCGTGACCTAGGTAGCGCTGTTTGAGGGAAACGACCGCGATGATCCGGTCGCCCGGGCCGTGGACGTACACGCCCCGGATGTCCATCATGCCGGCCTTCTCCAGCTCGTTCCAGAGAAAGGTCGCCGAGTGGATCGGGATGGGGAACCAGGTGTTGACCGGGGGTTTGACCGGCGGCTGCCCGAAGAGGATCGGGTCGTTCCGGTGATAGAGCTTCTTGATGTGCACCACGGGCTCGTTCCGGGTCCCCGAGGCGTAGTACCCCTGCCACTCCCCGAAAGGCCCCTCGGGCCGGCTGTCCTCCTCGGGCGGCGGCGAGAACCCGCAGGCCACGATCTCGGCCGTGGCCGGAATGGGAAGGCCCGTCACGTCGTCGATGACGACCTCGACGCCCTGGCCCTTGATGTACCCGGCCATGTCGTACTCGGAGATCCCCCACGGCAGCGGGATGGTGGAGAGCGCGAAGAGGAGCGGGTCCTGGCCGAAGCACATGGCGACCGGGCAGGGCTTGCCCATCGCCCAGTACTTCTCGCGCATGATGGTCGCGTGCTTCCCCGGCGAGGCGTAAAAGGCCAGGGTCGTCTTGTCCTGGATCATGACGCGGTAGGTGCCGAAGTTCACCCAGCCTTCGTCCGGATCCCGCGTGATCGTGATCACGCCCGTCCCGATGTAGCGGCCGCCGTCCAGGGTGTGCCACTTGGGGGTCGGGATCTTGAAGATGTCGATGTCGCCTCCGGTCAGGATGTTTTCCTTTACGGGGCCGTTCTGCACCTCGACGGGCGGCACGGGCTTGAACGCGTTCCACTTCCTCTTCCAGTCGGCCACGCACTCCAGCCGGGACAGCTCGTCGGGGAACCCGAAGGCGATGCGCTGACCCACCTCGTGATGCAGCAGATTGGTGGCCACCCGGAACCCGGCCGGATACCCCTTGATGTTGTCGAAGACCAGGCCCGGGCCCTGCTTTTCCGCCATCAGCTCATTGATGGTGCCGATCTCGAGATCCCAGTCGGCGTTGTTCACCACGCGCAGTTTGCCCTTCTGGTCGAGCGCCCCCAACAAGCCTCTCAGGTCATTGATCATCGCATCCCCTCCAGTAAAAAGTTTCACATTATGGAACATGGTTTCACTTTTAGATTGACGGTATCGTTTTGAAATGGTATGTGTCAAGTAAAAAGTGAACCGTGCTCACTCGGTGGACTGAAAAATTTTGGCGATGGGCCGGCAGTCAGCGTCTTCAAGGCTGGAGAAGCCGCAGGGCGGAGGGAAGATGGACGGAAAGAGGCAGGAGAAGAGGGAAGACAAAAATATGGCCGATCGTCAAAAGGAAACCGAAACCGCCTACCGCGTGCAGGTCCTCGAACGGGCCTTGGACATCCTGGATGCCTTCAGCTTCGAAACACGGGAGATGAGCCTCTCGGAGATCGTCCAGAAGACCGGGCTCAACAAGACCACGGTCAAGCGGCTCCTGGCCAACCTCACGGCCAGGCGCTACCTCCGCCAGGACCCCCTGTCGAAGCGCTACCACCTGGGGCTGCGCCTCTTCGAACTGGGGAGCATCGTGTTCTCCTCCTTTTCCCTGCGCAAATCCGCCGACCGCGCGATGTCCCGGCTCCGGAACGAGACCGGCGCGACCGTGCTCCTCGGCGTCCTGATGGACAACCAGCTCGTGTATGCCGACAAGAAGGAGGGGAGCGGCGCGATCCGCGTCGTCTCCGACATCGGGTGGCGCAGACCGCCGCACTACGGGATGCTCGGGATGGTCCTGATGGCCCACCTCAAGGAGGACGCGGTGGATCGCATCCTGGAAGAGAGCCCGCTCGAATCCTACACCGTCCACTCCATCGTGGACAACGATCGATTCAAGCGGCGTTTGCAGCAGATCCGGGAACAGGGCTATGTGGTCGAACACGAAGAGGCCCTGGACGGCGTCATCGGCATTGCCGCCCCCATTCGCGGCTATCCGCAGCGGGTCGTCGGGGCCCTGGGGGTCGCCTTGACCGCCACGGAAGGGAAATCCGAAGAACGCCTGAACACGATCGTCGACAAGCTGAGACAGGCCGCCGAAGAGATCTCCGCCGACCTCGGCGGCGGCATGAACCCTTAAGAGGCCTGCCACGCAGACGGGAACACCTTTCCTTTTTTCTTGCATTTTTGCATTTAAAATGCAAAAATACTACCAAAAAAGAGGCGTGGCTGTTGAACCGATACATTCAAAGATCCCTGGAAGAGGCGCTTCGAAGAGCCGTCGACCAGTTTCCGGCGGTTGTCTTGACCGGGCCGCGTCAATCCGGCAAGACCACAACACTCAAGCATCTTTTCGGCGCCGAATACGGTTATGTCTCGGTAGAGCCTCCCGATATCAGGGCTTCAGCCGAGGAAGACCCGCGCGGTTTTCTGGAACTCCACCCGCCGCCGGTCATCTTCGACGAGATCCAGTACGCCCCCAGCCTCCTCCCCTACATCAAGGAGCGTATCGACAGCCGGCGTGAAAAACCCGGGCAATATCTCCTGACGGGTTCCCAAAACCTCCTGCTCGTTCAGAACGTAAGCGAGTCGCTCGCGGGCCGGGCCGCCGTGCTCCGCCTTCTGCCCCTGGCGGCTCGAGAAGCCTTCGGCCGGCCGTTCGCGCCTCTTCCCTGGGAAACCGAAGGCGTACAAGCCAACCCGATCAGCCTCTCATACCAGTCATTCTGGGAGGCCGCCCTGCGGGGAGCCTACCCCGAACTCGTCGCAAACCCGGAGAGGGACATCGGATTATGGCATTCGAGCTATGTGCAGACCTACCTGGAGCGGGATGTCCGTTCTCTCCGGCAGGTGGGGGATCTTACGCAGTTCCAATCCTTTCTGCGCGCGCTCGCCGCCAGGAGTGCGCAACTGCTCGGCCTGACCGACCTGGCCCGGGACCTCGGGGTGGCGGTCAATACGGTCAAGGCCTGGCTCTCGGTTCTCGAAGCCACCTACCAGATCATTATCCTGCGTCCTTATTTTGCGAATGTCGGGAAGCGGCTCGTGAAAACCCCCAAGGTCTATTTCACCGACCTGGGTCTGCTTTGCCACCTCACCGGCATCAGCGATGCGCGGCATGCATCCGCCGGACCCATGGCGGGGCCGATCATGGAGACTGCAGTCCTCACGGAAATCTACAAAACCATCACCCACCGGGGGCTCGATCCTCAGATCTATTTCTGGCGGACCTCCAGCGGTTCGGAAGTGGACATCGTTGTCGAGCATGCCGGGAAAATAGTTCCCATCGAAGTAAAGCTGACGGCGACGCCCCGTCCAGCCTCTGCCACCGCCATTCGGACGCTTCAGAACGACCTCGAAGACAAGGCCATGCCGGGCTATGTTATCCACCCAGGGGACGTCACCCTGCCCCTTGCCCCAAACGTCACCGCCATACCCTTTTGCGCGCTGTAAGTTTGGGCAGAGCCCTTCAGTGACTCGTACTCGGTGAGCGAGGAGAGCGCTAACAGACCGAAACCCAAAGGCGGGCCCCTGTGCCCGACCGGAGCCCGCAGCGGTATAGAATGAGTGCCATAAAGAAGACAAGGAGATGCGTGTGAAGCCGATTCGAGCCATGCTCCTGGACATGGAAGGGGTCCTGGTCCACGGCAGCCGCCTGGAGCCCTTTCCCGATGCGGGCGCCTTCATGGCCGCCCTCCGCAGCAAAGGCCTCCCCGTCCGCCTCGTCACCAACCACACGGTCCGCCCCCCTGCCGAGATCGCCCGGCGCCTCAGGGAGGCGGGCATCCCCCTCGCCGAAGACGAGATCCTTTCGCCCCTGTCGACCTGCCCCCAAATCCTCGAGACCAACGGGGCCAAAAGGCTCTTCGTGATGGGAACGGACGGGCTGAAGCGCTTTTTGGCCGCAGCGGGTTTCGAGATATCGGCAGACCCCCGGGTCGACGCCGTCGTCCTCGCGAAGGACCTGTCGATGGGCTTCAACGCCATCAAGACCGCCGCCACCGCCGTGAAGCGGCACGGCGCCCTCCTCTGCGCGCTGAACGACAACCGGTTGATCCTGGACGACGACGGGCTGGTCTTTCCCGGTCCCGGCGCGATGGCCGCCCTGTTCACCCACGCCTGCGGCTACCCAAAACCGGTCCTCCAATGCGGCAAGATGAGCCCCCTTTACAACGACATCCTCTTTCGAGACCTCGGCCTCGCACCCTCCTCGCTCGCCATCGTGAGCGACGACCTCGAGACCGACATCCGCGGCTACGCCGGACTCGGCCTCCAGACCATCCTCACAACCACCGGGAAATGCAGCCGGTCCGACGCCCGGGGCGGCCCGCCCCCCGATCTCGTCGTGGACAGCCTGACGGACCTCATGATTCAGCTGGGCTGGTAGCATTGGCGACCCATTCGTCACTGTCTGTCGCCCAGTCCGGCTGGTTGTGCGGATTTCCCGCCCGACTCGTTCACTGACAAGATAGCGCGCCCCCGGTCCGGGCGACCGGAAGCGCGCCTTCAGGGGGAAGCTCGATGGGTGCGGGTCTCTTAGAATCCCAACTCCGACCAGCGCGATTCGACCTTCTTGACCACGTCGGGGTCGAGCTTGATCGGGATGGGCTTTTCTTTCCAATCATAGGGGATGGTGGCATCCAGCAACAGCCGGCCGGTGATGTCCCGCTGGTCGATCGGCAGCGACGGATCGAGCGGGGTCGAGCGACCGCGCTTGATGACCTGGCAGCGGTTCGGCTGGAAGCGGAAGCTGAGGGCGTACAGGACACGGGGGATGTCCCAAGCGTCGATGTCCTCGTCTACGGCGATCACCGTCTTCAGGCCATAGGCCCCCATCTCGGTCGAGATCGCGGCGGTGAGGACCTGATCGGTGTGGCCGGGATACATCTGCTTGAGCGAGATGATGGCCAGGAACCTTCCTGCCGCCTCGGGCGGGCAGTAAACGGACTGGATGCCGGGAATCCGCATGTCCGAGAGCTGCTGCCACAGGGTCGCCCCGTAGGTCAGAGCCAGGGCCATGTGCGAGTCGGTGACGGCGCGCCCGACGGTGGTCGACATGAAGATGGGATTGGTCCGGTGGGTGACCGCCTTGACCTGAATGAAGTTGCGCGGATCGGTCCCCACACCGGAGTAGTATCCGGTGTACTCGCCGAACGGCCCTTCCGGGTAGAAGGCATCCGCGTCCACCTCCCCTTCCACGACGATCTCGGCCGTAGCCGGCACGAGGAGGTCGTTCGTCTCGCACTTGACGACCTCGATCGACTCGCCCCGGATGGAACCCGCCAGGTCGTACTCCGACTGGAAGGCCGACACCCGGGCCGCGCCCATCAGAAAGAGGAGCGGGTCGCAGCCGACGACCACCGCCACGGGCATGGGTTTTCCCAGGGCCTGGTACTTCTTGAGCATGATGTCGGCGTGCTTGCCCTTGATGAACTGCGTTCCGAGCTTGTCCTTTTCGAGGAGCTGCAGGCGGTAGGTGCCGAGGTTCACCCAGTCCGAATCGGGGTCCTTGGTGACGACAAAGTGGGCCGTGCCGAAGAAGCGCCCCCCGTCCCTCGGGTAGAACTTCGGCACCGGGAACTTGAAGAGGTCCACCTGGTCCCCCTCCATCTTGTTTTCCTTGCAGGGCCCCGTCGCGACGACCTTGGGCGGGATGCCCTTCTTGCCCTTCTCGACCCAGTGCCGCATGAGATCGACCAGGGTCGCGTCCTTGTTCATCCCCATGATCATGGCCAGCCGCTCGGTGGTCGTACAGGTGCTCATGAGGACCGGGGAGCTGTATCCTTTCACGTTCTCGAACAGGAGGGCCGGCCCCTTTTTCTCCTCGTTCAGCTTCGCGATGTGGGACATCTCGAGGTCCCAGTCCACCTCGGCCTCGATGCGCTTGAGAATTCCTTCCTTTTCACATGCCGCGATGAAATCCCTGACGTCCTTCATGTCTGCCTTCACCTCCTGGTTCTGGATAGAGTTCAAAAGGATCCCCTAGGGGATGCCGCCATGAAGAAGGGCGCTTCAGGGCTCGTTTCGACCCCCTGCGGCCCGGTCTTCGAAACGCCATGTGTGCGGGCATGCTCAGCTTAGAAAAAAGTCTTTGACATAGCAAAACAAAAAAAGTTATTTGTAATTAACCTAAAGTTAATAGCGTTTTCGATACCCGGCGTGTATTTGCCTCCTCCGGCGTCTGAGAGGTCGCCGCCGACGCCGGAGGGAGCGGTAGAGCCATGACCAGGGGAAACCACCGATGATTCTGAACATGAACCAGCTGCGGGCCTTCTACACGGCAGCCAAGCTGAACAGCATCACCCGGGCCGCGGAGGCCTTGATGGTCACGCCCCCCGCCATCTCGAAGCAGGTCCGGCAGCTCGAAGAGGCCATCGGGATGAAACTCCTCTACCGCAGCGGCAACACCATCGAGCTGACGGACGTCGGCCGGGACGTTTACCGGGAGAGCGAGGCGGTTTTCGAGAAGATAACGGATATGGAGAACTACCTCGAAGACATCTCGATCGGGAAGCTTGGGGAGCTGCGGATCGGGTGCCCACAGACACCCGCCAAGTACATCATGCCCCGGCTGATCGCGCGGTTCAACGAGACCCACCCGGGCATCCGGATCATCGTGGACCAGGGCACGAACATGGAGATGGTTCGGAATCTCCTGACCAGCCGGAACGAACTCGCGCTCATCCGCAACCGTCCGGACGACCGGCGGCTGAAGATGAAGGTGCTGCGGGACGAAGAGGTCCTGCTCCTCGCCGCTCCGCACAGCCGCCACCTTCCCGGACGCGAGATCTCCGTCACGCTCCTCGACCGGCTCCCCCTCATCCTGCCGAAAGAGGGTTCCGCCGTGAGGGACGTGACCCTCGAATACCTTCAACGCTACAAGATCTCGCCGAACGTCGTCATGGAGTCGGGCAGCATCGGCCTCGTAAAGGAGTTGATCCGCCAGGACACGGGGCTGTGCTTCCTCGAGCGCTATGCGGTCGCCGAAGACCTCGCCTCGGAACGGTTGACCGCCGTCACCGTCCTCGAGGGCTCCCCCAAGATCCAGTTCGGCATCGGGTATTTCCACAAAAAGCACCTGTCCCCTGCCGCATGGGCCTTTTTGCGGCTCCTCGACAAGCTCGACGACATCGTCCCGGCTCTTTCCTCCTGAAAGAGCCGCCTCGTGGGTGATCGAAATCACTCACGGCAGACGCCCCATTCTCCATGCATATCCCGAGGGGCTTCGGGGCTAAAGAATGTGTTCACATCTCTAAAACAAAAAACATCCTCCCAGGTTTATGGTGGAAATTTTACCATCGTATGGTAAAATATCCACCATGTTTACGCGAAACATCACCACAAAAATCCTGGAAGCCCTCTCCGATACGCCTGTCGTTTTCCTGCGCGGAGCGCGTCAAGCTGGAAAGAGCACACTCGTCAAACGCCTTGCCGAAGGCCCCCGCCCTGCGCGCTACGTAACGCTCGACAACGCCGGGGTCTTCTCCGCCGCAAGCAGCGATCCGGTCGGGTTCATCGCCGGTCTGGACAAACCCGTCATCATCGACGAGGCCCAAAGAGTTCCTGATCTCTTTCGGGCCATAAAGGAAGATGTGGACCGCGAACGCGTTCCCGGCCGCTATCTGCTGACCGGTTCCGCTGACGTCTTGACCCTGCCGCAGGCGGCCGACTCACTGGTCGGCAGGATGGAGGTCCTGACCCTTTGGCCGCTGTCCACAGGAGAACTGAAGAATCGTGGTCCATCCAGCAGCGTAACGGCCTTTTTCCAGGGCGACCTTTTTACCTCTCTCATCCCGGATCCCCATTTCGATTTGGCGGCTATTCTGGTTTGCGGCGGTTTCCCCGAGCCCGTGCAGAGGACCGCTCCCCATCGTCGAAGGGCCTGGTTCGAATCCTATATCACCACGATCCTGGATCGAGACATCCGGGATCTGTCCCAGATTCAGGACCTCGCGGTCGTCCCGAAGCTCATCCGGTTCCTTGCCGGACGAACGGCCTCCTTGCACAATCAGTCCGAGGTATCACGAAGCTGCGGAATTCCGAACGCCACTCTATCACGCTACCTGGCTTTGCTCGAGATGACCTTTTTAGTTCACTTCCTCCCTGCGTGGTCCCACAACCTCGGAAAACGTCTCGTCAAGACCCCCAAGATTTTCATGGTGGACAGCGGTCTTTTGTGCCATTTACTCGGTATGGACGAAGACAGGCTCCGGCGGGGAAACGAAGCAGTTGGCAGGATCTTCGAAAACTTTGTTGTCCTGGAACTGCTCAAACAGACATCCTGGGCCGGGGAGGCCCTGCGGCTCTACCATTTCCGCTCCCACGCCGGGCAGGAAGTGGATGTCGTCATCGAAAACGGCAGGGGAGAGGTTGTAGGTGTAGAGATCAAACTTTCTGCAACCCCCTCGCCAAAGGATTTTTCGGGGCTCAAGATGCTGCGCGAACTCCTCGGACCCAAATTTATCCGCGGCCTCCTGATCTACACAGGGAAGGAGATTGTGCCGTTCGGGAAAGACTTGCACGCCATCCCCGTCTCGGTCCTGTGAGGACTGATCGGTCTGGTTTTTCCGTCAGCGTCCTCGAGGGCTCACCCAAAATCCAGTTCGGCATCGGGTGCTCCCTCAAGAAGCACCTGTTCCCTGTCGCATGGGCCTTTTTGCGGCTCCTCGATAAGCTCGCCGACATCGTTCCGGCTGTTTCCTCCTGGAAAATCCACCTCGTGGCTGATCGAGACCACTCACGGCAGACGCCCCATTCTCAAGAGGCATCCCCGGGGCTTTCCGCGCTGCTGATTTCTCCCATGCTCCGTTTCGGGCCGGACACACCTGCGCACAATCGGAGCAAGGCCAACGGGACCGGCTCGGTCGGTACGCCGAGAATATGCCCGAGCTGCCTCGATTGAGTCAATATCCTCGCGTGGCTGTACTTGGTGATCTGTTTGAGGTCCTTGGGACGCACCTGTCCGGTCCACTTCACTTCCACGGGCCAAAAACGATGTTGTGCAATATAGGCCAGATCGACCTCGCCCTCGGCCTTGATGTAAAAGACCGGATAGTACACGCGATAGTGGGTGACCACCGTCGCTTCCACCAGCTTCCCGGCCCACGCCGGATCGGAGAGCAAAGGTCTTACCTGCTCGCCATAAGGGTCGGCAGAAGGGTTCAGCCAGGACCTCACTGCATGGAAAATGAATGGATCGGTAAACATGAGCTTTCGGGCCTTTTTAGGAGCGGCCGTCAGCTTGTCCTCGAGGAGCGCGGGTTGAATGAAAGCCGCGTCCATGGCTGCCAGCAGTTCAACATAATCGCTGACCGTCCCGGGATGGTCGATGGAAAGGTCCTGAGCAAGGGCATTCCAAGTCGTCTGACTGCCATAGCGCTTCACGATGGCGCCCAGGATTTCGCGCAGGTAAAGATCGTTTTTTCCTCTCTTGAGGACATCCCCTCTGATCCAGTCGCTGTAGGTGGAAAAAGTCGCGGGCAGGATGCGGCTGTGCTTAGCGATATCATTTATGGCCGTCAGGAAGCCGCCATGGGCCAGATAATCACCGAATTCCTGGTACAACCCCTCGATGATCGCAGTAGGCGGCACCGCACCGGTGCCGGCACTGACAAGGCTTTCCAGTTCATCGCGGGTGAATCGCCCCTTGAGGCGGACCGTTTCCAGCAGGTTGAGCGGGTAAAGATGGAAATCCACCGTGGCCGACTCCCCCCTTCGGCCCGGGAAACGCATCCGCGCCTCCTTGATGATCGTCAGATCGGAACCGGTCAAAAATAATTCGACCTTCTGGAGCATTCCCGCGTCGGCCAGGTATTTTACGCCCTTGTCCCAATCCCGCACATAGGTGATCTCGTCCAGTATGAGATAGGCCATATCGTCGCCGGGCATGGTCTCGAGAGTATCCCCCACCAGCCGTACAAGGGCATGATGGTCATCGATCAACTCACCGGTGAAGTAAACGATTCTGTTCGGCGCCACGCCACTCTGCATGAGGAGGGCCATCCACTGCTTCATCAGGGTGGTTTTTCCGATTTGACGGCCACCGCCGATGGTGTAGACGCCGGGCGTATTAGACGGCAGTTCCTCGAGGAGATGCGAGCGGTGGACGAACGCCTGCCGGCTTAACTGCCGGAGATGGGGATCCCGGGCCTCGAAGGTTTCAGGGTCCTCGAGGTGCGTGTTGTGAGGTGCAAAGCGGATATCCATACAGGGCTTCCTGAACGATTATTTTTATTCAATGCCCAATGACTAAATTTATTCAATGCATTTTTGCCAGAAGGGTGGAGGGTTGTCAAGCTGAGACGGGATATACGGACCCGCCCTCTGAAGTTCACATGGGTTGTCCTTTTCCAAGGCGGCGGGCGCCTCGGGCCGCCCATTTCGGCCGTTTCTCCACCGGCTATGTTTGTCCATTTTTTGACCAGCGTGAATGAAAAAGACCTTTTCCAGATGGAAACCAAATAATTGATTGACCCTCCGCCCCCGCTGAGATACATTCTAATTTGCCATAAAATGGACTTTGGTTTCACATTGCGAAACATGGCGTCCATAACCGGACGCTCCCCGATCCCACCCAGACATAAGAGGAATCCCCCATGGCATCGCTCGAAAGACTGTTCCGCCCGCGCTCCATCGCCGTTGTCGGGGCGTCGAACGACCCCTACAAGGCCGGCTACCAGATGGTCTACGCCCTCAGGAACTTCCCCGGGGCGCTCTACCCCATCAATCCCAAGCTCGATGAAACCCAGGGGTTTCGCGTCTATCCCGATTTCAAGTCGATCGGGAAACCGGTGGATCTGGTGATCCTGACCATCCCCGCCAAGGGGAGCGCCGCGGCCCTGCGGGAGGCCGGGGAGGCGGGTGCAGGCGCAGCGATGATCATCAGCGGCGGGTTCGCGGAATCGGGCGCACCCGGCAAGGCGGCGCAGGAAGAGCTTCTTTCGGTCTGCCGGACCTACGGCATCCGGCTGCTCGGTCCCAACGTAGCCGGCTTCGCCAACCCGCGCGCCGGCGTCCCGGCCAATTTTACGCCCTGGATCAGCGAGATGCGGCCCGGGGATGTAGGGGTCGTCTCGCAGAGCGGGGCCATGAACCTCATCCTCTGCTCCGTCGTCCACGCCCAGGGGCTCGGCATCAGCGTTGCGACCGGGATCGGCAACGGCCCCGACGTCTCGGCTGCCGACGTGGTCGACTACCTGGCCGACGACCCCGACACCCGCGTCATCGCCATGGCGCTCGAAGGAGTGAGCAACGGCCGGCGGCTCTTCGAGGCCGTCTCCCGCGCCACCGCGAAAAAACCCGTCGTGGCCTTTGCCGTCGGCCGGGCGGACATCGGTGAGTTCGCCGCCTCCCACACCGGCAACCTGATCGGCTCCTACGCCCTCAAGTGCACGGCGCTCCGCCAGGCCGGCGCCGTGGTGGCGGATTCGAGCAACGACCTGATCGACGCCGCCAACCTGCTTTCCAAGGTGCGGCTGGCCCCCAAGGCCGACCCCGGCGTGGGGCTCCTGAGCGGGCAGGCCGGGCCGGCCATGATCATCGCCGACGAACTCCGGAGCCATTCCGTGAACCTCCCCCGGCTAACGCCCGAAACCGTGCAAAAGATCGCGGGCCTGATCCCCCCGATGACCTTCATCCAGAACCCGGTCGACACCGGGCGGCCGAGCCCCACCTTCGAGGGCGTGCTCAAGGCCATGTCGGACGACCCCTCCGTCGACCTCCTCGTCGTTTTCGCGATCCACGAGCCCGCCGTCATCGACCCGGTGGCCCTCTTCAAGGCGACGAAGGACGCCCTCCCCCAGCCGGTGATCTTCGGCACGGCGGGCTTCCCGGAAGACCTGGCCCCGACGCTCCATGACCTGAAGGCCCTCGGCATCCCCGCCTTCGTCTCCCCGGACCGAACCGCGCGGGCCGTCCGGGCGCTCGTCGAGGATGCCAGGCGCGCCCATCGCCGGCGAACCCTCGATGCCCCACCGGACATTCCATCGGCGGCCCCCTTCGGCGACGCCCCGGACGAGGCCGAGATCAAGGCCGCGCTGGACCGGATCGGCATACCGACCCCGCACCGCGCGGTCTGCAAGACCCGGGACGAGGCCCGGACCGCCTTTGCCGGTCTGCAGAAACCCTGCGTCGTCAAGGTCCTCTCCCCATCCATCCTCCACAAGACCGAGGTGGGGGGCGTCCATCTCGACATTCGCACCGACGACCAGCTCTGCGCAGCCCTCGACCGGATCGACCGCATCGAGGCCGCTGGTGAAAAGCGGTACCTGATCGAGGAAATGGCCCCGGCAGGCCCCGAACTCATCATCGGCGGCACCCGCGACGCGAGCTTCGGCCCCACGGTCCTCCTGGGCCTCGGCGGAACGGCGGCGGAGGCCCTGGGCGATGCCGCCATGCGCCTGGCCCCCATACCAGCGGCGGAGGCCCTCGACATGCTCGGCGACCTGAAGGGCCGCGCCCTCCTCGACCGCTGGCGCGGCGGCCCCCGGTACGACCAGCAGGCCGTGGCCGATGCCGCAGCCAAGATCTCGCAGTTCCTCGTTCAGCACCCCGAGATCAAGGAGCTCGACCTCAATCCGGTCCGGGTCATGGAGCACGGGCTGCTGGTCCTGGACGCCGCGTTGGTCATAGAAAGGTGATCCCCAAAACCTTGTCTTTGCCGGCCGGTTCAGCTATCATTTCACAATGCGGACACTGCAAGCCATAGGATTCGACCTGTTCAACACGCTGATCACGGTCGAGGCGAACGCCCTCCAGATCGCCGTCGGGCGTTTGGTCGGGAGCCTGACCGAGAACGGGTTCCCGATAGACGAAACGAGATTCAACAAGGCCCACCGCGAAGCGGCCATCCGCTTCATCGCCGAAACCCGTGTGACCGGGCGCGAAACGCACAACCGCTTCTGGATCAGCGCCGCCCTCCAGGCGGTGGGGTTCGAGGTCGATCCGGACGACCCCCGCATCGCACAGGCGATCAACGCCTATTTCTCGGCCTTTCACGAATCGGCCCGTCTGATCCCCGGCACGGCCGAGATGCTCTCCGAACTCCGCCGCCGATACCGTCTGGGGCTTCTTTCCAACTTCACCCACGGGCCGGCCGCCTGGAAGATCCTCGATTCCCTCGGCCTGACCGAGCACTTCGACACCATCCTCATATCCGGGGAACTGGGCTACCGCAAACCGCATCCGCTCGTCTTCGAACGGCTGATGGAGGAGCTCGGGGTGGAGGCCCAGGACCTGATCTACATCGGCGACGACCCCGAGCCTGATATCGAAGGGCCTTGCCAGGTCGGCATCCAGCCGATCTGGACCACCTACGTCTGGGACCGCAACATCCCCTTCGCCCCGGGGATAGCCACCATCAAAAACTACCAGCCCAAGCGCGAGGTGCCCCGCATCTCCGAGTGGAAAGACCTTCTGAGCCTACTCGAAAGCAACGGCACCCCCGAGTCCTGTCCGCCGCCGGAAAGCGAATAGCCCGCTCGGAGTTGCCATCGCCCCCCGGAAAATCACCCATCGTCCCGGCTTGGAGGGCAAGGATAACCACCTGACACCGCTGCATCAACGCACCCATCGCAAAGGTTCACCTTCCGCTTGGCGGCGGATACGCTGGTGTAAATGGCGACGGATTTATTCTTTATCGTGGATCGTTCTTAAAAAAGTGGCCGGATCCATAATCCGGATCCCTGAGTAGGCTTTAAGATCGGTAAGGTGATGATCCCCGCTGACAATAAAATCCGCGTGACCCTCCACCGCGCATTCCAGATAAATGTTGTCCGAGGGGTCGTCTGTTATGACATCTAGACGCTTGGCAGGCTCAACTATTTGAGAAATCGACGCAATATATTTCAAAAAAGCATCGATAGCCTCTGGTTGTAGCTGGTGGATTTTTTTAATCTTCGGATAGTGCAGCACGGCTTGAATTTCCGAAAGGATGTCAGGAGACAGGACAAGCTCTATCTCCCCTCCCCTAACCATATCAAGCAGCCGACCAGGATTGCTTTTCCCTTTGATAATCGCGCTGATAAAGACGTTGGTATCGAAGACGACTTTATGCATCGGCGCTGGCTTTACGCTTTTTGGCCGTGGCTGCTTTTGCGGCTCTAACCGCATCTGCGATGGCTGCATCAACTTCTTCCGGGTCAGCCCCTTTCATTTTTTCCCGGATTTGCGCCACTCCGTTCATAAACTTTTCCATAGCCTCGTCCTTGTCAAGCACGACCTTTGGTTTGACAAAAAAGCCGAACCCGGAGCGTTCGATTTCCAGCAAATCCCCGTCCTTGATTTTCAAAGAGTTTCGGAACTCTTTAGGGATGGTGATTTGTCCGTTTCGGATGACTTTTACCAGCGGCATGGCTTCCTTCTCCTGGATATTGAGACGATTTTTCATCAGCATATATTTTACATATTGCGTAATTATGTAATAATCTTAGCAGTTGCAAAAGAATTGTCAAGGCCAGCGTCTGGTGCATTGAGCCTTTTCCAGCAAGTCACGGATGCCGATGGGCCGGAGGAAATAGAGGTCCTCATAACGCTGAAAGGTGAGCGGGTTGGCCATCAACCGCCCCTGAATCCCCGAACCTGCTTGCATCATGGCGTTTCGGCAGCCGGCCGGGGCCGAATCACGTCCTCCGTCTTCCGAGGAGGAATCGCACGCCTACGAGCAGCATCAAAGACCCCAAGGTTGCGACTCCTCCCCAGGACAACGCCGGAACCTTCAGGGACTCTTCGAAAGGCGCCGGAACAAGGATCCAGCCGTCCCCTCCTGAATCCCATCCGTCGCCCCAACTTGACGGGTCCGGTGAACCCAGCGCATCGCCCCCGGGAACGTGCTCTCCCATCCCCCAACCCGCACCCGGCTCGCCGTAATCACTCATGAATGGAGGACCCCCACCGCCTTCCGGAAGCCAGAGGATCCAGCCCCCGCGGCTGATCGCCATCCGACCGAGGGCCCCATGGTATTCGAGCCGGATGAGGTATTCGGCGCCAGGCGCCAGCCACGAGTTCCGGTCCGCCGGGTCGTCCGCCTCGAGGAAAAGCGATCCCTTTTCCGGATCGATCCGCCATCCCCAACCGGACAGGGCAGCCGGCAGTTGGACCGAGTAGTGCCGGGGATCGAGATCTCTGAAACCGGTCAATTCGATCTGGGAGCATCCATAGGTGGCGGCCGGGTAGGCTGGATCCAGGGCGATGCAGCGCCCGTTGGGGATGAGGAGATATTCGATGCTGCAACCGTCCGGGAGGAGTCTGCTCGCCATCACGGCGCTGCTCCGGCCGTGCGCGATGACGAAGACCACGAGCGAATTGCCGGCGTCCATATCGTCCGCGGCTTCTCTGAGGGCACTCAGCAGATTGCTCTTGGTCCCCGCCCCTGACAGCCAGGGAGCCGCCTCCCCCGGGGGGGCATTCCCATCTGAGAAGAGGGTCGTAACGGCCTCCCCGGGCCAGCCGTAATCCTGCATGAGCAGCCCGCGGCCGGCAGCGATGGTATAGTCCCAGCTGGTTCGATAATAAGGATTGTCGGTGGGCATTCCGCTGAAAAGGATCGCCCGGTCCCCCGTCTTGTAGCGCAGGTCGCCGCCGCCGGCTTCACCCGTGGAAGCGAACTGCGGGAACTCGACGCCTCCCCAGGACCATGTCTGCCCCCCGGTTACCCGCAGCGTATCCTTTGCGAGGGCAAAGGCCTCTTCAAAGGTGGGAGGCGATCCTGTCCCGTCCCATTCGAAGGCATCGAGGTAGTCATCATGAAAGGCCCGCTCGTCCGAAACACCTGTCAGAAAATCGCACATCGAAAGACCGAACCCATGCCAGAGATTGGCCGTCACGACAACGGTGCGGTCCAACTGCACCAGGTCGTCGATGAATCCTCCCGAAAAACAGCTGCCGGTCGAAAACATCAACACGCCCCTCAACCCCGCCACGGCGGCATGGACCTCGCTGTCCCAGATCATGACCTGCTGGTAATCGCGGAAAGCGCTGGGCTGATTCACACCGTAATCGTTGTACATAGCCGACGCGTCTGACCCGAATGCCGAAAATAGACACGCCGCCGCCAATGACCACACCACCCGCCCTCTCCTCATGCACTCCCTCCCGCTGTCGTCCCTTCCCGCTTCAAGACCGCCCCTTTCCGGACCGGCCTCCAAAGAAACAACACCATCATCGCACCTGTAAACGCTTCAATTAGAATCTGATCCTATAGCCATCCGTCAAACGGATTGGGGCCGTCGTCCAAATACATTCACGAATGCGGAAACCTGATCTACATCTTCAGCGTACTCATAGTAAAAAGAGGGAAGAAAAGGAAGCACTAAAGATTCTGTAGGGGTATTAAGCGACGCGCAGAGTAGTCTTCAGCCATATCACGGTACAGGGTTGTCTGCGCGAACCCGTGTCGGTCGATGGTTGTGAAACTGGGGCTACCGATGTCGTTTAGAATGGAAAGCTTTTACCGGACCTGACCGATGAGTGCTCCGATGGGGCTGCCGGGCGGTCGATTCGAGCCTCTACGGCCTGTAATAAAACAGGAATCGGCCACCATGCTGATTCATGAACGGGGAAAGGTAAAAGGCGTCTCCAACTCCTCGCCAGAGCGCCCGCGGGCAATCCTGCTGATGGTGGAAGGATGGACGCATGCATGCTTCGCGATTTCTTTCAGGCTGTAGCCGAACTCCCAGCGAGCCCGTGCAATGGCCTTGTTCCGGCGCTCTTTGTCTACCGGACCATGCGGGGCAAAGAGTGCCTCAAGACTCGGCCGTCTGCCCGAACCGTTGAACTTAACGGCCCGTTGCAGCCCGACTCCACTCCTCAACATCCGTCTCACAGCGCTGACGAAATGCTCGCAGCCCAGAATGCAGCGGTCTTTCAGGTCTTCTGATGGAAAGCGGGTCCCAATGCCATTCTGAACATAGAGCGCATAGCGGCGCATTGCCTCCCGGTCGTCGCCCCCGAAATGGAGCAGGACCCAGTCCATATCACAAATCTTTGGCGCAGGACCATCCCTGCCTTCCACTATGAAACTGCTCCAGGGGTATTCCTCGGGCCTTTTCACGAACCCTCTCCTTACCGGACTCAATACGACATACCGGCAGAGTTCGAGAAGATACCTCTTCTTCTCGATCAGAATCTATTGGTAGCGATGATGAAACAAAGGGCCTTTACGCCCGTGTCGGCGGTTGAATTGCTGGGTATACACGCCGTTCAGCTGGCGCATGCCCCTTGAGAGGTTCCCTTTGGGCGTTTCGGCAACTATCTGGTATTGATCGTCCATCAATGACCAAGCATAGCACTTCCACCGGTACAACAACACGACGTCTTTGAGGATCAGGAGGAAGGTTTCGAAATCGCCATCTTCCTCAAAGATGCTCTGCCGTTCTTCTCTTTTGGAGCAGATATAATAGCAAGCCCCCGGATACTCTATTCTCGAGGCCCGTCCCATCACCCCTCCAAGCCGAACGCTGGCAAGCCTCAGGACTCCCGGTAGAATTTGCGCGCAAGGCTGTTCACTATCTGCTGCGACATAGCGCTGATACCCGAAAGGCTGTAGCTCCCGGTCCTCGACTCAGCGCTGATGATCACACCGCTTTCTACCTCTATGATTCTCGCGTCCAGACTGATCTCGTTGTTCATCAAGGCCGCGCTTCCCACGATGATGGCGTCGGCGTTGTATATCTTTCCGATCTCGATGGCCTTCGACGTATCGATGATCCCGGTCTGACCGAGTTCGAGTTCGCTCACCACTTTGGTCAATTGCTCGCGCTCGATGGTCTTGAAGGCATCGGAATTCACCAGGGCGGTGGTAATCTTCTCACAAATCATCTTCCCGAGGTTGACTTCAGCAGCTTCGGGCGTCGTGTTGGAAAAATCCAGCACCGCGATCGAGATTTTCTCCCCTTTCACCTCCGGGAGATCCACGGTGACAGCAGCCGGAGCGGAAATCGTCGTTTCCTGACCTTCCACCTGGACAAGCGGACTGTACATCCAGCCCTTGGTTCCGTCGGGCAGCTCGAGGTAGTACCATCGGTCCTTCTTTCCGAGCAGCCTCAGTCTGTCGCCGGGCGAGGCCTGTGAGAGCTTCGCGCAGCTGGTACTTGCACCGCTCCTTACATTCACGACCTTTTTCACCCGCCCGAACCCCTTGATCTCTTCGTCGGGAATATCCGAACAGAAACGCTCCGAAGAGCCCGTTTTCGCGGCAGCGGCAGAACGTGGGGGAGGCAGGTAGACGGCAGCCGGTTTGTTATGTTCGACCTGCAAGCTGCATAGCTTATTGACCTCGTTATCGACGAGATAGGTGACCTTTACGTAATCCCCTGTACGAGGCAGTTCATCCCCGAGAAATTTCGTGAGGGGATCCGATTCGAACCGCTTCGTCCCGCTTCCGTCTGCCGAGCGGATCTCTACATACCCCGTGTTGAACAGTTTTTCGATCTGATAGGATGTGACTCGTCCTTCAAAGGAATGGGCCCCCTGCCGGGCAATCAGCTTGTTCGCAACGCAGCCGCAAGCAAACGACAGAAGCGCCGCGAACACCACCACGAAAAGCGATACCGCCAAAGGCTGGCCTCTGAACATCTGCCTATCCCGGCCGCCTCCGGCCTCTCCGCTTTGAAACGCCATAATCTCCTCTTTCCCTTCCCCAAATGCTTTACAGATCCATCAACGCCTTCCCGGCATCCGGGTTGGCCTTTACCACCTTTTGCTTCAATTCCTCACTCTTGACAACCTCGCGCAGACGCTCGGGGGGGGCATCCGCCACGAGCTGCAGGGGAGCCCCTTCTTCGAGAACCTCCTCGAACGGTTGCCGAAGGTTCGAAGAATCGAATGCTATCCGGAGGATATCCCCATGCTCCTCAGTGATGTGAAAAGCGTCCTTGCCGAACTTACGGTTCAAGGGTCCAAGAACCGCATCCTCCACAATGTTCGAAAAATGCTCCCTGCCGCCCGCAAACTCGACGTCGAAGACCGTTTCGCCTCCCGCCAGGAATTCCTTGAAATTCACGTTCAACACGGCGCGCACCCCGATAAGCTCCTTTTTTAGCATCTTTGCAAGGCTTCGGTCTTCAAACCCGCTCACGATCATGAGGATCTCATGCGAGGGCCGCATGATGTAGCTCTTGAAAAGGTCCTTCGAGAAGACCTCCCCAATCTGCTTTCCCACCTTCAGGACGGCCTCGTCCTCGTTGTTGTACATGACGCCCCGCGGAGGCTGAAAATTTCGGGCGAAGATGATCTGCGACGTGTGGTTGTCGACCGCCTCGAGAGACCAGGCAGTCAGGAGAGTGGTCTGCACATCGATTCCGGCGAGGTTGATTTTGGGAGACTTTCTGAGATTCACCATCCCCATGACGGAGATGTCGCTCATCTTGCGGATGAATGTCGAAGCCAGCTGGCCGGGATATCCCTGGGAGACCATCATCTTGATGCGGGCCTCCTTTTCTTCGAGTGCCTTCTTATCCGAGATCACCCGGTATCCGAAATGCATCAGGGCGCTGCTGATCTCCGTATTGCACGTGTGGCATTCCTGCCGTTCGCCGCTCTCCGGAGACTCCACCAGGATGCCGACGCTGACCACCGGGTTGCCCCTCTCCTTGATCAGAAAGGAACGTTCCTTCCCTGACAGCTGATTCAAGCTCTCGCTCAACGGCTTCGCGAATATCTCCGCCTTGATCCAGACGTGGTAGAACCCATCCGCCTGGACGCCACCATTCACCACTTTGAAAACGGATTTGATCAAGCCGTCGCTTTTGGAGATTAGGCGATCCGAGACCAGGGCATAGTTCTCGACAACCGTGCGGCTGCTGACAAAACACCCGACGGCCTTTTCCACAGCCTGACCTTTGGCGTCACGAAGCGCCTCGTCGTAGGCAATGCTCTGATCGCGATAGTAGTTCGGATCCGCAAGGCCTTCGGCGGAAACCACGATCGTAGGGATGGGGTCCGCCTCGGCTTGGGCAGGGCAGGGTGAAAGGAGGGTTACCGCACCCAACACGCTAAAGATCTTCCAGACTCGATGCATCCTGGACCTTTTCTCCTGCGCCGGGCACGAGGGTCGAGGCCGGCAGGTCAACCCCTTCGCCGCGCGGGCGGACAGCAGGCGACGGACCGCCCAGTTCCTTCAGAATGCGGCCGCAAAAATCCCTTTTCACTTTCCCGGCAATCTCCTCGGATCTTTTTTCCAGATACAGGATCGCCGCCGACCCCTCATCCAATCCGGCCGTGCGGTCCGTCAGTCTGAAGACTGAGAGCACAGCCCCGGAATCCTTCGCAACCATCCGGCACGACACTCCGACAGAGACACTCTGGAGATTGGTCTTAAGATGGCTGACCGCCCTGGAACTCACCCCGACCTTCACCATCATCAGCAGGTCCGCATCCAACGCATCGGCAGCCTGCAGCGCGGCCACCTTGTCGCCGGAGAAAAGCAGCTGCCGTTGCGTGTCGCTGATGGCGCTCTGCACAAGATCCGTGTCTATAATCCCAAAGCCGATCTCATAGAGGATATCTTCAATCAACCCCTGAACCTGGCTCTCCAAATCGCCACCGGAATCGCAGTTGACCACGACAGCCACTTTGGACGCCTGCGCAGCGTTCACACATGCATCGGTCCAGGGAATCTCCTCCGACGCTCCGCCGGCGCGGAGTGAAACAACCAGAACAACAAGCATGCAGCCGCACAACCGGGAAAGAAGAAAGGGCAGCCGTGATCTCTGCATTCCTTGTTGCGCGATTCCCAATCTGAACACCATCCTCCGCCGGGACCTCTCGGCTCCGGCAGGCGCTTCCCGCTGCGAAGGCCTGCCGGCACGGGTTTATTATCTGCTCGCTCCCCCTTCGTGTTTTTCAGGTGCAGGCGGCGGAGCCACGGGCTCACCGACCTTCTGGCCGCCGACCGGAACAGGCAGCGCCTGCAGCGTGGTCCGTGGGGTGGCCGGAGCGGCAACCATCTCTCCGCTTCCGCCCTGCTCGGGTCCAGCCAGTTCGTCTGTCTGGGCGCCCCTGCCTTCCACCTCTATGATATTCGGGCCCTCGTATACGATCCGCTGCCCAAGGATGTCTTTGACCTTGCGCAGATCAAGCTGAAGCTTCACAAAGGCATTCCCGCTTTCATCCCATCCCCAGCCCCTGTCCTTGTCATCGATGCCGGGGTTCGGAATGCTTGCCCCGTAGACGGCTGCACAGACCTCGGAGTGGTTGATATCCTTGGTGAGGATAAAATTCTCCATCTCGCTGTAACTGGAAATCTTTTCCCCAACCAGGGTCTCGGCCATCTCGTCATAGGCGTTCAGAAGCGCGGCGCGCAGCGCCATGAGGGGAGGCCGCGCTTCCGGGGTCATCGTCCCGAAACCCATGCCTTGAACCACCACATTGTCATAGCGTTTCATGTCGCCCACAACTGTCTTGACATCCCCGAGCTTCACCGATCCGAACGCGAAGGCGACATCCTTCTGAGGATCGTATATCACCTTCTCGACCACGATCCCTTTCACCAAGGCGTCCGCCCTTTCCTTGACCTGGTATTTCGCTTCCTCGGTAAGGCCCATCTGGCTCTTGCTCATGACCTTGTAGCCCACAACGGACTCCATCAGATTCCGCTTCAGGTCTTCTTTGGCCATCTTCTCGCTCATGAGCTGCCTGTTTCCAGCCGAGGCGGACGTCCACAAGAAAACAGAAACCATCGTCACGCAAGCAAGAACGAAGATCCCCCTAGTACCATGTAACGCTTAGAATTGCGGATATAAGCGTTTCAACTTGATCCTGGCATCGGATGTTTTGAAGTGCCAGGCAATCTTTTTTGCGCT
>LR026961.1:139852-148879 GCA_900498135.1 uncultured Desulfatiglans sp.
CTAGTACCATGTAACGCTTAGAATTGCGGATATAAGCGTTTCAACTTGATCCTGGCATCGGATGTTTTGAAGTGCCAGGCAATCTTTTTTGCGCTGTTGTTTCGGTCTGTTTCCCATGTGGCCACTTCAGCCCGCATGGTAGCAATATCGGCGATCCTGCGGTCGAGGCACTGCCCTTTCAGGACACTGAGTTCGATCTCCGCCATGTTGAGCCAACTGCCATGTTTCGGCGTGTAATGAATCTCAAGCCTTTCGGCGAGTCGCCTGGCCTCCGGGGGCTCGAACGTCTCATAGAGTGAGGCAATATTGTGAGTGTTCAGATTGTCCATAACCAGCCGAACTTTGATCACTTCGGGATAGCGGTCATCGAGCATCTGCTTGATCTGCAATGCCCAGTCTTTTCTGGTGCGTTGTTCCGTGACAGCCACATGCCGCTTGCCGGCGAGCGGCTCCACCGCCATGAAGATCTGAGCCACCCCATTTCTAACGTATTCGTCATCCATCCGTATGGGTTGTCCTGGCTTGCATGGAATCGGGTCGCGCACTTCGCCAATCAACTGTTTGCAGGATTCATCCATGCACACCACCGGGTAATCGGGATCATACGCCAAGCGGTAAACTTCCAGAACATCCTCCATCGCCGCTACGAACGCCGCACTCCCTTCCGGCGGGATTTTCCAGTACTTGCTGAGGTGAGGTTTAAGTTCGTTTTTTTTAATATGCGCTGTACGGTCATGTGTGAAACAGCGCGCGCAAACTTAAGTTCAACGGCCTTGTCCGCAAGCAGTCTGACCGTCCATCGCTGGTGTCCATCCGGCGCCTCCGAACAGGCCAAAGCGATCAGGCGTGCTTCAAAAGCCCCATCAAAGATGACCTCCCGGGGTGGCTTTTCCCTGGGCTTACGCTCCAGGGCCGCCTCGAGCCCTTCTTCCACGAAGCGCTTCTTCAGGTGCTCGATCATGCGGGTACTGGCGCCCAGAGCTGTTGCCACTTCATCCGTAGCCCATGCCGGGCCATCGGGGCCAGCATCGCACAGTAACAAAGCACGTGCGTGGATGAACTTTCTTGCCTGGATTTTACCGCGCCGTGTCAATGCCTCCAGTTCTTTGCGTTCCTCTGCACTCAGCGTTACTCGGTATCTTGGCGCCATGGCGACCCTCCTTGTGGTCGCCATTATATCATATGCCGTTAAAAACGAAATATTAAATGTTACATGGTACTAGCCCCTTTCCTTCTCATAATTCTCCTCCAAGAATGCTTCAGTCTTTGCCGTTATCAGCCTTCTGCCACCCTGCACATAAAACCCTCCACGAACCGCTCTTAAAACTTGCCCGGTTCGATTGCGGCGCCACCGCCCTGAAACGATTTTTCCTTCTTGGGAAGAGGCGCCTGGGGCTTCCTGTATTTCCTGTTGCAGTCATCGGTGGCAAGTTTGAGACCGTCCTTGGCAGCCACATAGGCTGGATCCAATTGCAGCGCACGCTGGTATTCCGCCATCGCTCCCTTGCAGTCCCCATCTGTTCGCAAGATCTCACCCAGGCAGAAATACACCTTGGGCAGGATGCTCCCCAAGCTCTTCGCGGCTTCCAACTGTTCCCGCGCCTGCGAATACTTTTGGAGGTCATAGTAGAGCACACCCAGGGCTTCCCGCGCCTTCAGATATTGGCTGTCCAGCTTGATGCATTCCCTGTAGGCGGCTACCGCATCGTCCCAAGCCTGTTTTTTCTCATAGCACTGCCCCAGATAGAAGTAGGCCTGTATGTAAGAGGGGTTTTCGGCGGTCGCCATTCTGAATTCCCTTATGGCGCTATCATAGTTTGCAGCCTTGAAATACCGCATCCCCTGGTTGAAATAGTCCTCGGCCGTGGGCTCAGGCGCCGGCGGGGGCGCGCTCTGACACGCACACAACAACAACAGGGCCGCAAACACAACCAAAGACATACCCACCTTCCTTTTGTCATTTGCCCTCATCTGACGACCTCCTTGCTCGTATGATTCTTCTTGTTCATAAACAACGGCCGCAAACTATAAGCCAACGAAAAACCACAAAAACCCACCCGTCAAGATCCGTTCGAACCGCTTACGGACGGAACCTTTCAAGATGGAAATATCTATTCTCTTCGGGAAGAATGATGCTGGCTAAAAAATATCGAAAATCCTAGTTATCAAACATATCCAAGCTTATTCCAATTCTATTGACTTCATCCTCTCACGCTTGGAATAAAAAAAACAGATAGTTAACACACTTTATGTATGCGCGGGACGATCAGATAGAATCAGAGAATATGTATTTGAATCGTTCAGATTTTGGACGATAGGATCAAGAAAGATTTATGTCAAGTAAAAAAAATCCATTTAGCTAACCATGCAGTGCCAGGTTTTGCACTGTCATACCTACAAACCATATTATTGACTTGAAAATACCTCATTGATTTATTCCGTGATTCAGAAAATACTCCATCTTTACTCAATCAATTATCGTCCGAAGAATTCTATGAGTGCCAGGTCTTGCATCATGCCATCCTTCTTCGTTCGCTTCTCACAGCCTTCACATGTCTGTCAGCCCGGAATCGACTGCCGCCCTTTTCCAAGTCGAATATCCGCATCGAGGCCATCGAGCTCGCGCGGCGGCTGCCGTATCCAAAATCGCATAGAAGGCTGTTCAGCACCGCAAGATCAGGGAACCGATCCTCCCGCCCTCCGGCTCATCGGGTTCCGCAAATGGCTCTGGATGATGCGGATGACCCACACCGCGTTCATCCTTCCTCTTTAATCTTGACATCCCTCGTCAGGCTTGAAATAATGCTTTTCAACTCAACTTGTTCATCGTCTGAATTTCCATCACCCAATGGAATCTGTTTCGGACATCCAGGCCTGCTCTCCTCCAGCGCTTCTCTAGCAGCTCCCGGCCTGCCGAGCCGCCTCACCGACCCGAAGTTCCTCTTGATCCTGAATATGCAGAAGGGCTCTCAAGCTGCGGTCACGCACAATCGGCAAGATTTATTCCGGCCGTTTCTTTTAGGTCGCTAAGAGATATTTCTCACGAAAAGGCCAAACCCGCCGCGAGACGGGGACGGAAAGCCACGGGTCTCCAGCAGACAGCCGGGTTGCCGAAAGGTGATCCGGCTGTCTGCTTTTGATCGGCCGCAATGCAGGCAACGTGGACACCTTCCGGAGGTCACCGCCTGCTCTCGATCAGCCGGCCGTCGGATGAAGGGGGGTGATGCAAACTCAAGGGGGTCATCGAAGGTTCATAGGAACAACGAATAAATCCTGATGATGGGAGGTTTGACATGAAGATCAAAAAAGTTGTTCTCATCGCGGCTGTCGTTTTGCTGTGCGGTGCGCTTTCAGGCCTTGCCGGCGCAGAGCCCGCAACCATCGACTACGGTGACGTTCCACTCTCGGGCGGATTCGTCGCTGGAAATTTCGATGAGGTTTGGGATCTCACCAAATGCGATCTGATCATCACCTTTACGTATGACGGGAACGGCTTGAGCGACGACGCCAGAGCCCATGCCTGGAGCCAGTTAGGCGCACGCACAGTCGGATACGGCAATTTCAATCCGACCGAAGGCGCCGGCGTCTGGATGGCGACGGATTATCATTACACTGCCGGCACATTCGATCCCGACCCTGAAGGAGCCCCCGCCCTGGATCTCGATGACAAGCTGCATCTCCAGAAGGTAGGCGGACAAGGAGAAGGGGCCTACAATCTGCCCGGCGTTCCTGCGGCCCCCGGGAACAACCACCGGTTCTGGTTCGACCGAGACGGTGTGGACCAATGGCAGGCCCAAAGCCCCCTTGCCGTTGACGGCGGAACCTACAACACGGGCGGGACCTATGAGATCCAGATCGTTCTGACAGCCACCAGCGAGACCTCGGGCGAGGCCTTCATGACGATCAACGCTCTCGATCAAGGCTTCGAAACGGACGGCGACTGGAGGACAATTGAGCTGACTCCCGCGGGCATGACGTTTACGGGCGAAATGGCCAAGCTCCAGATCTTCTATGGCCTTTACGGCTATGGGGCGACCCACGGCGTGAGCTTCAACAATGTCACGGTGGAGGGTTGCCTGCGCGATCCCGTATCGATCGATGGTTGTGAGACGGGGGTTACGGATGTCGTCTATAATGGGAAGCTCTTATCGGACCTGATCGATGAGTGCGCGGAGGGGGCCGCCAACCACGGCCAGTTCGTCAAATGCGTCAGCAGCTTGACCAACCAACTCAAAGCGAGCGGCATCATATCCGGCAAAGAAAAAGGTGCTATCGTCAGCTGCGCCGCAAGAGCCGCAATTCCCTGAGACACCTCACTGAACCGCATATCCTAGACGCAGCGGGGCATGCTTGCAGCCCCGCTGCCCGTGTGAGGACCGGGAATGATGCCATCGATCGTCTGCAAACCAAAAGAATGAAAAGCGGGCTGGCCGCCCCTTCCCGGACCGGCCTCGGTTTTGCGTATCGGGAAACGTCTGATCTCCCCGGCATCCTGCCCGCCGGACATGATTTGCGAAGCTCGGCGCCCTCGCCCCGTCATAGGGGCCAAACCCACAGGAGCATCGGCACGCCGATGCAGACCATCAGGATATCGGTCGGCAGCCCCATCCGCCAGTAATCCCCGAACCCGAAACCCCCAGCACCCAGGATCAGCGTGTTGTTCTGATGTCCGACGGGCGTCAGGAACGCGCAGGACGCCCCGATGGCAGCCGCCTTCAGGAAGCTGTCGGCGTTCACCCCGAGCTGGGCCGCCGTGCCGAACAGGATCGTCGTCCCCCCCAGGATCGAGCCGAAGGCAAGCAGCATCAAGAGCTTTCCTGGCGGCAGTGCGATCAGTCTTTGGCCTCGACGTTCATCTATCCGGCCGATCCGGCCCCATTCCATTCCCCGCGCCTCGAACCGTTCCGGCCCCTCCCCACAAAAATGGGCGCAGATTCGACCCTGCGCCCATTTTTCATCCAGTGCCCCCAATGTCTCTTTCCCTTCAGTCGAGCAGCCGCTTCTTGCGCCGCGCCGCCTGGCACTCCAACTGCGGGACCTGGCTGTACCCCTCGAACTTCAACGAGGCCCGCAGCCGCTTCATCAGCTCGGACCTTGCAAGATTGCCCTGCGTGTCGCGCAGGTGCTTGCAGAAATAATACGTGAACGCCCCGTTGTAGGATCCCTCGATGTAGGCGTCGGCCGAGGTCTGATTGTCCCGGCATCCGGCAAACAGGGCATGATTGGCAGGGTTCGTCGCCTTCAGCAGACGCCTGACCTGGAGGTCTTCCTCTTCGTCCATCTGACGGCACAGGATGTCGATCGGCGGCGGCAGGAACCGCGGCCGGAACGCCCGCTCCTCGGGAAGCGCCGCCATCGCAAAGGCCTCCCGCGTGCCGGTCCCCGAATGGCAGCAGTCCAGCAAGACATCCAACCGCACCCCCGTCGGCACCTTCCCGAAAAAGGTCTTCAGTTCGTCGTCGATGATGTAGGTGCCGTCCCAGTCCATGTCGTGCGGGCAGAGGATCTCGTCCAGCCGGTCCTTCAACTCGTCTCCGCTTCGATCCCGGATCTGCGACCCGTGCCCCGAGAAGTGAAAGAGCAGCCGGTCCCCCGCCTTGACCCCCTTGACCAGCCATTCAAGCCGCTTGAAGATCGCCGCCTTGGTCGCCCGCGCGTCTACCAGCACGCGGACCTGCTTCACCGTGAAGCCGAAGTACTTGAGCAGGACATCCCGGACATTGGTCACATCGTTGACGCACCCTTGAAGATCCGCACCGGGAAGCCTGTACCGATTCACACCAACGAGAAGCGCTTTATTGGCCATGAGTCACCCCCTTCAAAGAGAAACCGGAAAACTTCACCATCCGCCGCCCTAACGCACTGGAAAGTCAAAATATAGATCCGGATACGGCTCGTTGTCGAGCGTATAGTGCCAACACTCCTTTTTCACCTTGCCGCAGAAAACCATCCCGCCTTTAATCCACCCCGGCAGCCTTTTAAACTTGACATTTCCGCCCTGTCCATGGCAATAAATTCTCGCCATGAACAGATACCTCCCGGGCGCCTATGAGCAGGAAATTCACCTGCGGCTGCTTCGGATCATCGCCGAGGCCGACCGTAGTTTGACCCAGCGGGAGATGTCGCGGCTGGCAGGTATCAGTATAGGCAAGACGAACTACTGTATCAGGGCCCTGATTCAAAAGGGCATGGTAAAAGCCCAGCGCTTCAAAAACGCCAAGGCCAAAGCAGCCTATATCTATAAACTGACCCCGGCCGGCCTCGAAGAAAAGCTGCGCCTCGCTGCAGCCTTTCTGAAACGCAAACTGCGCGAGTACGAAGCCCTTAGAAGGGAGATCGAGTCCTTGCAAGAGGAAGTCCACCCTTCCAAAGAGCAACAAGACAGCTGACCCAATCAACTGTAAATATAATTTTATCGGCCAGTTACACCACAAAAACGGATGTAACTTGCCCGGCGGAGCTGTAATCACCGCCCTTTGCTAACTGCCAATCCGTCCCTTTCTTGGCTAGATTCCGACCAAGACCTGCACATCAAGCAACAATACACAACGGATACCCGCAAACCTAACAAGAAACCGAACCCATCTTCTAGTTCTAGCCGCCCCCTCAACCCTTGCAATGCACAAAAATCCTCTCCGCGATATCCCCGATTACCTGCACGTCTACCAGACGTACCTAGGTGCACGCATCTACCTGGTGTTCGGGTTGACCTTGGTCGGAGCGCTGGCCGAGGGCGTGGGCATCCTCATGCTGCTGCCCCTCTTACAAGGGTTCGACGGCAAAAGCGGGGGGGCCGTTGCAGAGCCCCTTACGGGAATCAACAAACTGCTCAACGACTTGCTCGCCAGCTTGGGTTGGGCTCAATCCACTACAGCCTTGGTCATACTTATCACCCTTGCTTTCATCGCAAAAGGCGTTCTGGTCTTTGGCGCGCAAGCCTTTAACGCCATACTCCGTGCTCAATTGCTGCGCGAACTCAAAGCACGCCTGTTCGATGACTACAGACGCATGAGTTACCTTTACTATGCCGAGAGAGACACGGGCCACTTCATCAACGTCATCAACGAACAGATCACGCAGATGTTGAATTCTTTTCATTTTCTGATGCTATTCGGCTCCCTATTGCTTTCCGCTGCGGTCTACATCGGCCTCGCCTTTGCCGTGACCTGGCGCTTCGGGTTCATGGCCCTGATCATTGGCATCCTTCTCATGCTGCTTTTCCGCTGGCTCAACATTTATGTACGCAAACTCTCGCGGAAAAGCGCCACCGAAAACGGGCACCTATCCAAACTGTTGATCCAATTTCTCCACGCCTTCAAATACCTCACCGCCACCGGCCAATCCGGCCCCATGCGCACCAATATCATGGCATCCATTTGTCGCCTCACCGGCCAGGAGATGCGCCGCGGCATCGCGCAGGCTTTTACCATCGCAGTTCGAGAGCCCGTCACCGTTGTCTTCATCATGCTCATCGTGTTGGTCCAAATTGTCCTCCTGCAACAGCCCCTGACACCGATCCTGGTATCCATCGTTCTATTTTACCGAGGCCTGAATGCCATCCTGAGCACACAGGTTTCATGGCTCAATACACTCAATCAGATCGGAAGTTTGGAGTTGGTCCGGGATGAATTCGACGCCCAACGCCAACACCGTGAGCCTGACGCAACTGAGCCCGTGCCCCCTCTTGCCCAAGGGCTCAGCCTTCGCAATGTCTATTTCAGTTACTCACCTGAAGTCGGGGACGTCTTGAAGAACGTCAGCCTCGACATCCCCTTGTGCACATCCATCGCGCTAATCGGGGAATCCGGCGCTGGCAAATCTACAATCGGCGACCTTCTGACTCTTATGCTCAAACCTCAGAAAGGACAGGTGTTCATCGACGGTATACCGGCTGATAAAATCCACCTCGCTGATTGGCGTAAGCAGATTGGCTATGTTTCACAAGAGACGGTTGTCTTTGACGATACCATCGCGAACAACATCTGCATGTGGGAAGGCGACATTACTACAGATCATCTTCTAGAGGAACGCGTCCGCGAAGCTGCCCAGCAAGCGCACATCGCGCAGTTCATTGAAACGCTACCCAATAAATACCAAACCCTGGTCGGTGACCGTGGCATCCGCCTTTCAGGTGGACAGAGACAGCGTCTATTCATTGCACGCGAATTATTCCGCAAACCGAGTTTGTTGATCCTCGATGAAGCGACCAGTTCCCTAGACACTGAATCTGAAACCTTCATCCAACAGAGTATCGATGCACTCCAAGGACGCATAACTGTTGTCATCATCGCGCACCGCCTATCCACCATCCGAAACGTTGATCACGTGTATATTTTCGACAACGGGCGCTTGGTAGAGCACGGACCCTACCAGAAACTTCGGGATGCAGGAGACTCACGATTCGGTAAGCTGGTAGCTATGCAAACTCTGTAATGGGGTAACGAAGATCCAATAAAGCACCTGAATAAAGATCATACTAACCTTAATGTCATTGAGTCGGCATTAGTGTTCCAGATACTGAGTCATAGACTTCTGCTCTACACTCTCTTATGTCACAAGGAAATCAATCAAGTCAATTAGCAACCACCTATAAGGCGATGGCTTGAACTCGAGTTTACAAATAAGAAACTGAAAAAAGAAGCAAGCCTTTGTTATCGCAGTAAAAAATAGCTACTGCTTTTGTAGGACCCTACCGTCCTGGATCACGAAGCCGAGAGCATCCAGAACCGCTATTTGCTGAGATGTGGGGTCTTCCAACCTCCGTCCGGGTTTCTTCGCGCCGGGAAGCCAGAAGAGGGCCGTCCGCAAATCACGGAGATGGCGCACCGCCTCTGCGGCGGACATCTTGAGTCCATGGGCGCGAAGCGAGCGTTCCAGAAGCGTGAGATAGACCAGAGCGGCAATGCAAACAAAGGCGTGGATCCTTATCTTGGAATCGGTCCAATGGTATTGGGGCATAAATGCGATTTGAAAAGGATGTTTTGTCTTCCGGAACTGGTTCTTGATGAGATGCCGATCTCTGTAAGC
>LR026961.1:150224-179178 GCA_900498135.1 uncultured Desulfatiglans sp.
AGGCGTTGCCTTTCTTGATTTTCTTGTGGAGGTGCGCCATGGCACCCACTATGTAGAGTAGGGGCCTACATGTCAAGAGAAAATATCCTTGATGGCTATATATGCTGCATTTGAGAAGGCGTTTTTTCGGCATACAGTAGGGTCCTACAGCTAAACAAAAGCTAACATATTAATATCACAAATAATCACCCAATTTGTGCTCGCTTATTTGTAAAGTCGAGTTATATTTATATGTGAAAACATGGCCCGGGTTCTCTTAAGTCAATGACATTATATTTAATTTAATGCAATTATATTTAAATAAAACAAAATTACTTTTTAGCACCTTTATTGTGCTTTACTCATTAACTGCTTTTCTCATATTCTGGCAAATCGGTTTCCTCCCAGTCACTGAAGATCTTCTTTTTAGTACACCCGATTCCAAAACCTATCGTATCTACGCCGATTTCTTTACTGGAAATGCATCTGTGCCAAGAGCATCCATTGTTAACCTTCGGCCTTTCGTTTTTCCTCTCTACCTATCTACTTACTTTTACGTAGGCGCGCAGGTTTTTTTTATAATACAATGGCTACTCAACCTCTCAACAATTTACATAACATTTAAAACCATATTACTCATAACCAAATCCCGCTTATGCAGTTTGCTAGGAATTGTTTTTATAATTATTAATCCAACATTCAGTTTTATTTCACTTCATGCACTCACAGAAACCTTATCCTTGACTTTGATTTCACTAACTATATATAACATATCTCTTTTTTTCAGTTTTAAACATGCGCGAAGCCTTTTTTTATCCAACTTTTTCCTTTCTTTGGCTGTATGTGCTAAGCCGACTTACCTGCCATTCTTTTTACTGTGGGTACCTTTTACTGGCTATTATTTTCTTGTATCTGCTACTCGCTCTTTTCGAACAGTTATCCCCTTCCTATTCTCACTGAACCCCCTGATCATACAATTTGCACTTACCTCCGTATTAACTGGGAACGTAGTGCTCTCAACAGCGGGAAGATCAAATTTCGAAGGGCGTTTCTTCCCCGCTGTATACGGCTTTTCTCAAGGGGAAGATTTTTTACCATACAGTAGCCCCGAGGCGATGAACGCGAAAAAGCAATACGCAAACCTTCAAGATAAGGTAGAGTTTGTCTTGGCTCACCCGTATGCTACAATTCAAACTGTTGTTTACCTACTTAGAGTAAATCTCAGGGCGGCATCCTCATTCACCAACTATCCAAAAAATTTGGTGAAGCATAAAAAACTAAGCCTTACCCTTAAAAAGTTCTCAAAAGCGATTAGCAGATTTATGGCGCCTCTTCATTTAGTCGGGCTTCTTGCTATTTTTGTGTTTTTGCTGGCACATGATCCTGATTCTTATCTTATTTTCTTCTTAGCATGTCTTCTCTATAGCGTAATCACTTTTTCGGTTTTGACCTACTGGCAAGGAGACAGGTTGATTCTAGCGGCGTTACCAGCTTGGACTGTTCTCTATGTATTGATAGCAAGTAAAATTCTCAAATTAATCCGCTCCATTACAAAGCGCCTCATTGAACAGACCATAACTTCAATGTCATTGACTTAAGAGAACACTGCCGATGTTTTTGCTTGCAAATATAATAAGTTATGTTATTATCCCCTCAGTAGAAAAGGGGTCAAATATTACTTTTCAAGGAGGCGACATATGTGTACAGAAAAATTTGATGAAAAGACTGCGGTTGGCACAGAAGGTGCTTTCCAGAATTTGTGCCAAACTTGTCGGATTTCTCAATAAATATCTTCATTCTCCTGAATTTTTTCACCGGCATCGTTTGTCTGAAAAATATTTTTCCCGCAATCGTAAACTCCCCTTTAGCACCATGATACTTTTCCTCATGAATTTTGTCCGCTGCTCCTTACAAAAGGAACTTGACGGGTTTTTTCAACTTTTTCTATTTCCCGATCGCTCCGAAAGAAAGGTTACCGCTAGCGCGTTTTGTCGAGCCAGACGCAAAATTTCTTTCGAGGCTTTTGTTGATCTGAATCAGAGACTGCTCTCCTTCTTTTATCAGTCCTTCCCTGTTCGGCGCTGGATGGGATTTCGTCTACTGGCTGTCGACGGATCTACCTTGCGTGTCCCTGACAACGATGAGACCAGAAAGTTCTTTGGCGTTTGGCATCCCGCCAAAACCCGGAANNCGTGCCCTTTNGCCAGGGTTTCGTTGCTCTACGACGTCTTGAACCGCATCACCGTTCATGCACTCATGGTTCCTAAAGGGGAAGGTGAACGCTCATTAGCCGCTAAACACGTGCACAATACCGGTGAAGGCGACCTTCTTCTTCTCGACCGGGGATACCCCGCATACTGGCTTTTTGCCCTGATCCTCAACCGGGGTTCTCAATTCCTTTGTCGGATGAAAAAGGATTCAGTTCTTGTCAAAGAATTCCTCCGCTCCGGAAAGCGCGAGGCTATCGTCACCCTTAAACCGTCGCCCGTCGCCATAAAATTCTGCCAAGAGAGGAACTTGAGCACCAACCCCCTGAAAGTTCGCGTCCTCCGGTTCACATTGAAAAACAGGGTAAAGGTCGTTCTGTTGACTTCCCTCCTTGACAAACGCCAGTTTCCTTTGGCTGAGCTCAAAGAACTCTACACCAAGCGCTGGTCTGTGGAAACCGTTTACAGCCATTTGAAATGCCGGATCGAAATCGAGAACTTTTCGGGAAAATCTCCGCTCGCTGTCCTCCAGGATTTCCACGCGAGGGTTTTGACAGCCAATCTGACTGCCATGATCGTTCATCCAGTTCAAGATCTTATTGAGGAGCAGGCCAAAAAGCATCCCGAACGACTCAGGTACCAGGTCAACTTCACCTATGCGCTTTCGTCTATGAAAAACAACGTCGTGCTCCTCCTTGCTCGGCGACACATCACCAAAATCCTTCGAAGCCTCCTCTCGCTCCTGGGTAAGTCTTTATCGATTATCCGACCAGGCCGCAAGAATCCCAGAAAGAGAGGGCCGAAACTGAAAATTGCCGCCATGGCCTACAAGCCCATAGCTTAAGTCAATGACATTGAGGTTATACCTTTGTGGAAGCACCCTGGCTGGCATCCGCTTTGTGCAACGGATGCCACTGATCAGGGAGGAGTTCCCGGAGCCGGTTGACCGGATGGCGCATGATGCGGCGGAGCATATCGTCGAAGTACTCCCAGGGATTGATGTCGCGGGCCTTGCAGGACTGGATCAGACTCAAGAAAAGCGCCGTGGCCCGTGCCCCGCGCTCGCTCCCTGCAAAGAGCCAGTTCTTGCGTTTATGCGGAGCTCCGCATAAACGGAATTATGCAGACTTCCCGATTATGCGGAGTTAGGGCGGATGTTTGGGCTTATCTCTTGGTCTATCTTGTGGAATCTGTGTAACTATTTGCATGCTGTCCGGCATCATCGACGGTGATTATACTCTCCATAATTCAGAGGCTGTCCAGGAAGGCCAAGATGTCCTTCGATGCCTTGTACCGTGGTACCGTTGTCTTGGGTTCTTGGAGTCTAGCCAAAGCCTGCTCTTTGATTTTTATGTCTGCTTGCAAATAGCCGTGTGTCGTCTCTATGCTCTCGTGCCCTAACCACAGCGCAATGACCGCCAAATCTACGCCGGATTCAAGAAGATGCATGGCAGTGGTGTGGCGCAGGACATGAGGCGATACCCTCTTGTTCCGGAGTGAGGGGCATCTTTGCTGTGCAATGCTGACCGCCACCCGAACCCGTTTTTCAACTCCCGACCGAGTCATGGGATGCCCTAATTTATTGGGAAAGATTGGCTTTTGAGGGTCATTGGCAATATTGACAAGCCAGGATCTGAGTAGCTTCGTTGTCTTCTTCCATAATGGCACTACCCGTTCTTTACGTCCTTTGCCGTGGAGATGCACCGCAGTGCACCGTTCATCCTCGAGGTCCATCCGCCTGACAGCGAGAATTTCGGAGACCCGAGCACCGGTATTGTAGAGTGTAGACAGAAGCACGTGATCCCTCCGACCGCTCCAGCTAGCTACATTTGGTGCAGCGAGCAAGGCATCTACTTCAGAACGGCTGAGGGAACCAATAGATGGCCGGTCAAAACGTTTCATAGGAATGGCAGATATGCGTTGTATCTCCGAAAAGGCAGCAGGCATCTGAAAGGCGGCGTAATGTACAAATGAGCGGATCGCTGCCAGCCGGGCATTACGGCTGCGGATGCTGTTATGCCTTTGAGCCTCGAGGTAATCAAGAAACGCCAAGGTCATATTGGCATTTATATCGGCCAAGTTGAGGTCCATGGTAAGCGTCAGACCAGCCCATCTTTCTGATCGAGCAGATCTGGGGTATCCTCCGTTTCTGAACCGTGCGGCTGAAGCGCCGCCATATCAGATACAGAGGAGGATTCCCCGTGACACAAGTAGATCGCCGGGTGCATTGGAGCGGGATCATGCAGGCCCAGGCTGCGAGTGGGCAGACCATCAAGGCCTTCTGCTCCGAGCGTAAAATCAGCATCTATCAGTTTTATGCCTGGCGCCGCCGCTTGAAAGCCGGCATCCGCCACCAACAGAAACCCGGAGCATTTATTGAGCTTTTTCCCGCCAAGGATGAAGTGAACGCCCCGATCCGGATCCATGTGGGAGACCAGCTCTGGGTTGAAGTGCCCCAAGGGTTCCACCCGCCGACGCTCCTTTCGATCATCGAAACTCTTACCAGAATCGCTCAGGGCGCATGCTTGCCCTGAGCGCTGTCACCCATATTTATCTGTACCGGTCTGCCTGCGACATGCGCCGGTCTTTTGACGGACTGTGCGGTTTGATCCGCTCCGAGCTCCGAGCCGATCCTCTTTCAGGCTCTCTGTTTGTCTTCTGTAACCGCCGGCGCACCATGGTCAAGATTCTCTATTTTGAGGGTGACGGCCTGGCCATATGGATGAAACGGCTCGAACGGGGGCGTTTCAGCCTCCCCCAGCGGGCCGCCTTAGACGGGCGGATTGACCGCCGGCAACTGATGCTCCTGCTTGAAGGGGTTACACCAAAAAAAGTAAGCAAACGCTATGTTTATCAAAGATAAATATTGACAAATGATTTATTTTGTGCTTTATATCGTGACATGGTGTCGACCTTGCCAGAAGCCATCGCGCTCATCCAAAAGCAGGAGCTTCAGATCCAGGAACTGACCAAACAGCTCCGTTCCAGGGAACTGTCCCTGCGCATGCTCCAGGATCAGGTCGAGAAACTCATCCGCCGGGTCTATGGACGGCGTTCCGAAAAAAGCCACCCCGATCAGCTCATGTTCGATTCCCTGCTGATGGATGTATCCGATCAGCCTTGTGCCCGTGAGCCCCTGGTGGAACTGCCCGAGAGCAGCCTGCCCCAGAAAGCCAAACCGAAGACCTCCAAACGGAACCATCCGGGCCGGCTGCCGATCCCTGAGCACCTCGAACGGGTCGAGATCCTCCTGGACATCCCCGAAGAGAAAAAGATCTGTCCCGAAACGGGCGAGCCCCTCAAGCAGATCGGGTTCGAGGTTTCAGAGAAGCTGGAGTACCGTCCCGGCAAGCTGATCGTCAACGTGTACAAACGCCCCAAGTACGTCTCCCCGGACAGCACAGCCGACGTGGGCGTGCTGACCGCCCCCATGCCCGACCATCCGATCGAGCGGTGCAAGGCCGATGTAGGGCTCCTTTCCTACATCATCGTGAGCAAATTCGCGGATCATCTCCCGCTCTACCGCCAGGACGGGATCTTTGAACGGGAGGGGGTCGACATCCCCCGGGCCACCCAGAGCAGCTGGATCATGCAAACGTACGAGGCGGTCAAGGTCCTCGAGGGCGTGCTCAGAGGGGCCGTGCTCGAAACCGACGTCCTCTTTACCGACGATTCCATCATTCCGCTTCAGGTCAAGGGCAGCGGGAAGGTGAAAAAGACCCGGCTATGGGTCTATGTCCGCGGCGGACCGGACCCTCCGTTGGTCGTTTTCGAGTTTTCCCTGGATCGAAGCAAGCAAAGGCCCTTGAATTTCCTGGCCGGCTACCAGGGCTATGCGCATGCGGACGCCTACAGCGGCTACGATGAACTGTTCCGTCAAGACGGGGTCATCGAAGTGGCCTGCTGGGTTCATGCCCGCAGAAAGTTCGATGAAGCGGTATCCTCTCGTCCCCAGGAAGCGACAGAGATCATAGCCCGCATCGCCAAACTATATCTAATCGAGAAAGAATGCACTGATCTTGACCCGGTTGAGCGTTCCAGTGTGAGGCGGATTCATGCTGCGCCGGTCATCGAGGGGATCTTCGCCCGGCTCGAGGAACTCAAGACGGCGACCATTCCCTCTGAACCTCTTCGAAAGGCCATTGACTACACCTTGAACCAGAGAGAGGCCCTGAAGCGATACCTCGAAAACGGCTGGCTGAAGCCCGACAACAACACGGCGGAAAACGCCATCAGACCACTCGCGCTCGGACGGAAGAACTGGATGTTCGCGGGCAGTGAGCGTGGCGCGAGAGCCGCAGCGCTTTTCCTCGGCCTTATCCAGTCCTGTAAAGCCTGCGACATCAACCCCTGGGAGTATTTCAACGACATGCTTCGCCGGATCATGCACCATCCTGTCAGCCAATTGCGGGAACTGCTCCCTGATCGGTGGCAGCCTATGGCAAAAGGCCAGAACGGTTTGATCCTTTCCTCCGGTTCGTAAACTCCCGCTCTTCATCTGGGCAACCCGCGTTCCACGGAGCCTGGCGGCAAAACTTCATGGTTGCCGCCGGGTTTTCCTGGGGGCCACCCGCGCTCGTGCCTATCGAGATGATATGCTTACCGTTCCTGTGAAAAAATTTCTGCAGTCGAAGACCTGCACCGTCGTGGCAACGTCATGAAAATGGGACGTTTCCATGACCCACTACCACCGATGCCGCCGATCTTACACCTATGCGCAATCCTGAGCCAGGTGGGTAGCTCTGACGCTTACCGGGATATGGACTGTCTGTCATGACAGCGGGCTGGGATAGCGCCACACCGTAGCCACAGAGACCCCCTGTGTCACGACAGATGTCACCTGAGGGGTGATGGAAAGATGGAAAATCATTGAGCGCGAGCCGCTTTTCTCTGTCGCTCAATAAAACACTATCAGGGGCTTTTGGAGCACAGCCCAAAAAACACGCACTTGCTGGTAAATACCGGTATGCAAACCAAAAGAGAAGAGAAACATGAGATGGAAAAGCAAGGTTAGAAAGCTAGCTGAGCGCCTGACGGGTACGCACATATATCGCGTGCTTCCTCGTGGCATTGATTTTGCGTCAGATATTGCGTATGCATTGCCAATGTATCGCGCCAATGTTGTATTTGATGTAGGTGCTAATATAGGACAATCCGCAAAGATATTTTTGGAAAAGTTCCCGACTTCACACATTTTCTGTTTCGAGCCGGTGACTGATACATATCACCTTCTCCAGCATGCCATGCAAAATAATAAGCGCGTTAATTGTTTTCAACTAGCCTTTGCTTCTTCAAAACAAACCAGACAAATGATTCTTCAGGGTTCACCCACTATGTTTTTTATGCTAGGTCAGTCTTCGGAGCTTCCAAATAAAGACGCGCAGATGGAATCAGTAAATGTGGATACACTTGATGATTTTTGCAGAATGAATAGCTTTGATCATATTAGTTATCTGAAGATAGACACCGAGGGTGGAGATCTCGATGTTTTGAAAGGTGCTGCGATGATGCTAACCGAACAAAAAATAGATATTGTTCAGGTTGAAGCTGGGATGAATCCAAATAACACTAGGCATGTTTCATTTTTATCCATAAGAAAATTTCTTGAGTCCTACAGGTATTTTCTATTTGGGATTTATGAACAAGTACCCGAATGGCCTACCGGAGAACCTCATTTACGGCGAATAAATCCCATATTTGTCTCTCAACAGGTAATTCAAAATAATAGGATATTTGCGAAATCATAGCCTCCCAGCGTGGGGTGCATTACGCGTTTCTAAAAAAACCCTACCGTCCCAAGATTGGGCTTGCTCCCTTCCTGGCAGGAAGGAGGCAAGACCATAGGTACGAATTTCATCATTCGCGGCAGAGAGATCTGAGCAGGGGAACTGAATCAGATCCGATCCGTTATTGCCCGACAATGGACTCAGGGCCGTGTGGCCATTTCCAGGGAGCTCTGCCGGCTGTGGAACTGGCGGCAGGAAAACGGCCACCTCAAAGGGCAGGTATGCAGGATCCTGCTGAGAAAGCTCGAAAGCAAAGACCTCATCACCTTGCCGCCGTCGAAAAGGGGCCTTGCGAACCCGCCCAACCGGCGCTACTACGTTCCGCCGCCTGAACCGCCGGAAGTAGATGATACCCCTTTGGAAACGGCGATCGAAGACCTGCCCCCCGTCAGACTGGCAATGGTCAGGCGAACACTCCATGAGGGATTGTGGAACTATCTGGTCTATCGCTATCATTACGAAGGCTTCCGGATCATCGTCGGATCCCATTTGAAGTACATCGCCTGGTCCGGCGACCGGCCGGTTGCGTGTCTGTCGTGGAGCTCGAGCGTATTTCGGATTGCCGCCCGGGACCGTTTCATCGGCTGGGACCCTCTGGCCCGAAACAGAAACATCCGCCATGTGCTGAACAACAACCGCTTCCTCCTCCTCCCCTGGGTCCGCTGCAAGAATCTGGCATCCCATCTGCTCGGTCTTTCGGCTCGGATCATCGGCAGGGACTGGCACGCCTTTTACGGCTATCCGGCCTATCTGCTGGAAACCTTTGTCGACCAGGCTCGGTTTCGCGGAACCTGCTACAAGGCTGCCAACTGGACCCTGGCAGGGGAAACCGCCGGCTATGCCAAAAAGGACAACCGGTTTTATGAACACGGCCGGAAAAAAGATGTGCTCCTTTTCCCGCTTGTCCGTGATTTCCGCAAGCGATTGCAGTATCTTGGCGAAGGAGGCGTCCAATGATGAACGCCGCCCTCGATCTGGCCTCTGTGGAGGAACGGATCCAGCAAAGACTGCTTGCGAGGTACCGTGAGATGATACACAAAGCCATCGATGCCTTTGTCGATGCCTTGGCCGAAGACCTGGTTTCGGAGAAGAAAATGACCCTGATGGACATCACCCAGGCCATCAGCAAGGCTAAACCGGAGTTGCTGGCCGCTATCCTGCAGGAATCCATCCAAACGAAACACGAGGGAATCCTTTCACAGGACCTGGCCGAATGTCCCATATGCAAGAAGAAGATCAGGAGAAGCGTTCACGCCCCCCGCACGATCGAGACCCTGCTCGGGTCCGCGACCGTAAACCGACCCTATTTTTACTGCGCCTCCTGCAAGTATGGTTTTTCGCCCGCCGATGAGGCGCTTGGGCTCTCTTCCCGCAAAAAACAGCACGACCTGCAGAAACTGGCCCTGGAATTTCTGGCCGATCTGCCCTTTGAGCGGGCAAGCGAGCTGTTTTTCAAATCCACCGGCCTTTCNTTCAGCGATCATCAGATGCACGACCTGTTTGCGCAATTTGCAGAAGAGGCCACGGCCGAAGCCGTCATCCCCTCAGCGGCCGAGATCGAGCGGCGCATCGATACGGTAAAGGGCAATGAGCTCTTTGCTTTCGAGCTTCCTCAGCAGGATCCTGCATACCTACCCTTTCAGGTAGCCGTTATCCTGCCGCCAATCCCACAGCCGGCAAAGCTCCCTGGAAATGGCCACACGGCCCTGAGTCCATTGTCGGGTGATAACCGATCGGATCTGATCCAGGTCCTTCGATCCGATCTGTCTGCCGCAAATGATGAGATCTGTACCCATGGTCTTGCCTCTTTCCTGACTGGAAGGTAGCAAGACCCATATCGGAAAAGGGTTTTCTTAGAAACGCGTAATGCGCTCGGTATGGCTTTTCGTCCGCCAATGAGGTGCTCGGGCGCTCTTCCCGCAAAAAACACCACGACCTGAAGAAACTGGCCCAGGAATTTCTGGCCAATCTACGCTTTGAGTGGGCAAACGAGTCTTTTTCAAATCCACCGGCCTCTATCGACAGACTTTAGCTGGAAACTAGCGACTCCCTATGCATTCTGTTCCTCAAATGATCGATGCTGTATTTACATGGGTTAACGGGAATGATCCCGACCACTTACATAGACGTTTAAAGTATTCTGGCCAATTAGAAATTCCAGGCACATTACCTGATGCCGATTCTCAATCAAGATATAGCGATTCAGGCGAACTCTGGTTTTCAATTAATTTGGTCCGTAAAAACGCACCATGGATAAGAAATATCTACATAGTAACTGATAACCAGACGCCACACTGGATAAATCAAGACATAATTAAAAAACTTGGAATTATAATTATCGATCACAGAGAAATTTTTTGCGGATTCAATCGATATCTTCCAACTTTCAACAGTAATTCTATTGAAGCTCTTCTATATCGAATATCCGGTCTTTCCCCGCGCTTTATTTACCTTAATGATGATTTTTTCATCATCTCACCGGTCCGTCCTGAAGACTATTTTTACAACGGAATTCCGCTCATTAGAGGGTTCTGGACTTACAAAAACCGATACTTTGCCTATCTTGAAAGGCAATTTCGGACGTTTGTGACTAAGGCTTCCGGTTTAGACGGTCTTGTTGGTAGACGCGCAGAGAGCAAAATACTGCCTTCTTGTCGGTATTTTCGTCTTGCTCATACTCCCTATCCTCTACAAATCGAAACATTTAAACAATATTTTAAGGATTATATTTTTCTTCAAAATATCATTAAGTATCGGTTTCGTAATAAAGAGCAGATTTGGCCGATAGGATATCTATGCAACCTTGCCTTAAGACAGGGGCGTGCAATTAGCCACTTACCTGATCTTGCATACCTTTCGCCTAGTACGCCTATTAAAAAGATTCAATTAGTCTGTAATTCTGCAGTTGGCAACCCACTTGTTAAACATCTTTGCATTCAATCACTTGACAAATTCACTACTAATGCACGTAAATTATGTGTAAATTTTTTATCTTCCTTACTTTAAACAAGAAAATCTTTTGCTTAAAAGAAAATTTAAGTTTGTCCTGAATCCGTGAGACTCCAGTAAACACTCGCCCGGTTTCAGGCTCAGAAGCGTAATATCGGCCTATCCACCGGTAGATGTGAGGCTTCTGAGGCCTCTACACTCACTATTTGAGTCGTTCTTTGATACTCTTTGATGAAAAGTTATGTTTTATCGCTTTTTTTAGGCATAATTTGCCCTGAGATAGTCTATTTCGGTTGATGAAACGGCCTGATTTGCGGATCTAACCGCATGCCAGGCGGTTGTACACAGCCCCGAAGGCTTCGAAAGCCGGACAATGTCGGCTGAAGATGATTTTCAAACGCCGGCCGGTTGTGACCAACCGCGCAGCCAGATACATCAGTTCTTGGATGACCGTTTTGATGCGGCGCCTTTTAGCCGGATGGCGTAAGGGCGACCGGTCTCCGACGAGGCCCAACTGCCCGATGAAACGCAGGATGTTGTAGGCCAGACCGGCCAAGGTCAAGATCAGGGCATTGATGGCGAACTTGCCCGATGGCAGGCGTTCCATGTCCATGTCGGATTTGATCTCACTGTGGAACTGCTCGCTGGTGGCGTGGTCTCGTAAAGCCGGATCACCTTTTCATCCGGCAGATCGAGCGTCGTCCACCAGGCCTCCATCTCGATGTCCGGTTTGAGCAGCAGTTGGCCGCGTTTGTCGCCGGTGCGCTCAACGGCCCGCATCACCCTTTGGAAGCGGTAAGTTTTGCCCTGATATTCCTGGCGGATGTGGACTCGGAGGATTCCAACCCTTTTGCCGGGCGCGGGGAGGTGACGCTCCCTTTTCCAAAGATTTGGCTCGCCCACTCCGCTTTGTCTTCTTTACGCGGGTTCCATTTGATGATGTAGCTGACTTTTTCATGCCCCGCCAGGGTGGCACGGGTTTCGAGGGCATCATGGGCGGAATCCAGACGGACAAGGAGCTTGTCCGAGGTCAGGGTGCGGGCCTTTTTCAGAACACGTTCCAGGTAGGGGATGAACTCGCACTGGCTGTGCTGTTTGCCTTCCCGCAGTTCGAGTTCCGCGCACCAACCCTCCCGGCCCAGATAAGCGGCGATGGGCGCATACCCATCCGTGCCGGAGTAGGTGCGGGAAACCCCCTCTTTCTTGGTCTGGGAGTTGTCCATGCGGAACACATCGCAATCAAGAGGAATGTGCCCGGTATCCAATTTTGCAATCAACGCTTTGGAATTACGGATAAAATCGACTGCTGCAGCATCTACCAAAGGCCGCAGACCCACGGCAACATCATCCAGGCGTTGGCATAAAGTTTCAGCCGAAGGCACTTTACGAATACCCAGGGACTGCTTGAAATAGGTGTCATCTTTCTTATTGGTTACGGCTTCATAGTCGCTTTGACCAAGAGAGAGCATGCCGACATAGCTGCGCACGACGTCGTCCAGTCCGATTCCGCTGAGGCCTTTGGCAAGAGGAAATGCCTTCCGTGCTTTGCCTGGGAGTTCGCTGTAATAGTTGATGCCCAGTCCGATCAATGCAAGACCCGAGTGCGATGTGTAGAAATCTTTTTTGAACCGTTCAAGGATAAATCGTTTCACGTTTCACCTACCAAGTGATCTTTTGACAGGTGAAACCGTAGCATAGTTAGTGAATACAATCAATATATTATATTACTATGCACGTTAATTTTATAAGTAATTCGCTCACGGATTCAGGATAATATCAGCTTGTTCGCCGAAAATTTGTGTATTATGATGCTTCTACACTAATTATTAAATGTCATTGACTTAATCCTACAACGCAATTTAATTGACATAGGGCTAGTTTAATGATATTCCTGTCACCAAAAACGGAGGTGACAGACGATGCTGCCGGACATCAGATTCGATGATAGGCTTTATGATGTTCCAAAGTTTAACTTATTAAAAAACGATATAACCGATTTCACGGGCGAACTCAGAGCCTTCCATGAGAGTTTCGCAGACTGCTTTTTTCGCACTGAGTTACGGGAGAACTTTTATCGCTACATGGTGGGCCAATTCAGCGATTTGGAACGTAAATCCATCGAACCTATCGCTATCGCCGTCGAGGACGGTCAAGTCAGGGCCATGCAGCGTTTCGTGAGCACAGCGGTCTGGGAAGACGATAAAATCATGCAAAAATATCGCAGTATGGTCAACGACGATATGGGCGACCCAGATGCCGTTCTGATTTTCGATGAGACCGGCTTCCCTAAAAAGGGACAGGATTCCGTCGGAGTTGGCAAGCAATACTGCGGTATCCTTGGAAAAGTTGATAACTGTCAGGTCGGTGTCTTTGCCGCCTATGCGTCCAGTCAAGGTTACGCCCTCATCGATAAGAGACTCTTTATCCCTGAACACTGGTTTTCTGACGAATATAGCGTCAGACGGAAAAAATGCGCTGTTCCACCTGATCTGTCCTTCAAGACAAAACCACAGCTTGCGGCTGATATGCTCAAAAAGATTTCTTCAGAAGGAATTCTTCCTTTCAAGTATGTTCTTGGAGATTCGATTTATGGGTCGAGTCCGGAGTTTATATCTGCAGTTGAAGAGATCAATGGTCTACGGTATTTTGTGTCTATCAATCCATCTACCTTGTGCTGGTTAACCGATCCTATAAAAATAACCAAAAGCTATAAATATCGTGGAAAAACGCATCGAAAAACCACCCTTGAATCCACCGAAAAAAAGCCTGTCAGCATTGTGAAATTAGCAAAAAGTATTCACGACTTCTTTTGGTATCGCCGCGTTGTCTCGGAAGGCACAAAAGGACCGATAGCGTATGAGTTCACGCGGAGACGAGTGGTTCTCTCCAAAGATGGTTTTCCCCAAAAAACCGTTTGGCTCATTCTTCGTAGAACCCTTGGGGAAAAACAAAAGTACAGCTATTTTATCAGCAACGCACCGATGAGTTGCCGATTGCCCTTGTTGGTATGGCTCAGCGGACTCAGGTGGGCAATTGAGCAATGTTTCGAAGAGACCAAAACAGATCTGGGGCTTGATCACTACGAGGTGCGCAAGTACCTTGGGTGGCACCACCATATGATCACGTGTATATTGGCACATTTCTTCCTTTGGCACCTGAAAATCAGGTTGGGAAAAAAAAGCACCGTCCATTACTCTCTCGCAGCTTAGGACGCTGATCGGGACTTTACTCCCGATGAAGCAATTCGACATGGAAATGACCTTGACGCTTATCGAATGGATCCAGTTAAAAAATCACAGGGCCTACCTATCACACAGGAAGAGAAAGCTCGAAGAGCTAAATGAAATTGCGTTGTAGGATTAAGCTATGGGCTTATAAACCATAGCGCCAATTTTCAGTTTCGGCCCCCTCTTTCTGGGAATTTTCCGGCCCCCTCTGTGTCAATGTGGGTGAGACACGCCCCCCTTGAAAATTTAGTGTAGGGCGGGTAAGGTTTTGAGCCATGAAGAAGCTAACCCAAATTGCACCGAAAAGGCCCATGGCTGAGGAAACGGGCCCTGTGGGTGATCCTGTCGCCCCAGGGGCGACAGGATCACCCACAGGGGATGCAGCGGTCGAACCTCCAGACCCCGAGGTTATCGCGATAAAACGCCGACGCAATTTTACTGCCAAATACAAGCTGCGCATCCTTGCGGAAGTCGACGGTTGTGCCGAATCCGGGCAAGTGGCCTCCATACTTCGTCGTGAGGGCCTTTATTCCTCAAATCTGACCTGTTGGCGCCGCCAGCGCGAAGAGGGGATGCTGCAGGCACTTCAGCCGAAGAAACGCGGCCGCAAACAGATAGAACAGAACCCTTTGGCACCCCGCCTTGCGCAGCTTGAAAAGGAGAACCGAAAACTGAAAGACCAGCTGCGCAAAGCTGAAACGATTATCGAGGTTCAAAAAAAAATATCGGAGATCCTGGGGATCCCTCAAGACCAGGACAAGGGCAACGGAAAAATCTCATGAATGCGGCACAGGATCTCGGTCGGACAGTTGGGATAAAATCCGCCTGCAGCGCATTGAGCGTTCCTCGTGCTACTTTTTACCGTCAAACCTCCAATAACGGCACCCCAATGGAACAAGTCTGCTCGACTGCTCCGCCTTTAGCCTTGATGCCCGCAGAGAAGCAGGCCGTGATCGACGTGTTGCATTCGGAGCGTTTTCAGGACATGGCACCACATCAGATCTACACCAATCTTCTTGATGATGGGCAGTATTTATGCTCTGTGAGCACCATGTACCGATTCATGAGGGAAATACATGGTGATATCAAAGAGCGTCGTCGTCAGGTGCAACGACCACATTACGAAAAACCTGAGTTACTCGCTACAGGTCCGAATCAGGTATATTCCTGGGATATTACTAAGCTGAAAACATCGCAAAAATGGACTTATCTTTACCTGTACGTCATCATAGATATATTCAGCCGCTATGTCGTTGGCTGGTTGGTAGCCCCCCATGAAAGTAGTGAATTGGCCAAACAGCTCATCGAGGAGACCTGCATCAAACAAAACATCGAACCTGGAACACTGACGCTGCACGCTGATCGCGGTTCCAGTATGAAATCTAAGGCGGTTGCCCAACTTCTGGCTGATTTGGGCGTTACCAAGACCCACAGCCGCCCGCACGTCAGCAACGATAATCCTTATTCAGAATCTCAGTTCAAGACATTGAAATACTGCCCGCAATTTCCTGGTCGATTCGGTTCCATCGAAGATGCCACGGCGTTCTGTCGGTTTTTCTTTAACTGGTACAACAAGCACCACCATCATTCCGGAATCGCCATGATGACACCGGAAAGCCTTCACTACGGCCATGCCCAGACCATTCAGAAACAACGCCAAGAAGTCCTCTTTGAGGCCTTCCAGCGCTTTCCCAAAAGGTTCAAGGGCATCGTACCACAACCTACCCCCTTACCCGATGCTGTATGGATCAACAAACCGTCGGCGAGCGATGCGGGGGTACACTAATTTACCGCATGGCGTGTCTCATTTTCATTGACACATTCCGCCTGGTCGAATAATCGATAGAGACTTACCGAGGAGTTTGAGGAGGATCCAAAGGATTTTGGTGATATGTCGCCGGGCAATCTACTTCCGTCATCCCTCTGACTCCTCCTCTGCATCTGGTATGGCGGCTACTCCCCCGCTGTGTTTAGAAAGGGAGGCTATCCGGGATCCGCACGGTCAAAAAGAATGCTTGCTCTGACGCTTACTGTTTAACGGCTAATCAGCGTTCACTTTCCCCTTTAGGAACCATGAGTGCATGGACCGTGATACGCTTCAAGACGTCCTAGAGCAACCCAACCCTGACCAAAGGGCAGCGTTTCCGAGTTTTGGCGGCATGCCAAACGCCAAAAAACCTTCTAGCCTCATTGTTGCCAGGAACACGCAAGGTAGATCCGCCGACAGCCAGCAGACGAAATCCCATCCAGCCTCAAACACGCAAGGACTGCTGGTAAAAGAAGGAGAGCAGTCTCTGATTAAAATCAACAAAGGCCTCGAAAGAAATTTTGGGGCTGGTTCGCGAGAACGCGCTAGAGGTAACATTTCCTTCGAAACGATCGAAAGAATGAAAAAGTTGAAAAAGCCCGTCAATTCCCTTTTCTTAGGAGTAGCGGACAAAATTCATGAGGAAATGTATCACCGTACTGAAAAAGAGTTTACGATTGCAGCAAAAATATTCTTAAGCTAAGCGATGTCGCTGAACAAATTCAGCAGAATGAAAATATTTATTTAGGGATCCGACAAGTTTGGCGCAAATTCTGAAAAGCATCTTTTGTGCCAACCGCAGTGGTTTCATCAAATTTTCCTGTAAATATGTGTCGTCTTCTTGAAAAGTAATATACGGCTTTCTTTCTATTGGTGGCATAATAGCGTAACTTACTATATTTGCAATCAAAAACATCATTAGCATTCCTTTGAAGAACTGAAATTGCGCTTAAATTAATAACATTGACTGCATGTTAAGAAAATAAACTTTGGATGCTATTACCACCATAATACCCTGCCGTAATCGTTATAATTTACTTATTCGTGCTCTCGGAAGCGTATACGCTCAGTCACATTATGTTGAAGAGATAATAGTTATTGATGATTCTTCAAAAAATCACCTTCAAGAACTTGTACCGACCAAACTGCGTGAAAGAACAAAGTTTATCAGAAATGATGAACAAAAGAATGCGGCTTTTTGCAGAAACCAAGGCATTAGTTTAGCGAAAGGTGATATTATCGCTTTTTTGGATTCAGATGATTACTGGGATAATGAACACATAAAGTTAAGCTTAAGAGCATTAAATAACCAAAATGTTCCCTTTATTTTTGGAAGTTTCCATTCAATCGCTTCTAATAGAATACTAGCAAAATTACCTAAAAATTGCCCACAAAGTCAATTTAAAATAGCTGAATATTTATTTATTCAAAATGGTATAATTCGCACGTCTACTTTTGTAGGTAGGAAAGAATTCATTCGCACCATAATGTTTGATAATTATCTTGCTAAACACCAAGATTGGGATTTTATCATTCGAGCAAGTGTTATTTCGCCAATTGGCTTTTTGCCCACACCAACAGCATACCTTGATACATCCCCAACTAATCGCATGAGTAACAAATCGAATATAAGTGCAAGCCTTTATTTTCTGAAAAAAAATAGCAATATTTTTGATGATACAATAAGAAAACATGCATGCACACGCATCATGAAAGATGCACGGAATAATACTGATTTTCGCGCTGTAATATCATTGTATAACCAATGCAAAACAGAAATTTCTTTTCAATATTTTCTTCAAAGCTTATTACATATATTTATAATGAAGTTATCGGCGCCGTTTCCGCGTACTTTAAAGATAATAACTAAGATCAAGCATTCATTTAATATAATTAAGCATTTATCTCTAAAGCACCCAAGATAGAACCCAAGAGGTCCATCCGCTTTTTGCGTACTTGATGGTTGAAAAAAGTGGACGATGACGGTTTTCTTTCTGTCATAACCAGCACTTGGTTACGCCTCGCCTGAGCTCCTCAAGGCTCCGCGAGGCGAGGCCAAGCCCCGACTAACGAACAGTGGGAGTGAAATTCGAGTTCTTACACCTGAAACTCCGAACAAAATAGTCCCGTACGTCCCGTACTTGGGGTCCACTTCACTGGTTTCCCACATCGATCCGGATCGGTGCGTTCACTTCATCCTTGGCGGGAAACAGCTCAATAAATGCTCCGGATTTCTGCGGGTGACGGATGCAGGCTTTCAAGCGGCGGCGCCAGGCATAAAACTGATAGATGCTGATTTTACGCTCGGCGCAAAACGCCTTGATGGTCTGCCCACTCCCAGCCTGCGCCTGCATGATCCTGCTTCAATGGCCCCGGCAATCTACTTGTATCACGGGGACTCCTCCTGTCCATCTGATGACGCGGCTGCTCGACCGCTGTGTTTAGAAACGGAGGATACCCCAGATCCGCTCGATCAAAAAGATGGGTTGCTCTGACGGTTACATGGAAAGCACGCTAGGGAAATTTAGCCGCGGACGTCGGGGAAAATCCACCCCTGTGATTGGATGCAAAAATTGAATTGCTCTAAAATTTTATCTTCAAAAAGAAATACGGTTTTCTCTCGCGGCATTAACAGTATTAACAATTTGGTTGTTATAACTATGTTTTTAGCTTTTCTTCCAAATATGCATTGCATCCAATACAATATTACCCAATATATGATACCCATAGCCTATATGATTATACCCATAATTTCAGTAACTTTTTTGATTCACAGATCCAGATATTCTTCTGACAATATTTTACTATCATTTTTATGGATCATTTTTCTTTTCTGGGCTTTTACAACTTCATTAATAAATCTAGGTAATTTTAACAGGACACATATTGGGTATTTATTAACGGTATTAACCAATATCTTTGTAGTAGCATATCCATACACTAACTTGATGTTAAAAAAGCTTTCTATACTATCAATATTTATCTTACTATTTTTAATCCTGACTGTTATATTTTTTCCCCAAATACCTTATATAGCACTTAAATTTAACCCGAACGCCTTGGCTTTAATTTTAGTCTTTTTAACTATTGCAATTGGATACAATTTTTCCCATACCCCATTTCTATATACCGCCATAGTTATTTTCAATTTTTTTATAATAGCCAACTATACTAAGTCGCGTAGTGCAATTTTAATGCTGACCTTCTATTTGCTTTTTTATTTCCTATGGCCAAGCCTGTCAAAAGGAAAATTTTTTAGGCCATGGCTTATATTCCTTTCATTCATCATCCTTTCCATGACAATTCCGATTTTGACAATATCTGCATATTTATCAGAGTATGGACATAAAATAAATGAGATTAGCCGCAAAATGACAGATAAAAATTTTTTTTCTGGCAGAGAACGTATCTGGAATGAATTCTTCGAAGACTCCGCAAATACCACGCTTCTGGGAAAAGGTTTAGTGAGGTCTTCATCAAGTATCCTTGCTCCACTAAGCCTACACAACGCATGGCTTAATCTTCTAAAACAAGTAGGAGTAGTGGGGCTTCTATTATTTATAGGGATATTAATTCTTATATGGAAGGGCCTCTTGGCACGCAAGTCACACTATCTTTCACGCATTGCAGCAAGCTTTCTTGCCAGCTTTGTGCTTCAACAAAACTTCGAACTTGCCCTATTTCATAATAACCTGGGCATTTCCTTATGGCTCTGGATAATTATCGGATTGGCGCTCGCACAACCCCGAGATTATAGAATCGGGATAGGGGAAGGCCGCACGGCCTTCCCCCTCCCATACCACCGTGCGTACCGGTCCGTACACGGCGGTTCATATAGCAGTAACAACCTGTTATACTGATTGAGTAACGGTTCTAGACCTCTCATAGCGAAAAAGTGATTCGGCCTGCCCACCTTGACTGGTTTCATATTGGACATTAGCCACGGAATTTTTCGGGATCCTGCTACTGGTCTGGCATTCCGGTAACTGACGCCGAGCGCCAGCAGGCCTTTGTACTTGGTGGTGCAGTTGTTGATCCACTACTTAGTCATGTCCGTGAATCAGTGAGAGTTAAGTAAACTGTCGTTAGGAAGCTTTGCTGGATAATTTGTAACTTAAATAATTTTAACTGGAAAATTTTGTTTTCAACTTAGAGCTTATCCGTAAATAATATGTACTTTTCTCACGACTTTTGCTATCCTGGCAGCCATCTTGAACCGTTTCGATGGAGGCCCTATGACAAAAATTCAGTCGTGGGAAGTATCCGATGCCTTTTGGGAAAGGGTTAAACCCCTTCTGCCGGTGCCCGAGCGGGATCCACAAAAATCTTACAAGCGCAAAATCGGCGGGGGAAGAAAACCGATACCCCCCCCGGCAGATCTTTGAAGCCATTATTTACGTGCTCAGAACCGGCTGTCAGTGGAAAGCGCTTCCCAAGGAACGTTTCGGAAGTCCGAGCGCAATCCACACCCATTTCATGCGTTGGATGCGTGCAGGGTTTTTTGTCGCCTTGTGGAGAGCCGGGCTTGCCGAATATGATGAAATGGAGGGCATCGCCTGGAGCTGGCAAAGCATCGACGGGCCGATGGTCAAAGCTCCCCTGGCGCTGGAAGCGGTTGGTCGGAATCCGACCGACAGGGGGAAAAAATGGAACCAAACGCCATCTGTTAGTGGACGGCCGTGGTGTCCCGTTATCGCTCGTCGTGACCGGAGCAAACCGGCATGATGTGACCCAATTGGAACTGGTGCTAGAAGAAATCATCATCGACCGTCCCACTGATATCCAGCAGAATCTGTGCGCGGATAAAGCCTATCATGGCAAACCGGCATTGGAGGCCATCGTTGCCCATGGTTATATCCCCCACGTGAAAACACGGGGCGAGGAGCGCCAGGAAAAAAAGCGCAATCCCGCGTGGAAAGCCAGAAGATGGGTGGTTGAAGTGACTCATTCATGGTTCAATCGCTTCCGTAAAATCCTGGTTCGATATGAGAAGCTCAGCGATACCTATATGGCTTTGCTGCATATGGCTGTTGCTATCATCGCCTACCGAAAAGTGGGCTTTATTTACGGATAAGCACTTAATCATCGGAAAGCTTGTTAAATAAAATTTAGTATTTGTCCATGCTCTATTAAACTTCTCGGTTAATTAAGTAGTCAACTATCCCCGTTCCGTACTTGACAATAAAATGCAAAAGACGTAATTGACGACCTTAAAAATTGATAAGGCAAAAAATGAAAATAGTTCTTTTAGCTGGCGCTTCCTCAACCCACACCATTCGTTGGGCGAATGGGCTAGATAACGCCGGTTTGGAAGTACACATCATCACTCAACATTCATTAATAGACAACCTTGCTGACTCTGTAAATCTCCACCTTTTCCCTTTCCGAGGCATCTTGGGTTACTTTACTATGGTACCAGCTGTTAAAAGGCTACTTGATAAATTGAAACCGGATCTGGTAAACGCGCACTATGCCAGTGGATATGGCACAACTGCTCGTCTTGTCCGATTTCGCCCATGGCTTTTATCTGTTTGGGGAAGTGATGTTTATGATTTTCCGTTTAAATCCCCTTTACACAGATGGTTGGTTTGTGAAAATTTGTTAAGCGCCGATGCTCTAGCTTCGACTAGCTGGTGCATGGCAAAACACACTTTTTCCCTTTCTCGCAATCTGACCGAAATTTTTGTTACCCCTTTTGGTGTTGACTTTAATTCCTTTCTTGAACCTATAAATAATACATGTAAATGCGTTTCTCACAAAATCATCACCATTGGAACAGTCAAAGCCATGGCATATGAATACGGAATTGACACTCTTATTCATGCTTTCGCTCTTGCCACGGATAAATTAAATAATTTCGGCCAAGCCAACGGACCATTTCTGCGGCTGCGACTTGTCGGAAACGGCCCTCAGATGGAAGAATATAAATTGTTGGTGAGGCGATTACATCTCTCAAGAAACGTTGAATTTGTTGGCCGTGTGCCACACTCAGAGGTCCCAAATGAATTAGCCAAGCTGGACATCTTCGTCGCTTTAAGCAGGAGTGAGAGTTTTGGGGTTGCAGTTATCGAGGCCGGTGCTGCTGGGAAGCCAGTGATAGTATCCGATGCTGGTGGATTACGTGAAGTCGTTCTTGATAATCAGACTGGGATTGTTGTCCCTCGGGACAATCCTCACGCAGCAGCTGAAGCTATTATTAAATTAGTTAAAAATGAAACAATGCGTCTCGATATGGGGATAGCTGCTAAGAGTCATGTTCGCGAGAAATATAATTGGGACTCATGCGTTGACAGAATGATTAATTTGTACAAGCAAGTTATTTATAAATGGAAAAAGTTTTAAATATCACACTTTTTGTTTTTAATTGATAATCTGAGGCCGTTGTCGACGGCTCGCATTCAAAAGAGCGCCACGGTAGCATTACGCGTTTGTAAAGATCTGCACCCTTAGTCTCGATTGGAGAAAAACAGAACACAAGCCCGGTTCCTAAATTATGAACGTCCTCTATTTTCATCAATATTTCAACACACCCGACTCCGCAGGCGGCACACGCTCCTATGAGTTTGCCCGGGAACTCATCAAGCGTGGCCATCAAGTGACCATGGTTTGCGCTGACACTGGCAAGAGCTTATTGGATTTGCCCGGGGACTCGACGGCCTCGCTGTGGAGGGGTGTCATCGACGGCATTGAGATAGCGCAGTTCAATCTCGCTTACTCCAATTATCTAAGTCTGCCGAAACGTGCCCTCGTTTTCTTGCGCTATGCGGCGAGGAGTGTCTTTCTGGCCCTGAGAGAAAACTACGATCTGGCCTTTGCCACCAGCACCCCTCTGACCGCCGGCATCCCGGGCATCTTTGGACATTATTTCAGAGGGAAACCGTTTGTTTTCGAGGTCCGTGACTTGTGGCCCGAGCTGCCCCGTGCCATGGGCGTCGTCAGAAACCCCCTCGTCCTTGCCGGCATGTCCTTCCTGGAATGGCTGACCTACCGCGCGGCCTCGGCGTGTGTCGCGCTCGCCCCCGGGATACAGGCAGGGATCGCACGCCGCAGCCCTGAAGGTAGGGCCGTCGCTATGATACCCAACGGCTGCGATCTGGATCTGTTCACCCCCGGTAGTCGCCAAGACCTGAATTTGCCCGGAATCCGCTCGACGGACTGCGTAGCGGTTTTCGCGGGCGCGCATGGCATTGCGAACGGACTCGACGCCGTCCTGGATGCCGCTCGTGTCCTGCTGCTCTGGGGGCGTGAAGACATTGTGCTCCTCTTTGTCGGGGACGGCAAATTGAAGCCAGGACTGATGCAACGGGCACATTCAGAAGGTCTCCGGAACTGCCACTTCATGGACCCCATACCGAAAGTACAACTTAGCAAGGTGGTAAGCCAATGTGACGTCGGTCTCATGATTTTGGACGATGTCCCCGCCTTCTACTACGGCACCTCCCCCAATAAATTTTTTGACTACATTTCAGCGGGCTTGCCCGTTCTCAATAATTACCCGGGCTGGCTCGCGGACCTCATCAAAGAGCACCGCTGTGGTAAGGTCGTCAAACCGCGCGATCCGAGCGCCTTTGCACACGCTCTGTGCCGCCTGGCAGATCAACCAGAACTAAGAGCCGAATATGGACGCAACGCTCGCAAATTGGCTGAGGAACATTTTTCTAGGGCTGAACTGGCGAGGCAGTTCGTGGACTGGATCGAAGGCGTCCTTCAAAACCACACCTGCCTTACACCATCAAAAAGCATCGCTAGCCAGTTGCGGAAATTGAAAACCGGAGGAAGATGAAACCGGCTTGGCAATCCTGCGTCAATCGGGACATTACTCGTTTTGCAGGTTATTATAGGCGGCGAGGCAAGCGCCTTCTAGACCTGTCCCTGACGGTCCCCGGGCTTTTTGTAGTCGGACCTCTCTTGGGAATCATTGCTCTATTCATAGCACGGAATATGGGGCGCCCTGTGCTCTTTCGTCAGCAAAGGCCAGGATTGAATGGTCGGCCTTTCGAACTCGTGAAATTCAGGACAATGCGGGATACGAGGGATGAGGATGGAAACCTCCTGCCGGATGAACAGCGCTTGACGAGCCTTGGGCACATCCTACGATCTACAAGCCTTGACGAACTGCCCGAAATCTGGAATGTTCTGAAAGGCGACATGAGTCTCGTGGGGCCGAGGCCACTGCTGATGCAATATCTCAGCAGGTATACCATTGAACAGGCTCGGCGGCACGAAGTTCAGCCCGGCATGACGGGATGGGCGCAAATTAATGGCCGAAACGCCATTACATGGGAGAAGAAGTTTCACTTGGATCTCTGGTATGTGAAGCGCCAAAGCCTTAAATTAGACCTTCAAATCATTGCACTAAGTATGTTACGAGTTTTTCAGCGAAAGGGGATCAGCGCATCAGGACAAGCCACAATGCCAGAGTTTCTCGGCTCATTGATGCAATGAATCATACTCGTATTTCAGATGACAAGAGATATAATATTGAGACCAATTGCTATATATGGTGCGAGCGGATTTGGCCGTGAAATAGCATGGCTTATCGAATCTTGCAACAAAATATCTTCAACATATAGAGTCACCTGCTTCATAGACGATGATGCTGATAAACACGGAATGTCGCTAAACGGCATACCAGTGTATGGGCTAAAAAAATCTGCTAATGACTACCCAGGATCCTTAGTAGTAATTGCTGTAGGAAATCCCAAACTGCGCGAAAATATGTTAAAAAACGCACAGGCATTTGGATTTCATCCCGAGATTTTGATTCATCCTAGTGTAGAAATCAGTAAATGGATGGTGATAGGTGAAGGCACTGTTATATGCAATGGGTCCATACTAACAACAAATATTGTTATTGGAAAAAATGTTCAAATTAATTTAAGTTGCACCATAGGACATGATGTTATAATAGGTGATTTTACTACTTTGTCTCCAGGCGTACATGTTTCTGGTTGGGTCCATTTCGGCAAACGTGTCTATGTTGGTACAGGTGCAGTCTTTATAAATGGCACCGAAAAGGAACCTATTTGCATTGGCGATGATGCGGTAATTGGCGCCGGAGCTTGCGTGACAACTTCTGTGCGTAAGGGAGAAGTTTGGGCTGGAGTTCCAGCAAAACCACTGCATTCAAATTAAATCTTTGGATCACTAGCGCCAACATCGTTATCTCAAGATTGCACAGTTTGCTATCTAACTTGTACTAATAATAGCATTTTTGCTGAAAGCAGCACTCAGCACCAATCCAGTTTAGTCCACAACAAGCTACTACTTCACTCGAGAGCCAAGTGAGATTTAAGCGCATCTTCCTTTCCCCCCCCCACATGAGCGGCCTTGAGCGCGCGCTGATCGAGAAAGCCTTCGAAAGCAACTATATCGCGCCGCTCGGCCCCATGGTGGACGCCTTCGAGCAAGAGTTCAGCGAGTACACCGGGATGAGATACTGCTTGGCAGTCTCAAGCGGTACAGCGGCCATGCACCTGGCTCTGCACCACCTCGGCGTGAGACCCGGCGATGAAATCTTCGCCTCGTCCCTCACCTTCATTGGGAGCGTCTCCCCCATCCTCTTCGAGGGCGCTACCCCGGTCTTCATCGATTGCGACCACCGATCCTGGAACATGGACCCTGCCCTTCTGGCTGGCGAACTCGAGCGATGCGCCGTCGTCGGGAAACTCCCCAAGGCGGTTGTCCCCACAGATCTTTACGGGCAGTGCTGCAACTATGGTGAAATCTACGCGGTCTCCCGCAAATTCGGCGTCCCGGTTGTCGTCGATGCGGCCGAGGCCCTCGGAGCGCGTTTCACTTGGGCCAACGTCGGAGGGGATGTCGGAGGAGGACAAGCCCACGCCGGCAGGGGGGCACGTGCCTCGGTCTTCTCTTTCAACGGGAACAAGATCATCACGACCTCGGGCGGGGGCATGCTGGCTTCCGATGACGAGGAACTCATCTCCCACGCGCGGGTCCTGTCACAGCAGGCACGCGGTCCTCAGGCACACTATGAACATACTGAGATCGGTTTCAACTACCGCATGAGCAACATCCTGGCCGCCATCGGCCGCGCTCAACTCCAAGTGCTCGATCAGCGGGTCACGCGTCGGCGGGAGATCTTTGATTATTACCAGAGTGCCCTCGGTGACCTTCCCGGCCTCGAATTCATGCCAGAAGCGGATTACGGGACGGCCAACCGGTGGCTGACCGTGATCCTTGTCACGCCGAAGATCTTCGGCGCCGATCGTGAGCAGGTGCGGCTTGCGCTTGAGGCGGAAAACATCGAATCCCGCCCGGTGTGGAAACCCATGCATCTGCAGCCGGTTTTCAGCTGCAGTGAGGTCTCCTTGCCCCAGGGGAAGAAGCAGTATACTGCCCGCGCAGTCGGCGGGCAGGTCTCGGAGGATCTCTTCGCTCGCGGATTGTGCCTCCCCTCCGGGACCGCGATGACGGAAGGAGATCTCGATCGCGTCATCGCCGTCATCCGCAATCTCTCCAAATAGCTCGTTTTCAGACACCTCACAGGTTTTTTAGGAAAACGGATCCATGGAACAAAACACTTTTGACCTTGTCGCCGGGGCACGCCCCAACTTCATGAAACTCGCCCCACTGGTGCGCGCCTTCGCCGCCATCGAGGAGGAACTGGAGGCCAGAGGTCTCGGCTGGCGCATCGTGCACAGCGGTCAGCATTACGACGCGGCCATGAACGATGTCTTTTTCAGCGAATTAGGGATACCCGCGCCCGATGTCCACCTGGAGGTGGGTTCGGGAACCCACGGCGCGCAGACAGCGCGTATCATCGAACGCTATGAGCGGCATCTTCTTGAGAACCGGCCGGTTGCGACCGTGGTCTTCGGGGATGTGAACTCCACGGTGGCCTGCGCTCTTGCTGCAGTCAAGCTCGCGATCCCGGTTTTGCACGTGGAGGCAGGGCTTCGGAGTTTCGACCGCACAATGCCCGAAGAAATCAACCGCGTTCTGACGGATGCCCTTTCCGAGATGCTCTTCGTTTCCGAGCGGAGCGGGATGGAAAACCTCGAGCGCGAAGGGGTGAGCGGGGACCGGGCCTACCTCGTGGGCAACGTTATGATCGACACCCTGGCGCGCGAACTTCCGCGGGCAGCGGCGACCGGCACGGCCGGGCGGCTGGGCGTCGAGCCGGGCGGCTATGGGCTCATGACACTGCACCGCCCGGCAAACGTGGACAATCCTGGGGTCCTGCGGCCGCTGCTTGAACTGCTCGTGGAGTTCAGCCGAACCCTGCCCGTGGTTTTCCCAGTGCACCCGCGCACCCAGAAGGCAATCAGCGAGCACGGTCTGGATTACCTGCTCAAAGCAAACGGCACCCTGAAATGCATCCCTCCCCTGCCCTACCACGAAAACCTCTCCCTCATGTCGCAAGCCAAAGTGGTTCTGACTGACTCGGGCGGGATGCAGGAGGAAACCACGTATCTCGGCGTACCCTGCCTCACGCTCAGGCCCAATACGGAACGCCCCGTCACAGTGACACACGGAACCAGCCGCTTGGTGGGTAACGACCCGAAGAACATAGCCAAGGCGCTCGATGATGTCATGGCAGGGCAATGGGCTAAAGGGCAGGATATCCCCCTCTGGGATGGCAAAACCAGCGAGCGCATCATCAGGATTCTGGTGGACCGGTTCTCGGCCTGAGTGCGCCTTCCGCTATGGGGCCAAGTGATACGGCTTCCCGCCACCTCTATGCATATTTAACTGAATTTACATAAAGGCAGAAAACACCAACCCCTCATCACAAGCTCTTGAGAAATGGTTCGGAATTGTCAAACTTTGTTCGTCTCCCCGGCAAAGCCGGGGGTTTACTCGGATTAACCACAGAATGGTAAATGCGAAGGAGATAGGAATAAGCCGTGGGAAAGGGTGATGACTTTCGATCAAAGTCTGTTTCCTTCCGGCGAGCGTGCTCAACACGCGGAGCCAGGGTGCTATATGGCAGCACCATCCCATGCAACGCAGCATAATCCGGCACTCGGCATAATATCCGTGAAAGGGCCCTGATGTTCGCCATCCTTCACCGCAAAAACTCCCTTTTGCACAAGACGCAACGCAAGGCCTATGTCAGAGATCTCTTCATAAGCCTGATCTATGACTGTCAACTATCGGGCGTCAACCCGCTCGACTACCTCAAGTGGCTTCCGAAGAACACCAACACCTGCAGACCTCCCCCCTTTAGACCTTCATCTCGCGGCATTACCAGGATCAAAACGTCTAATCCTACACTGGCCGGGAGGCCCCTTAGGGTATCCCGGCCTCTGTTTCATCCTCTCACGCCAAAATTTCACGTGCCCAAAATTTATTGACCTCTGCACGCCCGCCGAAAGGACACACTCCTGCTACTCGTAGGGTGGTTTCCGATAGCACCCACCCGAGGCAGGAGTCCAGTGCGGTAGTTCTGCACGCTGGGGGATCTGTGCGGGGGCCATCCGAAAGGATGGTCCCTACCGCGACCATTGAAACCTCCGATTCCTGAACATCACGAACACCCCAGCCCCATGCCGGCGAGTAACTGTTGCGCATCGTCAGAACGTTTGCAGCACTATCATTCACATAGCTATCCGGAAGCGTGATATATTTAACCCCACCCCAACTGTTGTTTCCCGTCCGCGGTGCGCATCCCACCGGTTGACCATTCAGCAAAATCTCAATCTCATCACTATAATCAGCATCGTAGAATTCGCATTCGATTATGATATCACCTGCCCTTCCGTCAAACCAGAAATCCACCGATGNTTCGTTTGCCAAGACTCCCGGAGCCAGATAGCCATAACATCCGGCAGCCGGCAATTCAATGGCTCCTAGGGGAACGCTGAAAGCTTCAAGTTCCTGAATATCACGAACACCCCAGCCCCATGCCGGCGAGTAACTGTTGCGCATCGTCAGAACGTTTGCAGCACTATCATTCACATAGCTATCCGGAAGGATTATATATTTAATCCCGCCCCAACTGTTGTTTCCCGTCCGCGGTGCGTATCCCACCGA
>LR026961.1:479903-658751 GCA_900498135.1 uncultured Desulfatiglans sp.
TTATGTAATCTGCCCCATTACTAGACGGCGCTCTAGTATCGTATTCCTCATTTTTGGTTACGCTAGTAAATATACCTCGCGCATCAATGGCCCTCGCCATCACATTGAGTCCAATCCTCAACACTTCGGCAACATAGTTAATTTGATCGTCCGAGGGATTGCCGGTTTTAACAACGCCTGCGGCTCGAATTCGATCAAAATTCGGTGTAACTATTCTGGCTGAACTTCCGAGCACCCCGTTTCTTGGAACGACTGTCAATACGTTCTTATCAGCATCCGCTCTCGCCGCCACAAGCGCCGCTGAAGAGGACGGATACATCTGATTGCCATAGCGCCAAGTATTAGGGGCGCAACCGGAAAGGATGGCCATAAAAATTATGACTGCAATTCCCGTCTTCAGACAATTAATCATTCTCACAGGATCCCTCCCTAATGTGCCGGCACAGCTGCTGGCTTGTGCTTGTCCGCGATTGTGGATGCACCTCATTGCACTTCTCGTTGATCCTGGCTAGTCAGATTATCTACTAGGCAGGTGATTGGGAGCTAGCGCCTGACGCTACGCATCACCGGCAGCAAACAGCAGAGCGACGAGGTACGAGGAGCGGCGCTTTTTGCTGTCCGAGTGCATGCGATTGTTATGCATCTGTAATCGTTTGGCGACGCCATGCGTCAAGGACGCTAGCAACGTCTATTTCCTCAGGCTCCTCATTCCATGTGGAGTAAAACGAAGTATCTTCGCTGTGGGGAGTCGGATTCGGCGGTTCAATTCGAATTCGAGTTGGCATCATCACCGAATCTCCGAGCAATATCCCTTCCCCTCTTCTGAGGGTAGAAAACATGCTCGTGATTCCCCGCACTGAATCGGGTAAAAGGTTCCTCACGTAACTCTGATCGTCGGGATTGGAAAGTCTCAAACACAAGAACGAATTGCATTGTGAAAGGATTGTGGCAGATACCTCACGCGGTCTTTGACTAATGACCGTAAAACTAATTCCGTATTTCCGTCCTTCCTTTGCAATGCGCTCGGCAGACTCCCGTGAAGATCTTGCGTCGGAGTCACTATCGTTCAGGTAGATGTGAGCCTCGTCCGCAAAGACTGCGATTGGGTATGATGTTCCATTTACCCGCCGATACCAGTAAGAGAAATCGAAAAGACATCTGAGAATTAGCGAGATAACTGAATTTCTAACATCGAAAGGTACAGGGCTCAAATCAATTATCACAATTTTCTTTCTGTCAGCTGAAGTCTCTCCAAGAAGTCGTCGGAAGAGATCTTCCATGGATGCGCTTGTTGCATATGTCTGAGGGTGGAAAATGAGATCGTAACGACGGTCGTTTAATCTCGAATCGATTCGCATCAATAGGCGAGTAAACTGCCCGAAAAGTGATCCTTGCCGCTCGCCGCGTTGCCCTGGAACCATTTGGATGTCCAACCTTCTGAACTCATTGAGGATTTCTGCGAAATTGAAGTATACAGGAGTATCGATCGTGATGCGATCAAGTCCGAGTGCCTGATTCTCTGGATGATTGTCCTTAGCCGCTTGAAGCAGTTCCTTGAATTTTGCTATCTGGTTGGGAGCTGCGGACTCGCTACGATCAACCATCAATCCGAGGAGTTCCTCGCTGTTCATTAGCCAATACGGAAGCTCGATATCAGTTCCTGAGATGACATCAGCCTCATTGCCGAATGCCGAGGCGTATTCCCCGTGGAGATCGAATAGCACCACCGTTGATTGTGGAAAGGCGGCAATCTTCTGCAGAAATGAGGCGACCGTCCAGGATTTACCGCCGCCGGTCTGTCCGAGAATAGCCCCGTGCCGAGCCAAGAAAGCATCCAAGTTGATACTGGCCTGTTGGTCTGGAATTAGTGACAAATGGCCAAGAGAGAAATTGCCGTCGGCGTATTGTTGATAAATACTGTCAATAGTCGCCGGTGGTACCGCAAATGCCGACGAGTTTACTGTAGGCAATACATCGGTGCCTCTCTCAAAATTTCCGCCTGCATCCAAAGTTCCCACTGGCACGGCTGAAACCAGCCTTTTGTGTTCTTCGATTATCGCATCACCTTCGGCTTCAGCATTATTAAGCGCTGATTGAAGAGGAGAGCCCTCCTTCATGTCGATAGTCGTGATCATTGCGAGCAGTCGCCCCGACGGCAGACCAACAGAAACAAAAGTGCCGGGCTGACCGATGAGTAAAGGGATTGGCCCTGTATCGCTTGGCAAATTCACGATCATGGTTGGAGGCACGCCCGCTTCGGTTTCCTCCAAGTTTGAGTGATCGGTTAGAGAAATGAAAATGCGTTCGCCAGAAACACCTACGACGCGTCCAATTCTGTAATCATTCATATTTGGTCTTCTCCTTAAGGTTCTATCAGTTGAGCCAGTGCACTGAATTTCCAAAGGCCTGTCCCTGTCCCTGTGTCTTTTTGATCAATGAAACAGTTCGCCGGAAAACCAGCGTGAAATGGTGGAAATTTTTTCAATTCATCGAGACAGTCAGGCTCTTCACCACACAACGCAGTCAGCCGAATCTTTCCGGCATTAAGTTTCGGGAAAATCAGCTGATCATTGATGTGCTTGTCGCCAAAGCTGAATCCACAGGCTACTACAAACTGACAATTCGTGCCGAGTGTTCTAGAAGCCCGAGTGAATAGCCGATCAAATGGTTCTGAAAGAGTGTCCATGACTTTTCTTCGGCGTGGCAGAACAAGTGCTCTTTCTGGCGTGGCGCTCCGTAGGGCGAGACCGCTTTCAAAAACACGGCCTCCTTCCTTTAACCAAGAGACTGAACCATGAAGTTTGATGATGTTAACGTGAAGCTCACACCGGTGCGTGAATCTTGTATTTTCGACAGTTCCTCTTGCTAAATCAAAAACGGTGGGATCGAACACCCGTCGAAGTGGCCCATCAAATCCTGTCTCAATGCGGATGCCGACCTCGCCGGCCGCTAATTCGAAAAGGACATCGTAGTTGGTTGTCAGGATTGTGACGGTTGAGGCGGTTCCATGCGCTCTCTTTTTTAATGCTTCGAGGAAGCGAACATGGTGGGAGAGGTCTGGAGTGGTGATTGACAAGATCGCGTCAACAATCAGTTTGCGGATCTCAGACTCGAGATCTCCATACTTTGAGTCCTGCGTCGTGACGAAGTATTCAGTGACTAAATCGGAAAGGATCTCGATATTGGGAGTTCCTGCAACGGGGTCATAGATAAACGCCTTTGCGTCACATATTTCATCCAACGTTGCTTTTAGGGGCGGACGAAGATTCGAAACGACTGTCTTTGTGAGGTCGCCCATCAAAGGGTAACCCGCCTCCTTAGAAGTCCCGGCACCGAAGAGAAATCCAATCCGGTTTAGACCAGTTTCAATTCCTGGGAATAGCTGCGAGAGGGTCAAGCTCATTTATTACCTCTTTATCGCAAGTCCAAAAGCATTTGCTTCTCGCAAGTTTTTGTCATTAAGCGCCACATATTTTCCTGCATAACGGGCTCTTCAGCGGGCGCGACATTTTGCGCTCCGCTGAAAAAGCAATGTTATCGTGGTCTTTGGCTCATGATGCTTGCATTTCTGCCCAAAGCTCTCGGACATCTTTCGTCTTGAGCGACTTTGAATGAAACAATCTTTCTGCGTCGGCAGCCTCTTGTTCGTCAAAATAATAAAATGTAATTTCGGGAATATGGTCATTGTCGAGTATCTGAGCAAAAAGGTGTCCATCGTTGTTTGGGGACAATCCAACAATCTCCAAGGAACCTGTTATTTCCTTAAGCAAGTTGTGTGGATACTGCTCGCCGTGTTTGAGCTCTGGATGTTTTACTTTCAGTTTTATTGCTTCCTTCAGTCTCTTGACTAATTCATTATTGTCATCCCATTCATCTATTTGTTTCCGAATTGAAGGATCGTTTTCATATGCGTCTGCAAATTTTTCCATGCCGGTATTCGCGAGAGATGCTTCAGTCATTGAGCTTAACTTCAGATCACCGACATAGGACATAAGGCAATTTGAATAAAGATACAGATACTTGGGATCAACCTTTTCACCATCTAGGAGATTATCTTTCAGTTGATTTCTAAAGCTGTTTGGATCATACGTTTCACTCAAAATGCGGAATGAGCCATGAAGATGAAGCACATCCTTATTGTACACTGCGTCCAAGTTACTATCGTAGTTTATCGTAAATAATTGATCGTGTTCATTTAGCCATACTATGAATCGTGGTGGAAAGTACCTGTGAACATTCTCTATTTCCCCGCCACTGTAAATTGCATCAAGGAACATTCGCTTCAGTACACCGCGATTGTTAAAGCGATCTGGATTTCCAATTTTTTGCTTGCTATGAACAAGTTCAAATAGCAGAAAGTAGTCCTCAAATCCAATCTCGTCAACGGAGTAAGAACGCGCAGGCGAGTATCGCCGTTTGAAGTCTTCCAGCGAGGAACGATCGTAGGATGTGTAAACATATTTATCGTACTCGCCACGCAAAGCTCGTGCGTGCTCCCCCTGTAGAGCCACCACGAAATCGGCGCATTCCTTCGGATAGAGATGAGTAGGAAAACGCCCGCTGCGGATGTTTTCAAGAGCTCGATTCACAATACTGGAATTAAGATATGCCGCTCCACCGTACTGTATTATTACGCCATTTCCAATAAGTAGGTTTCGCATTTTTAAAGCTCCAGTCGGTTGTTAAAACTTCTAGCACGATAACTTTATATTCGACGTCTCAATTGAAGCCGCGAAAAACCTCGATTTGGCTGCCTATTGGTTTTAGGTGACTGATGTGTCGTATAAACCGATCCTGAGGGGATCTACGCTTCAAATTTGACGCAATTGGATCTTGATATTCACAAATTATAGCTGCATATATAACTGTAAGTTTTTTGAGCGCGGCAAGATTTAGAGCATTGCCCCCACCTCGGATCGCCATTTCCCGATCGTTCCGCCTTTTCAAGTGCCCCCCCTTCCGCCCCGCCGCCAAGTTGATCCACTCGGGTACATACGAAGGGTGCCGGACGTCCGGCGCCAACTAAGGCCGCCCTACTGAAAGGCCCTTGTCGGAACCCGCGGGTAAACATCCCGGGAGAAATGCCATGGAAAAGCCGAAACTTCTCGACCAGGTCCGGGCTGCGCTTCGTGTCCGGCACATGAGCTATCGCACCGAACAGACTTACGTCCATTGGATCAAGCGGTTCATTTTCTTCCATAACCGGAAGCACCCACTGGAAATGGGAGAAGCCCAGGTCAGAGCTTTCCTGAGCTATCTGGCTGTGGAAAAAAGGGTGGCAGCCTCCACCCAGAATCAGGCGTTCTGCGCCCTCCTGTTCCTTTACCGCAACGTGCTCAAGAAAAACCTCGGCTGGATCGACGACATCGAACGGACCAAAAGCCCCCGCCGGCTTCCGGTCGTCTTCACACGGAACGAGGTTAGGGCCATTCTCGCCCGCCTCGACGGAGTCCTTTGGATCATGGCGGCCCTTCTCTATGGGTCCTGGGTTGCGGTTGATGGAATGCCTCCGACTTAGGGTCAAAGACGTCGACTTCACCTATGGCTAGATCACCGTCCGGGACGGTAAGGGGCAGAAGGACCGGGTCACCATGCTCCCGGAGCCGGTTGGGAAGCCCCTTCAGCGGCACCTCGAAAAGGTGCGGCTCATCCACGGGACTGACCTCGATAACGGTTTTGGAAGGGTCAATCTCCCCTTCGCACTGGCCAGGAAATACCCCAACGCCCCGCGCGAGTGGGGCTGGCAGTATGTGTTTCCAGCCTCCAAACTGTGCAGAGACCCCAGGACATCCGCTGTCACACGCCATCATCTGCATGAATCTGGCCTGCAGCGCGCTGTCAAAACGGCGATCCGGGAGGCCGGTATCGTTAAATACGGAAGCCGCCATACGTTCAGGCACAGTTTCGCCACCCACCTGCTCGAAAATGGCTACGCTATTCGAACGGTCCAGGAACTGCTGGGTCACAGAGATGTCAGCACAACGATGATCTGTACGCATGTACTCGACAAAGGAGGGAAAGCGGTCAAAAGCCCGTTGGATTGAAACACGGTGAGTGTGGGGAATTTCCACTACCGTCGGGAATGATGTTCCCTCATGTTTCAGCGCACCTTTCTCTGCGCACAACTCCGGCTTGACTACCGATCGGGCAAATCATCGTAAAAGTCAGCCTGAATGTCAATCTAATTTCGTTTAGATATTGAACAGAAAGAGCGATTTAAGCTTGAAGGGCATTTTGGACGTCTTATGCTGCAAGGGCATGTGCTGGAATTGAAGCAGGCGTGGGAAAGGGGAAGCTATCTCGATCAGCCCGTTGGGCTGCGCTTCGCCGGCCCTGGAACTCCGGCGGATATTCCCCGCGTATGCATGCCCATATGGGCATATACTCGTTGCAGCACATTTCGGTGATGCGGGGGAAGCAGACTCCAAGGCCAGCCGCTCTGATGCACGAGTGAAAAACCGGATATGTTTTACGTTGATAAATATTGAGGAAGCGGCGCTGCCAACCCGGACCCTATCAAGTAACTGGTTCGCAGTTGGGCGATGCATCATGATCATGGAGCATTTCTTGGGGAAATGGCTTTACCTTTTTCCATTCTTGCGATTCTGTTTCCGCTTGCCAAAGGTCAAAATTTTTCTGCAAGTTAAGCCAAAAGTCCGGAGTGGTATGAAAGGCACGTGACAAGCGCAAGGCCATCTCCGGTGTGACGGCACCTCTTTCATTTATAATTTTAGATAATGTTTTTCTCGAAACTCCGAGCGATTCAGCCATATCCTTGATTGTGATGGATAGAGGCAAGAGATAGTCTTCTTTTATTATGCTGCCCGGATGTGTTGGACATCTCGTCATTCTACGCATTGGCATACCCTCTAATGGTAATCATCGTAATCTACAACATATGCATCACTATCGATAAATTGAAAAAAAACTCGCCAATTGCCTGATACTTTCACTGCATAAAATCCTTTTTTATCGCCGCTCAACTGGTGAAGGAATGAGCCAGGGTAATTCATATCCTTAATCTCCCTTGCAGCATTGAGGCGATCGAGGATTCGTTCAGGCCTGTTTGCATGTTCAGGCTCAATTCCTTTCTTGACCCCTGTATAAAAAAACTCTTCAAAATTTTCATGTTTAAACGATTTTATCATTGCGTGCAATGTAACCTGCAAGGTTACGCCTCTCAAGAGAATATTTCCAGGGAAAGCGGTGAAGGGGGGAGTTTATGCATCAGACGCTTGGGCTGCCGTTCCCGTTCTTATCGATGTTCCGGTCCAGGGCGTAAATCGCCGGGGGATAGGCGTCGCCCTTTTCGTAGTGGGAGAGAACCCCCTTCAGGAGGCTGAAGAGCTCTTCGAAGACCCCGTCGATCACCTCCCCCGGGACGCCGTAGTAGAGAAAATTGATGGGCATGGAATCGCCCAGGAGATAGAGGTGCTTGGCGGGGGCGGCCTCTGACGCTGAGGGGGTTTCGCCGTCCAGGAAGGTGATTTGCACGTGGTGGCCCTGGAGGACACGGTTCTGGGGGTCCTTGATCGGGTATTTCTCGACGCGCACCGGCCGCCCGTCGATGGCGGGACGATCCGCGTTCGAGCATTCCTCGATCAGGGCGAGGAGGTCCGTGAACTCGATCGTCTTCGTGGAGCCGCTGGCGAAGAAGAGGTCCCGGGCCGTCCCCTCGGCGATCAGACGTTCGAAGAAGGGCTTTTTCAATACCGAGACGCCGGTGACGCCCAGGAACAGATCCGTCTGCTTCCAGAGGCCCTCCGGAAGCGCGGCGGCGTCGGAAAACTCGGAGAAGGTCTCTTCCCGGGCGGTCTGCACCTTCAGGTCCAGTCCGCACACGGACCCGTAGGTGACGCGCTCCTTCAGGGTCCGGAAGAGGAACCGGCCGATGTTCCCCCTCGAGCCGAGGACGAGGGCGTTTCGGTGCATCATGCACTTTCCGAGGCCGTTGAAGATGGACTCGACCGCGCTGAGGATGGAGTGGGCGCAGGCCTCCGCCTCGACGATGTTCTTGTATCGCGATGAGGCGATCGTAAAGGCCGGGAGGGCAAGGCCGCCGCACTCGGCCTCCGTTTCCTGCAGCTGGTAGTAGCCGTTGGCCGTGTGTTCGAAGGTCGCGGGGACGATCGATTTCAGCCAGGCGTCGAGCGGAAGGAAATCAGGGAGGTCCTCGGGCGCCTCCACCGCATAGGCTTCGAGCGCGGTGGAGGCGGCAAGCCCGGCGCGGCAGAGTCGGTTCAGGACCGGGGCGACGTATCCGCCGTCTTCGATCAGGAGGAGTTTGCGGCCCTCCTTCCGGGCCGCCACGGCCTCCCGGAAAAAGAGATGGCCGGCCGCAAGGCGCATGGATTCGAGATAGCCTCCGCGCAGCGTCCGAAGGGCCTGATCGAGCCGTGCCAGCCGATCGAGCGGGGAATACTGCCGGGAGAGGATGTAGGCCCCCGCGACCGAGTCGCGAAGCTCGACCCGCTGCAGGGCATGGAAGGAAAACCGGCGGTCGGGGAGGCTCAGGATGTCCTCCAGATAATAGTCCGGGACCACCCCTTGATAGTTAATGAAGAGGGTCGTCACCGATGCGCACTGCGAGGCCTCCAGCGCCCTCACGAAGCCGAGCACCTCCGAGGTGGTGTGGTGAATCAGGAGGATGCGGTAATCCTGGAGCAAATCGGGGCGGGCGGCCTCCTGGCAGGCGAGGAGGTGCGGCATCCGCAGGAGGTGGGCGTGCATGTCCGGCCGTTTGCGCCGGGCCCCGATGGCGATGTTGAGCCGCGCCCCCTTCCGGGAGAGATCGATGTAGACATGATCCCGGGCATCGAGCATCTCGATGCAGTGGCCGTCCGACAGGGTCTGCATGACGACATCGTCTTCGAGCAGCACCAGGACCTTGCACAGAAGCTGGACGAAGGTCGCGCCGCCCGAAAGGAGAAGGCTTTCGGCCGTCTCCTGGCTCCAGCTGAAAGCCGCGTCCCGGACGGCCGCGAGTCCGGAGGCGATCAGCAACTCGAACAGGGCGGCCTGGCGGCCGGGGATCTCGATGTACTCGTGCTGCTGGTTCTGGCACTCGTGGTGGATCCCCACAAAGATCTGTTCGGCCATCGCGGCGATGTCCAGGCTGTAGTGCCTTCGGCCGATGTCCGTGACCACCCGGTGGGGGATCCGTTTCAGGAACAGGCGCGACTGGGCGCCGTCCTCGACGGTGATGCGCAGAAAACGGCCCTCCCGGTCGTGCTCCACCAGCATGAAATGCCTTTGGCCGGCTTCCTTCGAGACATGAAAGGGGAAGAGGACTGCGGCCTCGGCTTCCTCCTTTTTTTGGAAGGCGCGCGGGAAGAGCAATCCGCCCCACTGCGGGAGCTGGACGGCGTCGAAGACGAGCCGGAGATCCCGGACGAACCCCTCCTGGTCCTGGAGGAGATACCCGGCAACGGGGCGGCGGGCATAGACGACGACATGGGTGACGCCGAGGGCGGCCAGCTCGGCCGTGGTCCCCGGATCGACGATGACCTGGACGAGGACGTCCACCGAGGAATTCCGGGACTGTTCGAGGACCTGCCTGGCCAGGAGGCTGACGAAGCCCGGGAGCCCGGAAAAGACCCTCACGGCACTCATGTCGATCAGGAATCCGCCGTCGTCCTGCTCGATCAGCGGCACCCCGAAGGACGTCCCCCGGGGGCCGTGCCGGAGATCGCGCCCTGCCACCGCCTTGCCGAAGCGGGGCGTTCGCATGAGGTTGCTCAGAATCGAATCGATCCGCCGCGTGTCTTTCTCGTCAGCCAAGAGGTCCCTCTCCTCTCATCGCTCCGCCGCTCCGGCCTTCTGCCGCAGGTTCCCGGCCTTCGCCTTGAGCATCTTGAAGTAGTCCGATCCGGTGATCTTCTCGAGATCGGCGCACTGCTTGCCCCGATCGATCTGGATCTTCAGGGTGGTCACCTCGTTGCGCAGATCCTTCTCGCGCTTTTCGACGGCCTGCAGCATGTCCGTGAAGACCTGGGCCATGGTCCCCAGTTCGTCCTGCCGGCTCGAGATGCTTTTCAGCTCCTCGACATGGGTGTAGTCCCCGTCGGCGACCCGCCGGGCGACGCGGGTCAGGCCCAGCATGGGGGCCGTAATCTTCTTGGACAGGACGGCGCAGACCGCCAGCCCCGTGATCAGCACGACCAGCGTGACCGCCCCGAGGCCGTAAAGCTCCTCGACCGCGATCCGCTCGCGCATGGTGATGAAGATGCTGCTCAGCCAGGTCGCCATGACCGTGACGATCAGGAGGTAGTAAACGGCCTGGATCGTGCGTATCTCGACGCGGGCGATCAGGAGGCCGAAGAGCTGCATCAGGGGCGGCACCAGCATGAAAGCCCAGAGGGTGTCGGTGATGAAGATCGGCAGGAAGAGGCTGAAGAGCGCGTTATGGAACGCGACGCGCCCGAGTCCGACCTCGACCCCCGTGGACAGGGCGAAGGGCAGGGCCGAAGCCAGCAGGAGGAGAAGCAGCAGCTTGACGAAGGACAGGATGGAATCGACCGGCCTCGCGCCGAACCGGCCGGCCAGTCCGGGGATGAGCCCCATCAGGCCGTTGGCGAAGCTCCAGTGCAGGGCGAAGAGCGGGCCCTTGCCCGCGAAGGCGTAGCCGAGCATGTCCCCCGACGCCCCCGTGGCGAAGCCGGCCAGCGGGCCGTACAGGACCCCGATGAACATGGGCAGAGCGACCTGCGGACGCAGCTCCGCAAAGCTGCAGCCCGGCAGATAGTATTTTCCGGACAGGAAGTTCGCGAGCCCGTAAACGCACCCCATCGCCACGCAGACAGCGGCGATCCTCAAGCTCGAACGGGGCGGGCGCGGACGGATGGAAGCCATGGGGTCAACCTGAAAGGGCGTCCGCCATGCGGTTGAACTCGGCGACGACGGGGTGCTCCGGATAGCGGACGACGAAGATCCCCTGGCTGGCGAGGGTCATCATCTCATCCGAGTGCATGATGACCCCAGCGACCGGGCAGTTGTAGGTCCGCTCGACCGTGGACCGGATCTGCCCGGCATCGAAGCTTGCCGGCACCTTGTTGATCACGAGCAACATCTTCGGGACCTCCAGTTCGCGCGCCACCTCCACGGTCAGCGCGGTCCCCTGGTAGTCCTGATAATCCGGACGCATGACGACCAGCAGGGCGCTCGAGACGGCGATGGAAAGCAGGGTCTCCTCGTTCAGGCCGGGGTGGGTGTCGATGATCAGGACGTCCAGTTCGAGCCCATCGATGAGGGCCCTGAACCCGTCGCTCAGGAGGTTGATGTCGTAGCCGTCGTGAAGGACGCGGGCGATGTCGGCGACGTTGACGCTCGAAGGGATCAAATAGACGGCCCCCTTGCAGCGCCCTTCGAGGGAGGCACTCACGTCGCAGGCCGTCTGCTCGATGGAACACCGCCCCCACAGATAGTCGTTCAGGGAGTATGCGATCTCTTCCTCGCCGAGGCCGAAGATGACATGGATGCCGGGCGATTGGATGTCCGTGTCGATCACCCCGACCCTCGCCCCGCGCATGGCATAGACGGCCGCCAGGTTGGCCGAGATGTTCGACTTCCCTGTTCCGCCTCTGAATGAATGCACCGATATGATCCTGGCCATGTCGCTTCCTGAGAGAGTGGATGAAAATCGTCGACGGGGATGGGATCGATCCGGTGCGACGACATCGGCCGCACGGCTCTACCGTTCACGCGAACCCAGGCGGATGCCTGCCTCGCCGATCCCGCGGCCATCATAGACGCCCGGCGGCGATACGTCAATGAAGATGGCACCGGCGGAGCTGGACATCATCGAAGAGACCTGCGGGCATGTCCGGGAGGAGGGCGGGCTGGAGCGGGAGGTCTTCGAGAGGGCGCACCGCGGCCGAACGCGGCGGGCGGGTTGGAATGGAGGCTGAATTGGGGAACACGATCATTGCACCTGAAAGCTCGAAACGACCCGTGCATTCAGCCCGTCCGTCTTGATGCCGTTGTCGATAAATTCAGTACGCAAACATCGATTGCAGCGTCAAAATGACTTCCACCTGAACTTGAGGGTCAATTGTACCAGCTTCCTTTATGAGCCTGGACTTGTCAATTGTGCGAATCCGGTCCAATACGATTTGACCCTTTCGGCCTTGAAATTCGCAAAACACGCGAGTGGGATAAGCCTTACCGGCTGTGGTCATAGGTGCCACGATAACAGTTCGTATGTGACGGTTCATCTCGTCAGGTGAAATGACCAGGCAGGGACGAGTTTTCTTTATTTCCGATCCCACTGTAGGATCGAGGTTGATCAAGTAGACATCAAAACGTCTGACTACCATTGCCATTCTGTCTCATCCCAAGAATGCGATACCGGTTCCTCGGCATCGACCAGCAGGTCGTCACCATTTTTGGCCATTTGTTGAAATGCCTGATCCCAACCGGCGCGGGGTGTCGAAATGGGGCGAATAATGATTTTTTCGCCCTCTACAGCAATTTCGACATCCTCGGCTATACCGGCTTGTTCGATAATCGGCTTTGGCAGCCGAATTCCCTTTGAATTACCGATCTTTACAATACGTGCCCTCATGAAATATCTCCTTGAAACATCTGTATGCACATTGTAATTACCGGAGCGGCCTCTGTCAAGAAAAACTTGGGAATCGTGAGAGTTATACCCTGATCCGCTTTCTGCCAACGGCAAGCTCAGCCGAGCAGGCCGCACCGAGGCCTGACGCCGGCTGGAGCGAAGTGTTATCCGCTGACTTTTTTTGACACAGCCTATCATAATGTGTATAAATACACATCATAAATAGCCGTACAATTATCAAGATTCTCAAACAAAACGGCTGGAGCGAAGTGGCAAAAGTCTGCTCCCATTCTCAATTTCGGCACCCATACAAAAATGGACGGGTTACCGTACCACACCCCAAAAAGGACATGCCGATTGGTACTGTAAAAAGCATCGAGCGCCAATCGGGAATCAAGTTTAGCTGAGGTGTAACCATGGCAAACTACATCGCAATCGTACACAAAGATCCCAAAAGTGACTTTGGCATCTCGTTTCCCGATTTTCCGGGCTGCATCACGGCCGGGAAAGACATCGACGAAGCTAAGGACATGGCCCAAGAGGCTCTCACCCTCCATATTCAAGGCATGATTGAAGATGGAGAAAAATTGCCCGCCCCATCAAAGCTCGAAGAGATTATGGCCGATCCCGATTTCGCCGATGCTATGGCCTATCTGGTCGTTGACGTCCCGGATGCCAGGCCCCGAACGGTCAGGGTCAATATTACCGTTCCCGAAATGACTCTTAAACAAATTGATGCTGCAGCTAGAAAGCGCGGTATGTCACGATCTTCATTTCTTGTTCACGCCGCACAGAATGCTATTCAAGCAAACCAATCAGAGGCATCTGTTTGATTCAATTACTTTCCATCCGGAAATGACCTTTTTGACCAATCTCGGCGTCAATCTGCACGTTTGCTTGTGCGGCGACCACCAGGTCGTCTCCGCGCAAACGCTTGATTTCCTTGATATTGGCCAAACCGGGACCCGCCGCGAAGCGGTGGGACTGAGCGGCGAAGCGCTGAAGAAAAATCCTTGAGATCACGTGCTGCATCAGGGGGAAGCCGGCGCCAAACAGAAGGATTTGGTCGAATCGCTCAGTCAATGCCCTCCGGAATGCTGCATCGACATACTTCGTTCGGGCGATAACATACTCATAAACCCCCTTGGGCGCAAGGAAACGGACAAAGAACTTTCTACATAAAGAAGTGTGAATGAGCACCCTGATAAAGCTTGGGAGAAGACACACGGCAAGATAGTCGTCGCCGTGATAATGGTCTTCTTTTTCCAGAAATGAAGCCGCGCGTGAAAGGCAAGTCATTTGAGCGGTTCGTGATGTTTTTCTCTCGATTCGTTTATCGATCACTTTCGTTTGCCTCACCGGAGCGACTTGCCAATTTCGCCAGTCGATTGACCCAAAGCCCGAATCAAGCCGCGCCGCCAAGCGGCGTCGGCTTAAATGAGTTGTTTATGTGCCTGTTCCGATCAAACCCCTTGACATTTTGGTCAAAATGGTCAAAATGGTCATAATGGTCAAAAGAGGAGATTGATAATGGAAAAAAACATATCCGTGGGTGAAGCAAAGGCCACCTTTTCAGAATGCATCCGTAAAGTTGAAGCAGGTTATGCTGTGCTCATTACCAGGCATGGCAAACCTGTCGCCGCTCTGGTTAGCCCCACTGACCTCGAACATCTAAAGCGTTTGAGAAAAGCAGGGCCAGAGAGTGGCCTTGCCAGTATTGCTGGCGGCTGGGAAAATAGCGAAGAATTGGCTTCAATTTTGAACGCATCTCCTCGACAGGGACAACGAAATACCCCTGACCTGGAAAATTGAAAATGGCGTTTCTCTTTGACACCGATGCAATTTCAGAACTCCTGCGCCCACGCCCCGCAATAGCCTATGTGAAGTGGATCATGAAAGTTCCTCGTGAAGAGCAATTTACCAGTGCTGTTGTAATAGGCGAACTGTACAAAGGCGCCTACCGCTCCCAACACCGTGAACGACACCTAACCAATATAGAACAACGGGTTCTCCCCGCTGTCAGCGTTCTACCTTACGACACAAGCATTGCGAAAGTTTTTGGTAAAATCCGAGCTTACCTTGAAGAAATGGGAACAATCCTTCCCGATGCGGATATTCAGATTGCAGCCACGGCTATAAGCCATAATTTGGAGCTTATAACCGGAAACCTTCGTCATTTTAGTAGGATTACCGATTTGAAGGTTAATAATATCCTCGCAGATTCACGGAATCAATGATTTCTGGCCTCTTCTCCGACATAACACCGGGCATCAGGGGCACGACAACCACGCGGGCAAGGGATTTCAACGCAACACCACCGGACTGCCCCCGCACAATTTCGTGTCTCCTGGATGCCTTTGTCATGCGGATTTCTTCGACCTAAGGAGGTACGCTGAAGTCTCCCCTCCTCACGGCGCGACAAGGTTCTCCCCCTCGGCGATCAGACGTTCGAAGAAGGGCTTTTTCAAGACCGAGACGCCGAGGGCGGCCAGCTCGGGGATGAGCTCCATCAAGCCGTTGGCGAAGCTCCAGTGCAGGGCGAAGAGCGGACCCTTGCCCGCGAAGGCGTAGCCGAGCATGTCCCCCGACGCCCCCGTGGCGAAGCCGGCCAGCGGGCCGCACAGGACCCCGATGAACATAGGCAGAGCGACCTGCGGCCGCAGCTCCGCAAAGCTGCAGCCCGGCAGATAGTATTTTCCGGACAGGAAGTTCGCGATCCCGTAAACGCACCCCATCGCCACTCAGACAGCGGCGCCACGTCAATTAAGATGGCACCGGCGGAGCTGGATGTCATCGAAGAGACCTGCGGGTATGTCCGGGAGGAGGGCGGGCTGGAGCGGGAGGTCTCCGAGGGGGCGCGGGCGCCGAACGTCAAGTTGGCCTGCCGGGGCCTAGCAGCAAAGCAGCACCGGTCAGTTTCCAACGCCATGTTCGGCGCTTGAGCTATTTGCTTTAAGACCGCCAAGGGGCAACGGCTTAATATTCTCCAGGGCGTCGAACTCAGATTTCTTAGCGAAATAAAGATCCCATCTCAGCTGAACATTCATCCAGAAGTCTTCTGACACACCAAAAACCTTTGCAAGCCTTAAGGCCGTACTTGGAGTAATTCCACGCCGCCCGTTGATAATTTCATTGATGCGTTGATAAGGTACTTTTATCGCATTGGCTAAATCTCGCTGAGTTATGCCCATAGGCTTCAAAAACTCTTCCAACAGCATCTCGCCAGGATGGGTTGGTGCCCTATGAGTAGGTATCCGTATCATTGCAGCTCCTCATGGTTGTATTTATTAATGATAATCCGCTATTTCAACATCCATGGGCCCGGCTTCGGTCCAAGTGAAACAAATGCGATATTGATCGTTTATGCGGATGCTGTATCGTCCGTTTCTGTCACCCGACAGCGCCTCCAATCGATTTCCGGGCGGAACACGCAATTCATCAAGAGTCAGGACAGAATCAAGCCTATCAAGCTTTCTAAACGCGATCGCCCAGAGGCTTTGCGGACAAATTTTCCTCGCAGCTTTGGTTGACCGCCCGTTGAAAATCTCCTCCGTCGCTTTGTTTTTGAAGGATTGTATCATGGAATGACAATAGCACGGCTATCATGCTAATTCAAGTCATATCCTCCTGCTAAATTAAGCATACATTCGGAGGCCAACCACCTGACATGAGTACCAGCGAAGCCCCCGCCTCTCCTCCGCTGCGATCGGCCTCGAAATTTATTCCGGAGAGGACCGCATCCTCTAAATCGGCGCCGGCGCCGCCGACGGGACGCGCACCTTCGCCCGCAGAGGCGAAGGCGGCCTCGAAAGGGCGGCGGCGGAGTTGGATGTCAGTGAATCGAATTTTTCCCTATTCATTACTGCAAGAGTTTCGTCGTGATTGAGTGCTCGGATTTCAATTTTGTTCTTCATGGCCTGCCTCTTTGTCATGCTATGCCGAATGAATCGCATAACCTGTGCAGCAACTACGATTGGCAAAACCGCCGGCTTCAATCCGCTTGAGGTTGATGCAAGCGTTCGGCCTTTGAATCTTCAGCAACAGGTTCAGCATGAATTCTCAATCCTAGCGCTCCTATTACTTTGAGGATCGTGTCAAAGGTCGGGGTCCGTTCCCCGGAAAGCGCCTTGTACAGGCTTTCACGAGATAGGCCAGCATCCTTCGCCACCTGAGACATACCTTTGGCGCGGGCGACATCCCCCAAAGCCTTGGCGATGAAAGCAGCATCACCGTTGGCCTCCTCAAAACAAGCTTCCAGGTATGCTGCCGTTTCCTCAGGTGTACGGAGGTGCTCGGCAACATCGTAGCGTGTGGTCTTTGTCTTTGGCATAATAGCTCCTATAGATTGCGAGCGAGTCGCAAGGCAGTCTCGATGTCGCCGGCTTGGGTGCGCTTGTCTCCGCCAGCAAGCAAGATGACCAATGCTTGACCCCTGTGCGTGTAGTACACACGGTAGCCAGGTCCGTGATCGATCTGCAGCTTTGAGACTCCTTCGCCAACCGGCCTCACGTCCCCCGGATTCCCCGTCGTCAGACGCTCGATCCGCACCTGAATGCGAGCCCGGCCCCGGAGATCTCGGAAGCCATCGGGCCACTTAGCAAAGGTCTCGGTTTGGCGATTTCGATCATAACGAGCATTGTAGCCAATAGGCTACACCCTTAGCAAGGTCTATTTGGCAGGCCCCGTCTTCACGGGAACAGGCATTTCGTAGCTGCCATCCACCACCGTCTGATAGGGTCCGTAGAACCTGGCTGTGAAACGGAAGTCGCCTTCCGGTGCGGGCAGCCAGTTTTTGGCTTGGTCCGAATCTTCGGGCTTGCTGTGCTGCACATAGAGCACCAGTTTGCCGTCCTCCACCACCAGATCGCCATGCTCCAGCATATAGCTGTTGATCTCGTACCGGTCAATCTCGTTGGCCACAAAATAGCCCTGCGCGTTGTAGATGGGAATCGACCAGAATTCGGTGACCGGTGGCAAGTTGTTCATGTCAAAGGTAATCGTATAGTTGTTGGAGCCGTTCAACGGCTCGCCGTCTGCGTCGGTGAATCGGAACGCCCCGAGATGGGAAATGGCCTTGTCACAAGCGCCCCATCCGGCATCGGCTATCACCGCACGATCGATCCAGTTGGTTGCAAAGTCACCCTCCGCCCGGGCCACCTGCCAGCCGTTCATATCGACGAGGCCTGTCGTGAGCGCCTTGCGAACGCCGTCGAACCCAGCCTGGAATCCGGCCTCCATGGCCGCCTTGGTGTTGCGGCGGAGCGAATCCCAGTCAAAAGCGAGGCCTCGACCGATCCCTATCGACTTGAGTCGATCGAGCATCTGCATCTCTGCAAGGGAATCTGGCATAGTGGTCATGCTTGGGTCGTTCATGACCATGTTCAGGATCGTATAAAAGTCCTCTGCGGTCTGTTCGTCGACCTGACCGATGGCGATTTCCGGCATGCGCGGGTACACCGCAAAGTCGCCCTGGACGATCTCGCGTTCGGTTTGCGGTACGCCGGTGTTGTCGTTGGCCGTCCAGTCGCTCAGGGGCGTCGCCGTGATCTGGTCCTGATATTGATTGATCTGCTTGATTTCTTCGTCGGTCCCGGTCTCCACCGCAATTCGCACGATCACATAGGCGGTTTCGCTGGGCCAGAAGATGATATCGGTGGCGGGGAAAAGTCCCGGCAGCTTGCCGTCATATCCGGGCGGCACGAAAAGATACTTCCGGCTCCGGCTGCCGTTGAAGGGACTCCCCACAACGGTGTGAAAGATGCCGTATTGATCCATGAGCTGCAGGCTGAAGTAACGATCGGTGATCTCGGGCATCTCGATCACAACCGGTTCCTCCCGCAGATCGATGAAACCGGAGCCATAGAGCGTGGTGGATTGGGGCGTTACCACATAGAAGTCCGGTGTGATCTTCTTGCGCACCCAAAAAAACCGATTGATTCCCGAGTATGCACTGTTTCCTGGGTCATCGTTTTGGGTAATGGTCCAGCGCTGGCCATAGTAGATCACCTGCTGCAGGCCATAGTAGTAAGCTTTCTCGGCAATCTCCCGGACCTGCCACGGCGGCACTCTTTTCGCTGCGGAAGCGCTATCCGCCAACACAATCGCCACAACCCCAATCGCGACTGAAGCAAACGCCAATGCTATGCCCATGGTCCGAAGGGCGCCTTTCGGCCATAGGATACTACGGTGCGGCATCCGAGTGCTCATTTCATGATCCTCCTATCGATTGTGATTTGGCTGTTGCGCTGCTACGACGATCTGCGTTGTACAAAAGCCTGTCTAACCGATCTACCAAAACCAATTGCTCGAAAAAAAGAAGCACGGAATGACCGTCCGGTGCAGCAGCTTGTCAGGCACACCGCTCAATGGTGTATACCATTCTTTCGCCCCGTTCTTTTATTTCAATATTCTTGAGCATTTTCATGCCCAGCTTCAACAATACCTTGTTCGACGCGACGTTGTTTGGATGGGCCAAAGCGAATAAACGGTCAATGTCCAGGTGTTTAAAGGCGTAGTCTATTTGCGCTCTCCCAATTTCTGTCGCATAACCTTTTCCCCATGAGATGTCCTGGAATGCAAAGCCGAATTCGAATTCTTTTCCAGTATCGACGTATTCACACGGTATAATGCCGGCAAAGCCGATAAACTTCTTCTCGTCCAAATCGCAAACAGACCCCAATCCAGTATTGCCATTTTGTTTCATGAAATAGTTATCGATAAAAACATCTGCTTCTTCTGATGACATGGGCCTGCCAGCAAATAGATGTTTCATTACAGAGGGATCGCTGAGCATGCTTTTTAATGTAGATTTCTCAAAGTCTTTTAAATTTGAGAGCAGGAGTCTTTCAGTTTTTATCGAATACATTTTATCTGCCTAACGTTCCCCTCGCGGCGGCGCGGCGTTTTGCGGTCCGCTGCAAAAGCATGGTTGGGCAATTATGATTCAAATTCACTTCTTGAAAGGCCAGATTGACGGATAATGGATTATAGTGTTCCTGTACGCAATTCTGAGTGGTTTGGGACCGGTACGGTAATCGTGGTATCAGGAAGTTGCTTCTGCATAGCGATATGACTGCCACGTTGCCGAATTTCTTCGAATCCATGACGCGAAAGAATAGCGCAAACCTGTTTCCCGGAAAGCATACGAAGCTTACCCAATGGCAACCTCCACTTGCGTTACATATACTTCCTCATGAAAGTGGGCACGAATTTCTGAGGGTGAGGCTGTTTCAAAAAATAAATGGAGTGCCTCCTGAAGATTATTGCAAGCATCTTCTATTGTATCTCCTTGGCTGGCAATATCTAATTCCGGGCAGAGCGAAACGTAGCCATTGACTTCACGTTCGATAATTGCGGTAAGTTTTCTTTGTATGGTGAATACCTCTTTAGATTGACTAATTATTATTCCTTCACTTCGCGCACCAAAGCTTGCTCGGCACGCATGAACCAGTTATCCCTTGTCGCTCCGACGGTCTTGGGACCTACTACGGCAGAAATGGCAATTTTCCCCCCACTGACCGCCAGCCTTGCCGGATATATTCTTTCACGATTCGGTCAAATTCTTCGAAGGCATCATTGCCTTTTCTGCTCTCTTCACCAACAACGCTCATGATTTTATAATTCAGTCTGGATGCCATATCAATCCCTCGTATTGAGGTGGACCGCACATTCACCAGCCAGAGCCGCACACTCCGGCGATTCAGAGTCGTTGGTGAGGACAAACCGGTGCCCTTCAACGCCATATCGAGGATCTCATGGTCTTCTTTTCCGTACCAGCGCTCCTCTTTGACATCAAGAACGTCAAGCCCTTGGTCCCGCAGGCATTTCACCACCTTTGGCGAGATGTTTTCGTCTGTAAGGATTTGGATGGAGTCGAGCTTCATGGTGCGGCCGTCTCCAGCGCCACATAGATCTCATTTTTGCAGGAACGTGCGGCATACCGAAGGCATGCCTGAATATCCTCTCTTGTCAGGTGGGGGTAGTCTTCAAGGATGTCTTTCTCCGACACATCGGAGGCCAGCAGATCGAGAATGAACTCTACCGAGATACGCGTTCCTCGTATAATCGGTTTTCCCCCCAGTATCTTCGGGTTGGCTGTGATGCGCTCGATCATGGGACGCCTCCTCTTCATGGTTCCTGAAAGCCGGTCAATCGCGATTTGCCTTCTTCAACACCGGCTGCCGGAATTGCTTTTGTCGTTTGGCCATCATACACCAAATCAACGCACATGTTCATCCCGATTCCGCCTCAATGAAACAGCCGCCCCTGGGTCATTCGGGAGACATCGTAGGCTGCGGATGGTTCGGATACCCGCGCCGATCCGTCCCCCTGAATCTCGGCCAGAAGGGCACGATAATCGGCCCGTTCCAGCGACTCCCGAAAGAGAGTGTGCCAGGGGCCGTCCGGGCTGGCTGGCTCCAGGGCGAGAAGGCGCATCATGACCGTCCGAACGGCCGTCCCGGTGCAGATTCTGGCGTTCCGCTTCTCTGGGGATTGTCCCTTACCTTTTTGTATCGTCCCCCACGGGTCAAGACCTCCTCCTTGATTTCTTTGACGCTCCCCGCCCTGGCCGCCAGGAGGTGTTTGCCTCTGCCCAGAGACAAAGGGGTGGAGATTTATATCTGATAGCGCGATTTAAGATATTTGCATCGTAAGCACACATATTGATGGTTTCCAATAATTTTAAAACATTCGCAAAATCTGGTTAGACGCAGCTCAATGGAATCCTCCTGAATATTGATAACCCCTTTTGAGCTTCATTGAGAGTCAATCTGTTTTGCTTAAACATGGCCGAAAATGCGTTACCCATTTCCCAGGGGATTGAACCCGGTCTAAATAATGCTTTCGCGACGGTTATTTCTATAATTTTGGCACGTTCCGGCTCATCAACCAAAACGGCAATCAAAGCGGATGCGTCTATTACAATATCCATGGCAAATCTTTAAAATGGATTTTTGGGCAATTGCATAACAGTTTCCATCCGGAAATAATTTCCCGGCAGAACCCCGTTTCCAATCCGGAAATGAGGATTTTTGGCCAATATCAAGGAAATCAAGCGTTTGCGCGGAGGCGACCTGCAGGTCGCCGCACAAGCAAACGTGCAGATTGACGCCGAGATTGGCCAAAAAGACCATTTCCGGATGGAAACCAACTATGGTGTTTGTCAAGTGACAGGAGGCGGAACGAGAAGCGAGCCGGCACCTTTTCAAGAGGCTTCGGCATCGGCTTTCCGGACCGGTTATCGGAGAACTTGAATCTTCGGGACGGGTGATGTATGGTTATAATTTTTGGGAGGTTTTCCTGACCGAACGCCCCGGGCGCCGGCAGAATCCTGAACGATCGGAGACCGACCACCTGACATGAGCATCAGCGTGCCCCCCCGCTTCTCCTTCGTTGCGATCGACCTCGAAATCCACCCCGGCGAAGACCGGATCCTCCAGATCGGCGCCGTCAACGCCGACGGGACGCGCACCTTTGCCCGCAGAGGCGGAGGCAGCCTCGAAAGGGCGCTGGCGGAACTGGACGCCTTCTGCGAGGGAGCCGATTTTCTGCTGGGGCACAACCTCGCCGGACACGACATCCCCTATCTGCGGCGGCGCCACCCGGACCTGCGGCTGCTGCAATCGCCCCTGCTCGACACCCTCCTGCTCTCGCCGCTCGCCTTTCCGCAAAACCCCTATCACCGCCTGGTCAAGGACTACAAGATCATCCGGGAATCCGCCAACGACCCGGTGGGAGACGCCGCCTGTACGGCCTCCCTCTTCGCCGACCAGGTCGAGGCCTTCGGCCGGATGGCGCCGCGGACCCTCGGGCTTTTCGGCGGCCTGCTGGACCGGACCTTCCCGGCGGACTTCTACGCGCGGTTCTTCGCGGCGCTCTGCGGCGCGCCGCCTTTGGAGGAGGCCGCGCTCAAGGAGGCGTGGATGGAGAACGCAGCCGGCAGGGTCTGCCTCCGGCGGGGCGAAGCGGCCTTCGAACAGCTCTTCCGCGACCCTCAGACGGCGGCCGCCCTGGCCTACATCACCGCCTGGCTCGGGGTGGCGGGCGGCAACTCCGTGCTGCCGCCCTGGGTGCGGCGCCGGTTCCCCGTGATCCCGATGCACCTGGACGACCTGCGGGCGTCAGGCTGCGGCGATCCCGGCTGCGCCTACTGCGCCGAACATCACCACGCCGGGAAGGCCCTGCAGCGCTTCTTCGGCTTCGAGCGCTTCCTGCCCGTGCGGGGCGAGGACCCGCCGCTCCAGCAGCAGGTGGTGGAGCGCATCCTGGCGGGCCGTAGCTGCCTCACGGTCATGCCCACAGGCTCCGGGAAATCCCTCTGTTTTCAGCTGCCCGCCCTCATGCGGGCCCGTCAGCGCAGTCGGCTGACGCTGATCCTCTCCCCGCTCCAATCCCTCATGAAGGACCAGGTGGACAGCCTCAGGCGGCGCGGCATCGCCAACGTGGGGACCGTAAACGGCCTCCTGACCATGCTCGAGCGCGCCCGGACCCTGGAAGGCATCCGCCTCGGCGACATCGATCTGGTCTGGATCGCCCCCGAGCAGATGCGCAACACGACCGTCAAATCCATCCTCAAGCAGCGTGAAATCGGGCTGGTCGTCATCGACGAGGCCCACTGCCTCAGCAAGTGGGGGCATGACTTCCGCCCGGACTATCTCTTCATCGTCAAGTTTTTGAGGGAACTCCTCCCGGAGGGGGCGGCGGACCTGCCCCAGATCGTCTGCTTCACCGCCACCGCCAAGAAGGATGTCATCGAAGAGATCTGCGGGTACTTCCGGGAGGAAGGCGGGCTGGAGCTGGAGGTCTTCGAGGGGGGGCACGAGCGGCCGAACCTCCGGTTCAGCGTCGAGGCGGCCTCCGAAAACGAGAAGATCGAGATGGTGGACCAGCTCCTGCGCGAGATCTTCCAGGCGAGCGGACCGCGGGACGGGTGCATCGTCTTCACGGCCACGCGGAGTGCCGCCGAGCGGGTGGCGGAGGGGCTGCGGGAGCGCTCGTGGCTGGCGGACTACTTCCACGGCGGGCGCAGCCCCGAAGACAAGCGGAGCGTGCAGGAGCGCTTCCTGGAGGGCGAACTGCAGGTGATCGCCGCCACCAACGCCTTCGGCATGGGGGTGGACAAGCCCGAGGTGCGGGCCGTCATCCACTACAGCGTGCCGGGCTCCCTCGAGAATTACCTCCAGGAGGCGGGCCGGGCCGGGCGGGACAAGAAGCCGGCCGTCTGCTGTCTGCTCTTCACCCCCGAAGACCTCGAAACCCAGTTCCGGCTGAGCGCCCAGAGCTGGCTCGAGTGGCGCGACGTATCGGGCCTCCTGACCGGGCTCAAGCACCTGGCCGAGCGGCACCCGGAGCGGACGATCGTGGTCACGGCCGGCGAACTCCTCGGGAGCGAGGCCGTGGAGGAGCAAGGGCTCGAGAACCTGACGCTCGAAGACCCCTCCTACGACATCCGCACCCGGACGGCCCTCGCCTGGCTCGAGCGGCAGGGAAAGCTCGAACGGGGCGACAACCGCACGAGCGTCATCCAGGGCCAGGTCCTGGTGCGGAGCCTGGCGGAGGCCGAGCGGCGGATGGCCGCCCTGGGTTTGTCGGAGAACCGGAAGGCGGCCTGGCGGGCCCTCCTGCAGGTGCTTCTCGAAAGCGACCCCAAGGAACTCCTCAACACCGACCGGTTGAGCCAGGCCACGGGCCTCGAGCCCAGGAGCCTCGTCGCCACCCTGAGGTCCATGCGCGAAGCGGGGCTCCTGAACCACGACCTCAACCTGACCGCCTACGTGCACGTGGGTGTGGTGAACGACTCCAGGCGGCGGCTCGAAGGGTTCCTGCACCTCGAAAAGGCCCTCCTCTCCCTGATGGAGGAGGAAGAACCGGACATCGGCGGCGACACCCCCTATATCCTCGGGGTGCGCCGCATGTCGCAGACCCTCAAGGAAAGGGGGATCGAAGAGGCGCGGCCCGACCGCCTGATGCGGGTGCTGGACGTGCTCATCCAGGACAGGCTGGCGAGGCGCTGGCAGATCAGCCAGGACACCTGCGGACTCGCCTTCAAGACGGACTGGGAGACGCTGCGGAGGCAGGTCGCGGAGCGCGGGGCCGTCTGCGGCGTCATCCTGGAGGCGCTCATCCGCAAACTCCCCACCAACGCCCGCGGCAAGGACCTTCTGGCCGCCTTCCGGAGCGGGGAGCTGATCGCCGCCCTCAAGAACAACCTCACGACCAGCTACCTGAAGGATCTGAACCAGCACATGGAACACGGCCTGCTGGCGCTGCACGCCATCCAGGCCATCGCCCTGCAGAGCGGCCTGACGGTCTTCCGCCCGGCGCTCACGATTCGCGTCCTGGCCGGCAAGGAAGACCGTTTCTACAAGGAGGAACTGCTGCCGCTCGAGGATCACTACAAGGAGCGGATCGCCCAGATCCACATCATGGACCGCTACGTGGCCCTGGCCCTCGACTCGGTCAAAGAAGCCGGGAGATTCGTGGCCGACTACTTCAACCTGCTGCGGGAACCCTTCAAGCAGCTCTATTTCAAGGGCCAGTACAAGCAGCTCGAAATCCCCACGACGCCCGAATCGTGGCGCCGGATCGTCGCGGACCTCCAGAACCCCGTGCAGGAAAAGGCCGTGGCGGCGGCCAAAGGGCGCAACATCCTCGTCGTGGCGGGACCCGGCTCCGGCAAGACGCGCCTGATCGTCCACCGCATCGCCTACCTCGTGCGGATCCACCGCATCCAGCCCCAGCGCATCCTGGCCCTCGCCTTCAACCGCAACGCGGTCACCCAGCTCAAATTGCGGCTGCGGGAACTCCTCGGCCCCGAGGGCGCCTGGGTGCGCGTGCGCACCTACCACAGCCTGGCCATGTTCCTCACGGGGCGCCTCTTCGACCCGGGCCCGGTTCAGGGGACGGAAGACCCCGAAGCCGGGTACTTCAAGGATGTGCTCCAGGAGGCGGTGCAGATGCTCGAGGCGGCCGCGCGGGACGACAGCGGCCTCAGGCCCTGGCGGGACACCTTTCTGCCCGGCCTGCGCCACATCCTGGTGGACGAATACCAGGACATCAACGAGCTCGAGTACCGGCTCGTCTCCCTCCTGGCCGGGAGGCAGGAGAGCGACGCGGACCGCAGGCCCGTCCTGACCGCGGTCGGCGACGACGACCAGAACATTTACAGCTGGCAGGGGTCCAACGTCCGGTTCATCCGCCGCTTCCAGGAGGATTACGGCGCCGAGACCCTGGAGCTCTCCCGGAACTACCGGTCGAGCCCGGCCATCGTAGCGGCCGCCAACGCCCTGATCGCCTGCAACCGGGACCGGATCAAGTCGGCCCCGATCGGCTGCGCCGAGAACGGGCCGAACCGCGCCGTTCCTCACCGGGTGGGCCTCGTGGGCGCCCCCGACCAGCTGAGCTGCCTCAAAGGCGCGATCCTGGAGGCCCAAAGGCTGCTCTCCGAGGACCCGGAGCTCGCCCCGGGGGATGTGAGCATCCTCTGCCGCACCAACCGCGAGCTGGACACCCTCCTCATGCTGGCGCGGCGGCTGGGGCTCCCTCTCCGCGGTCTGAGAGGCCGCCGGTTGCCGCTGACGTCGGTCCGGGAGTTCCGGCTGTTCCTGGACACGCTGAACGATTGCCGCAAAGAGGTGATGAGCGCGGCCGCCCTGCGGGGCCTGGTCGAGGACCTGGCGTCCGAAAGCGGCTACTCCCCGCAGAACATGTGGGTCGGGATGTTCCGCTCGATCCTCGAAAACCATCTGCATGAAACCATGGAAAGAGACCTGCCGGTCGCCGATTTCATCGATTATGTCTACGACGCCTCGCGCGACGTCCGCCAGCTGTATCAGACGGACCGGGGAAGCGTTCTGGCGGCCACCCTGCACACCGCCAAGGGGCTCGAGTTCCCGGCCGTCATCATCGCCGGGCAGCCCGTCCGGAACAAGGCGGGGCACGAGGAGGAACGCCGCCTCTTTTACGTGGCGGTGACCCGCGCCATGCGGCACCTGACGGTCTTTTACGAGCGCCGGGACCCGCACCCCTTCGTCCCCGAACTGGCCGGAGCCGGGCCCGAAGCCGTCGTCTACCGGGAGGCGGACCCGCCCCTCGACGCCGAAGACCAGAGGGACTACCACACGCGCCTCTGGGACCTGGATCTGCGCGACGTGGTCATCTCGTTCCCGTCTCTTCCCGGCTTCATCAAGCAGGCCCAGCCGATCCTGCGCCGGATCGAGCCGGGGGCCGCCGAGACCCTCACACTGGTCAAACCCGGCCGCTACTATCTCATCAGCTACGACCTGACCCCCATCGCGAGGCTTTCGGCCCGCGGCGAGGCCCGGTACGAGGGCATCCTCGCCCAGGGGCTGCGGCTGCGCAGGCTGCGCTTCCTGGCCGCCGTCGCCCGCCGGGAAAAGGACGCCCCGCGCATTCCGATCCCGGGCGCCCGCTCCGCCCCCTGGTACACCGGCCTCTTCCAACTCGCCTTCGAACCGGCACGACCCGCCGTTTAATCTTCAACCCGGAAACGCTTCTTTTTTCCCCTCCCGGCCGATCCTCCATGAAACCGCCGCCGCACTCTCGCAATACAGACGAGAAAAAAACTTGACGATGAATTCCATAATGGAATAGTCTATTTTGAAATAAGAGACCCACCCCTTTTCTTCAATTCGCCGCGCACGTAATCGAAAGGATCCAGCGCATGCCTTATCCGACCCCCACCAAGACGCGCCCAAGCCGCAAGGGGCTGCGATGCTTCACCGTCGTCTTCTGTTTTATCCTGATCGTTATACCCATCAATGCCATTTGTCTTGCCGAATCCCCCACCAGGACCGTCGTCGACACTTTCGGACGACCGGTCGTCATCCCGAAACAGATCGATCGAGTGCTTTCAACCTATCCACCCATCACCAACATCGTTTATATGCTGGCGCCCAAAAAGCTGCTGGGATGGAACTTCAAACCGGATGGGCTTTATATGCCAGCGCAGTACGCCGAGCTTCCCGTGGTGGGGGGGGGTGGTTCGGTCTCCAGATGATCTTGATGGACGCCGCAGTGCCTATGCACGTAAAGGCCAGACGGCATATCGCCGCATCGCCGTTTCCGCACCGCTTCACCCTCCTTTGCGGCGACGTCCATCATATGCCTCTGAATGACGCCTGCGTCGACCTGATCGTAAGCCGTGGATCCGTTTTTTTCTGGGAACGGCTTGAAGACGCCTTCAAAGAAATCGGTCGGGTCCTGGCGCCGAAGGGTAGGGCCTACATCGGTGGGGGTTTCGGCAACGCCGACCTGAGGGATCGCATCTGTGAAAAGATGATGTCCTTGCAGCCTGATTGGCGTTCGTTCCGCGACCGGAATCTCGGTGAAGACACGCGGATAAAATTCCTGTCGGCCCTGAATGCCTCCGGTGTTCTCTTCGACACGATCAAAGATGACTCCGGATTCTGGATGATCATCAGAAAGGAGAACGACCTTGAAATGCGGAATCTGTGAAATCGGGTGCAGGCTGGGCCCCGGCCTTTCCGGCTCGTGCGGCATGTACCAAAACCGCGAGGGTGTCCTGGAGGAGCGTTTCCCCTTTTCTTACATAGCGGCCCTCCCCGTCTCGATCGAGACCATTCCCATGACCCACTTCCACCCCAGGGCAAAATTCCTCCAACTCGGAGGGATCGGCTGCAATTTCTCGTGCATGGGCTGTGTTTCGGATCTGTTTACCCACCACATCGATCTCTTTGCCCCCGCCCTGACCCGATTCGCCCCACAGCACCTCGTGCGACAGGCCAAGGCCATGGGCTGCGAAGGAATCGTCTGGTGCATGAACGATCCGACGGTCTGCCACCCGTCCTTTCTCTCGCTTGCCGCAGCAGGCAGGTCCGAAGGGCTTCTGGTGGGGTGCTCCTCCAATGTGTATCACACCTCTCAAACGCTCGCGCAGCTGGCCGAGGCCGTGGATTTCGTCAACTGCGGACTGAAAGGCGCAACGGACCAGGCGTATCGCCTGTGCGGCGTCGCCTCGGCGGATCCTGTTTTCCGGAACATCCGTTTTCTACACGATGCCGGCATCCACATCGAAATCTCGATCATGTATGCCAAGGGAAACGAATCGGAGGTCCTGCTGGCGGCTGAAAAACTGGCGCAGATTTCAGAGAGCATCCCCATGCAGATCATGCGCTTTCTGCCTTTCGGGGAGGCTCCCATCCACCAGGAGCCCACCGTCCTGGAGGCGGAGGCCCTGTGCAGGCAGGTGCGGACCCTATTGCCCTACACCTACCTCTTCAACACGCCGGGGACCTCCTGCCTGCACACCCACTGTCCTCAGTGCGGCAGCCTGCTCGTCTACCGGCAGTTTTACGGCCCCATGGGCTGCCGATTGATCTCCTATCCCCCGGATGGCCGTTGCCGATGCGGCCACAAGCTGCCTTTGATCGGACCTGTCCGCGACACGGCCTTTGAAGAATTCGGGATGAGCGGCGGCTACCGCTTCACCCGGGGCCTCGAAATCATCCGCGCCCTCTGCGGGATCCTTGGGATCACGACGCAGGAAGAGGTCTCCCGCGTGTGGCACAGCGCCATCGCGCACAACGATATCGACCAACTCCACGACAAGATCAACCGCATCGACACCTATCTGGACCTGATCACCGAAATGGGTTGCAGGTTCCACCGGAGAGACAACGCGTCGATCCTCCGAAGCTATATGGAGGGGCGCTGCAGCAAGGTTGCCCGAGCCGTCCGCGATGGGAAGAAACCCCGCGTCTACTATGCCATGAGCACCCCCTTCTTCGCCCTCAACGAAGACCGTCTGGAGGTTCAGCTCGTCACCTTTGCCGGCGGAGACTGCGTCAACAAACGCATTCAGCGATCCGGCAAACCAGGGGTCAACCTCTCCCGAGAGGAACTGCTGCATCTGAATCCGGAACACATCTTCGTCTCCGGTCTACTCTCTTCAACCGCCGACGAATTCCGCAATATGTGCGAGGCCGACGGCATTTGGGTCGATGCGGTGCGCCACGGGCGGATCCATGTCATCCGACCGGGGTGGGACTTCGGAAACCCGCGATGGATCCTCGGGCTCATGCAGATCGCCAATGCGCTTCACCCTGACCGATGCGACTTCGACCTCGATGATGAAGCCGACCACTTCTACCGCACCTTTTATCAGGCACCCCCCGAGCAGTTCGTTACCAATCGATCCTTTTACCAGGAGACGTCGATCGTCCACATGGGCGCCGCCTCGGATTCTGATTGGAACGGCGAACTGTACAGATGAAGAAACCCGGACTCACCTTCTGGTCGGGGCTGATCGGTGTCACGGCCTGCCTTCTCCTGACGTCTCTCTTCGTCGGGCGCTACCCGATGACACCCGGTGACGTGTGCACCGCGTTTTTCCTGTGGGCATCCGATTTGTGGAACCAGTGGGTACTCGGGGCTACCGCCCCATCCGCCCCGACCATTCACCACACGGTCATCTTCGGGATCCGGCTGCCTCGCATCCTGGCCGCCGCCCTGATCGGCGCGGGCATGTCCGTAGCCGGAACCAGCTTTCAGGGGCTTTTCAAAAACCCGCTCGTTTCGCCAGAAATCCTGGGAGTGGCCTCAGGGGCCGGCTTTGGAGCAGCCATCGGCATCCTCATTTCCGCCCCTCCAGCACTCGTCCAGGGGTTGGCTTTTCTCTTCGGGATCGGCGCCGTCGGCATGGCCTACACCATGAGCCGCATGATTCGATCCGGGCCCGTTCTGGTACTCGTGCTTTCAGGAATCATCGTCGGCGCACTCTTCTCGGCCCTGGTGGGGCTGCTCAAGTATGTCGCCGATCCCTACGACACCCTTCCAGCCATCGTCTTCTGGTTGATGGGAAGCCTCTCATCCGTCTCCATGACAGACGTCGGAATGGCGGCCCCCCCCGTAGCGGCATCCTGCCTCGTTCTCTTCATCATCCGCTGGAGGATGAATCTCCTGACGATGAGCGACGACGAAGCCAAGGCGCTCGGCGTCAACACGAAATGGATGACCAGGATCATCCTCATCTGCGCCACGCTGATCACCGCCTCCGCTGTCTGCATCAGCGGGATCATCGGATGGATCGGACTGGTTGTGCCGCATATCGGCCGGATGCTGGTCGGCCCCGACTTCCGCAAACTGCTGCCTGCCTCGGCCTTGATCGGTGCTGTCTTCCTCCTGCTGGTCGACAGCCTGTCCCGAACCATCTTTCCCACAGAGATCCCGCTGGGCATCCTGACCGCCATGATCGGAGCGCCGGTCTTCGCCTGGCTGATGATGAGGAGACAGGTTGGATGGCTGTAATACTCGAGGTCAAAAACGCCGCCTTCTCCTATAATGGACGAACTCCGGTGTTTCGCGACATCTCGTTCAAGATCGCGGAGGGGGAGATTTTTTCCATTCTGGGCGGCAACGGGGCCGGCAAATCCACCTTGATCAAATCCATGCTCAATCTCATGCCGTTGTCCGAAGGATCCGTTCTGCTGTCCGGGAAGGACATTTCACGTCTGCCCTTGACGGCTGTCGCCGCCGCGACAGGTTACGTTCCCCAAACAAGCCAAACCGCGTTTCCTTTTTCCGTCTTCGAGTTCGTGCTCATGGGGCGCGCCCCTCACATCTCCATCTTCAGGATGCCTGGACGCTCGGACATCCGCATGACGCATCAGACACTCGAGAAGACGGGAATAGCGCATCTTGCGGAGAAGAGCGTCTCCGAGATCAGCGGCGGCGAAAGGCAGATGGTTATGCTCGCCAGGGCCGTCAATCAGCGTCCGCGGCTTCTCTTCCTGGACGAACCGACTTCTCATCTCGATATAGCCAACCAGATCAAAGTGCTTTCGATGCTCCAATGGTTGTCGAAAGAGGGGATATCCGTCATCATGACCACGCATTTTCCGGATCACGGCTTCCTGCTCTCCCAGCGGATCGCACTGATCTACGGAGGTCGTCTCCTCGCTGTGGGAGAAGCCGGAAGCGTCATCAGCCCTGGAAACCTCTTCAAGGCCTACGGCGTGCCTATCGACGTGTGTTATGTCTCCCAGGCGGGCAGAAACGTTTGCATCCCGAGATTCGAGCCCGCTCGTCACCGTCAAGCCGATGATCCCGCCGCGGGCGGCGAGGCTGCCTTCGCCGTCCGCTTGGCATAAATGCAGCCTCCCTTTCATCGCAACCTCAACGATTTCGAGAAGGCGAGCCAGCATAAGGACCCGATCTAGTTTCCATCCGGAAATGGTCTTTTTGGCCAATCTGGGTGTCAATCCACACGTTTGCTCGCGCGACGACAACCACCAGGTCGCCTCCGCGAAAGCGCTTCGGTTCCTCGATATCGGCAAACCGGGACCTGCCCCGAAGGGGTGGGACTGGGCACCGGAAGGGTGTGAAAAAAACCCTCATTTCCGGATTGGAAACCGGGTCGTGCTGGATGAATCATTTCCGGATGGAAACGATCCATCCATTCAAAAATGAACGGCGGCAGAAAGGAAGACAGTAAAAGGGGCACCGGGCTGATACGTGGAGCCAAGCGTCTGATAATCGGAGGTATTGATAATGCTGATATATTCCTTATCCATCAGGTTGTAGAACGACAGAGAAACATCCAGTTCGCGGACATTTATTTTCGGGATCGATGTCGTATACGTCATATCGAAATCGACTATCAAGGCATCGTCGACTTTTTCGGTCTGCAAGATGTCTCCGTACCTGCTCGAGGTGTATCTCATGATTGGAGACAATGAAAAATTGCCGATTCTGTAGCTCAGCAGCGCTTTGGCCAGAAATTCCGGGGCGTCAGGCACCTGATTCCCGTCGATCGACACGACGGATCCTGCCTGATTATAGATATTCTGAGAAAAATAGAACCGGTTGTAAGAGAAGGATGCATACAGAGACAGATTCCTGGTAGGAACGGCTCCTGCTTCCAGTTCGAATCCGTACCCTTCCGCATCGAAAATGGTGGCAGGAAAACTGACTCCGAGCGAGTCGTCATAATAAGTGGCGGCCTTGTTTTTGTGCCTGGCATAATAGATCGTTGGAACAACATAGAGCTTTTCCGAGATATATCTCAAGCCGAGATCGAAATTATCGGCTATTTCGAGTTCCTGTTTATTCCATAGATCTTGCAGTGTTATTCCCTGTTTGTAAAATTCGCTTTTCTGAGAAATATAATAAGGATAAAGAGCGACGCTCATGCCGAAATTTCTGCCGTAAGAAAAATAGGCACTCAAAGAATCTTTCAATTTGTAGTTCAAACCAAAATTGGGAAGAATCTTATCAAAATCCTTCGAAGCCGCACTCGCCTTCGATTCGATGGACGTCGTCAAATTGAGCGCTTCCTCATAGCTTACATCCGGAATGCCGGTTGCATCGTAGGTGGTGATGTCCGGCATCGAATAGCGCAGATATTTGACACCCCCTTCCAGCGTCAATCGACCGTAAGAATATTTCCCTGACGCAATCGGAGCATGCTGACGATGTTTTGAGGAATTGGAAAGAATTTGCCACTTGTCGAAAACCAGTTCTCCGGAATCGAGTTTATACAATTTCCATGATGTCGGTGGGCCCGGCTTTTCCTGTTCGAGATAGAAATAACCTATCGTATAATCGAATGATCGGATTTTCTGAGTATACTCCGCCAGAACGCCTACGATATCATGATCTGTATCCCATCTTCTGATTCTGTTTTGTCCATTTTTCATGGTGATTGTTTCAGAGTAATATCCATTATCATTCCAGTAGAATGGTTTTACACTTATTTTAGCATCATTTGAAATATGATATTTTGCATTTAGAAAAAAATTGAAATCAACGAAATCATTCTTGTTATAATCATAATAAAAGTAATCATTTCTGTCATTTGTGTATTCTAAATTGTAGTTTTTATCCAGAGAAGACGCCTGCTTATAATTGAGCGGCCTGTATGTGTTTACCTTTGCATTGTCATAGATGGAGAATGCTTCGATTTCGAATTTTTCGCCTAGTTTTTGTGTCAAACCAGCCATAGCATTGTTCCTGCCCGAATGTCCTTCTCCTTTCCACTTGTCTGCATTCGTGTTGGAATACGACAAAAATGCGCCGGTATCGGAAGGCAGCAATCCCGTATCGAGGCGAAGGAAACTTCTTCTTGCGTCATGGCTTCCCAACGCCTGCCTGAAATCGAAGCTGAATTCTTCCGAAGGCCTCTTGACCTCCAGATCGATTTTCCCGCCGATGCTTGTCAAACCGAAAGCCTTATCTGCAGGAAGTCCTCCCTTGTAGATCGATACGCTTTTGAAGTTTTCCATATCGTAGATGTTGGCTCCCCCCCCGGGCCTCCCGCTGACAGGGATGTTTTCCACATTGACAGGGGAGGCGGGGTTGCCTCCGCCGGTTGCCTCCACCCCTCTGAATCTGAATGATTCATGATAGTTGCTGATATCCCCCAAGCCTAGGGGATCCACGCTCTGTTGATTCACCGAGGGCATGAGATTGATGGTTTTCTGCACGGACATCGTGGATCCTGTCCCGAGGACATCCATCGCTTTTTCCGTGATTTTTGTTTTGGTGTTGGTTTCTGTAAACATCGGCCCCACAAAATCGTCCTCTTCGAACTCGCCCTGTACGATGATATCAGGCAGGTAAATAACCTCTTCCGCTGAAAACGCCCAACCGTTCAACAACATACAACCCATCGAAAGCGCAGCCAGGAACAACCGTCTCATTTCGAATCTCCTTTCAGGTCGTCTCGTTCAAGATATGCAAAGCCATAAAGATTTCGATGTTTCTTTTCCGCTCACAAAGATGGCGCCGTAGAGCGTCGAATGCCTGGAAAGGCTTCGTATCCATCCGGAAATGATCAACTGGGGATGACGACGTTTTCAGTCGAGGAGGAAGGATTTTTGTCTCATATCCGGCAAAAACCTTTTCCCCGCGTGGAAACGGGCTCATTCGGCGCCATACGCCTGTTCCGCATCCGCAAGGCAGGCGTGACCAGGGTCCTCTTCTGTCCCACAATGGGGAATCTGCAAAGAACCGAGGCACTACGGCCTTTTAATGCATTATGTATTATTCCAATATGGAATAGCTCGTCAAGAAAAAACTCTGTTCCATTTCGGAGGGGTCTACCCGCTCCACTGACTCCCTCCCGAACAGAGTCATCGGGAAAGGTAATCGATCACAGGATCTGGATCAGGCGGTGGGGTGAGCAATCCAGGCGAGGTCGGGTTCCTGACCCCGGAAGTAGGCGCGCAGGGCATCAACAAGGATGGGGAAGGTTGTTTTTTTCTGCAGGCGGCAAGTCTGCCTGAGCGAGAGGATACGCTCCACCCAGCGATTGCCTTTTTCACTGGACGTACCCTGGCTGGACTTGCGCCACAGCACGGCGAATCGAAGCATCCGCTCAGCATGATTGTTCGTGGGATCCACCCCCTGCTCCGAGAGGAACGTCCAAAGGCTTTCGATCTCCCTGCGAAGACGGCGTGCAAATCTGCCGGCATCATCCTTGCGCTTCTCATGAAGGGTGATCAAGCGGATCAAACGAGCATAAAAGGCCTGCCACTCTCCGACGGAGGGGGGATCCTTGGCCATATGACATAGTCGTTGGAGTTCATGGGTTGCCCACAGACCGAACCGTTTTATGTCCGGGTCTTTCCTTTCGGAGAGTTCCTTGGCCTTGCGGATCAGATGAGCAAGGCAGGTCTGCCGCAGTCCGACCCATTTGCGGTACACGCCGTATCCGTCCGAGACCAGGATGCCGGTCCAGTCCTTGATCAATGCTTCGAAGGCTTCCTTCGAGCGGTTGGAATGGATCATGAAGAAAGCCACTGCCGGCCCCGCCATGACCCACAGCCATTGCAGGAGGCCGTTGAGGCGATGGCTGGTCTCGTCGATGTGGTTGACCGGCGCCTGCCTGGCTGCCTGGCCGATCGTTTCATAGTGGGGTTGGATCGCGGCACAAGCCCGAACGATGATCTTCTGGATGGCGCTCAGGCTGATATGGAACCCAAGCACCGAAGCGCAGAAGGTTTGAATCGTTGACCGGCTGTCTGCCTGGGTGCCCGCCATCTCGGCGATCATGGCTGAAAGCCTGGGACCGTAGCCTGTCCGATGTTCCCTGGGGACGGTGGCCTTTTGCATCTTGCCGCAGACCGGGCACCTGCCTCGGTGTAGCTCGAAGTGGATGACCTCGAGTTCGATCGGCGGCAGTTCGATGACTTGGTGCGTATAATACGGTTCGGTTTCGGGGAACTCGCGGTTGCCGCAGGTGCAGATTTCCGGAAGGATGACTCGGGTTTCCTTCGGCGGGAGCATCTCCTGCCGGTGCCCCGGATGGCTCAGTTTCCGTCGATCGGTGCCTTTCTTTTTCTTACCGGATTTTTTCTTTTTGAAGGGCGGATCCGAGGACGGCGGCCGATCCGAGTTGGAGGAATCCTTGTTCAGACGCGCTTCGAGTTGTTCGATCCGTTTTCGGAGTTCGCGGTTTTCCTCCACAAGGGCGAGGATGATCTGGATGAGCACGGAGCGCGGCACATCCTGCAGCCCCTCTTCGGTCAAGGCGATGCCTTCGGGAAAAAGAGGCGTTTCAGGCATGGAGCGCCTCCCGGAAACGCTTGCCAAGCGGGTAGAGGTAGACCGCCTTGACCGGTTCCATGCAGCGGTTATAGCGGTCGTAGCGTCCACGCCCCTTGGTCAGTCCTGCATAGACCCAGTTGGCTGCCCGGTAGCAGGTGCCCTGGAACCGGGTGGTGTCCACGAAGGTTTCGAGCAAGGCAACGGGATGGCGGTAAAACGCCTGCCAGTCCCCGGGAAGCATCCGGATGTTGGCGCTCAGAAGCTTCGAGGCCAAGTGTTCCACCGAAACCCAGCCCGGAATCAGGAACCGGACGTTATTGACGACCTTGTAGAGGTTCGCTTCCCTGGTACGGGGCTCCCAACCGATGAACCGGTCGCGGCACTCCACCTTCCAGGCCGCTGAGCCCCAACCGAGGCAAGCCACCAGGTGTCCATCCAGGTAGGCCAGGTACTTCAAGTATGCACCGACGATTCGGGGGCGCCCCAGGTAATGGTACTTATCGACCAGGTGATCCCACAGGCCTTCATCCGGGGTGCGCCGGACCATCTCGATTTTCAAAGAGCCAAACTCGGAGACCGTTCCGTGAATCTCCGAGGTGTCGTAGTTATAGCTGCGTCGAACAGCCTTGCGGGGCTTCCGATGATTCGTTGTGGACAAAGGCGGGGGGAGATTAACAACCTGCTTTTCTTGGAGCTTGAGCAGCAGCGCACGGCAGGCCATCCCTTTGAGTTGCCCGTTCGGCTGCCGCCAGTCCCAGTGCTCACACAGCACTCGGGAGATGGCGGTTCGACCGCGTTCCCAATGCCGGGAGATGGTATCGCGGATAACCGAGAGGTCTTCCTCTCTGATTTGACGGCCACGAATTTGATACAGGGTCTCTGCCAAGGTGCTGTTTCCTCCTGGCAAAGCACCCTAGCAAAATTTAGGCTCGGACGCCAGGGAAAAATGCACCCCCTGTGATCAAATACCGGGAAAGTCCTCTTTTCGCTTTTCTTTCGGAGTTTTGCTCCGGCAAAGCATCGCGGCGAAGATCCGCCAACCCTTTACCGGGAGGCGGTAAAACCCGCCCGGCGCGCTTCGTGCCCCGGGGGCGCTCCGCTCGCTGTCTTCAGAGGGGGCACTCGCTCCGCTCGTCGCCCTTGAGGCAGGGACCAACATAGATCAGACCGAGGTACTGCTCCTTCTGTCGACGGGCGGTTTCAGCGAGCTTTTCGAGGGTGGTCGGTACGACCTGCTCCTCCTCTGCGTAACCGGCCTTGTACACCAGCCTGGCCGGGGTCCCTGCCTGGTAACCTCGCAGAAGGACCGGGGTCAGATCATCGAGGGACGAAAGCCCCATAAAGATGCAGATGGTGACTCCCGCCGCACCCGCCGATTCGACGACGGAGGGGTTCTGCAGCAGCATCCAGGGGGCGGCGACAAGGATGCCGCCGTTGCAGGCGACATCCGTCCGGATCAAGGCGTTGGACGTATTGAAGGAACTCAGGCCGGGAATGATCTTCAGCTCGCCCGGATCGACATAGTCGCGCACCCAGCTCCATCCGCTCCAAATCGTCGGGTCGCCGTATTCCACGATGCCGACATTCCTGCCGACGTCCAGCGCCTGCCGGATCAACTCGGCCGCGCCCCTCTGCTTTTCAACCAGCAGCGCCTTCTGATCGGCTTTCGAAAGCTCCGGATGCGCCTTTCTGACGACAGGAGGCACATAGCTGTAGATATCGAAAAGCACGGGCTTATCCCCCATATACCCGGCGTATTCTTTGTGGAGGTCCGGCGGGCAGACATAGACATCCGCTTCGGCGAAGGCCGCGACCGCCTGATGCGTCAAGAGGTGCGAGTCGCCGCTCCCCGTGCCGATCACGAAGAGGCGCCCCCCGTCCGGGAGGCCGACCCGTTCGATCCTTGCGACGGCCTTGACCCACCGCTCCCCTAGACGATCATCCGGAGCGACCAGGAAAAACCGGCCGCCCTCTTCGATCGGCCTCCCGTCGCGCCTGTCGGCAAGCAGTATGCGCCCGCCCATGCGCCCGAGGAAGATCTCGCCGGCCGAAAACAGCGCCTGATAGCCGTCCGGAGCCGACACCACGAATCCGCTCCGAAGGTCGGGCTCCATCCCAGAAGCGGAAAGGAGGTCCTTCATCGAAACCCCTTCCATAGCCACGGTGCCCTGAAAAACCCCGTCACTCCCCACTTGATCCACGCTCAGGGTCCGCCGGGGATATGGACTCAGATCTTCGAACCGCCGGCCGGACCCTTTCCCGGCGATCAACTCGAAGGATTCGCTGTGAAGCGGATCCACCTTTGCACGCGGAGGATCGGGGCACACATCGACGACCCGGATCAGGCAAACACCTTCAACGAAGCGATCCGACCTCCGGTCGCTTGAAACCACCAGTTTGGGGAAGGCCGGACCCCCTGCAAGCGGCTCGGGCCCTCGGCTGGAAAGCGCGGGGTCCGTGCAGGGGCCTGGCTCTTTCAGCGGCATGACGGGCTCGGCAGCGTAGGCGATCAGGAAATCGCCGGGGCTCCCGTAGAGGATCTCGCCCCAGGACAGAAGCACCGCTTCGCCGCTGGAATTGCGCACCATGACGGCGAGGTCCCCCTGTCCACCGAAAACGCTTTCCTCTTTGGCGATATGGGCGGCCTCGAGCAGGAAACGCAACGGGACACCGCGGTAGCGCAAAACGCCGTCAGACGCCCCGCCGGAAGAAATCTCCATGATTTGGGCCTCGGCGGGCTGCATCCGTCCGAGATCCTGCAGCGTCAGAGTCAAGGGTTGACGCACCAGCCCCGCGATGCAGAGCGGATTCGCTTCGCGGATCCCGGCATCAGCGGGCCATGCCGCCAGGAGACTGAACAAAAAGGCGAACATCACGCAGGGACGGATTCGTTTCATTGCGCTCTTCTCCATTTTTCGGCCGCTGATCACCCTCAGCCGATCTCGTTTCTCGCACACACGCCACACCTTCATCTCCATCCGAAAGGACGGCGATTTCCCCTGGGGGCTGCACAATCCATGGCCGCCTCCTTGACGCGTGATCAAACCGGCAGCGGCCGCCTTCAAAAGGGCTGTTGTGTCGCAAATGATATATTCCATAATGTACTATGGAGTCAAACGGTTTCTATCCCCGGTTCCGCTTCCCCTGATCAAACATGCGGCATCCTTTTTCAGCTTCTACCATCATCGAGGGATCGAGGCGCCTCGCCGTTCCAGCCCTTCATAGCGCGCTGGCTCGCAGGACGGCCGCGGGTCATCGATGTCCGGGTCTGGCGCCCGATCCGTTTACTTGTTTGTCAGAGCGGCCAGGATGCGAAGGGCCTGCAGGCTGCGGTCCTTCAGTTTGAGGCGGCCGGTGGTGGACTCCCAGCGGTAGACGGTGGCGGTTGTCACCCCGAGCCGCTCAGCGAACTCGGCGGGGGTCATCTTCAGGGCCCGGCGCAGGCGGGCGACCGACTGACCGGACGGGCGGAGCCGCGGAAGAACGGGGGCCGGAGGGTTGCGCAGAGGCGCTTTCGTGGGAGACGGCACCCGCACCTGCCTGGACTTCGCGGTGGGGACGGGACGTTGAACGGCAGGGGGGGCTGAGGGGGGCTTCAGCGGAGTCTTTGTGGAGGGCGTGGTCCGGGGAGATCGACCGGCGGGTTTTGGGCGCCGCGCCTTCCTGCCCGTAGCAGCGGGACGAGCCGGGGCGCCGCCCTTCCTGGTACCCCGGCTTTCAGAGGCCGGGGATCGAAGCTCCGGCAGGGAAGCATCCAGCTCGATACCGAAAATGTCTCCCAGATCCTCCTCGGCAATGAATTCATCTTCCCCTTCAGCTGCGGCAGGCGTCAGCGCGACTCCGGCGCCGATCAAACCCTCGGGATCGACTCCGCGGAGCAGAAAAAGGAGTTCGGGCCGTTCGTCGAGCCGGTTCCCGACACCGTAGAGGACTGCGGCCACATGTTTGCACATGACCGCCCAATCCGGACAGCTGCAGTGGAACGCGATCTCCCTGGGACCGGGAAAAAGGCCCTTTTCTCTATCCGTCACGATCCGCATGACCTCATTCGAGAGTTTTCCCTGCAGCAGTTCGAGCATGGATCCGATCTGCCCCGCACATCGGGTCTTGATCTCCTTCCAGGCCCGGGCCGGCAATTCCCGGATCGAGATCGAAACGGAGTAGAGGGAGCTTCCGCTCACCAAGGCATCGATGCGCCCGGGGAGGATCTCGAGATGGCATACAGAGCCGTTCCGGACATAGCTCCGTCCCCGTGGCAGGCGGTTGCTGTAGTCGGAAAACGATTCCAGGTGCTCACACCAGCCGTTGCCCCAGAAACTGCGTGTAATGGTGCGCCCCTCGATCTCGACGGGATCGATCCGCGTCCCTTTCTTCATCAGCTTCTGCGCCTGCCGGGCCGCCCTGGCCCGCTTTTCGGCGACCGGTACGTAGGGCGGCCAGTAGCTGTTATGCCTTCTTCCTCGTCTCGCCATCGGGAATCCCGTCCTCCTGACCATTATATTGAACGCTCCGCGCGTCCATGCAGCTGTAAATGCAAGCTTGGTGTCCGTCCGGAAATCGTCTTTTTTGCAGATCTCGACGTCAATCTGCGCGTTTGCCTGTGCGACGACCTATAGGTCGCCTCCACACGAACGACCTCCCTTTCAATCCTCAGGCAGCCGCCCGGCTGATATCCAACCGGACCAGTTCGATCAGGGCATCGTCGGAGAGCTCGGTCAGGTTCACCTCACCCTCCGAGGAAAGGACCTCTTCGGCCAGCTGCCGCTTTTCAGCGATCAAGGCGTCGATGCGCTCCTCCACCGTGCCGCGCGTGATGAACTTGTGCACGAGGACATTGCACGATTGACCGATGCGGAAGGCCCGATCGGTGGCCTGATTCTCCACCGCCGGATTCCACCAGCGGTCGAAGTGCACCACATGGGAGGCGGCCGTCAAGTTGAGCCCCGTCCCGCCCGCCTTGAGCGACAGGATGAAAAACGGGGGACCGTCTTCGTCCTGGAACTGCGCCACCAGGCCTTTGCGATGCTTGATGGGCGTTCCGCCGTGCAGGACCAGCCCTGGCCGCCCGAAAACCGCCGCAAGCACATCCGCCAACGCCGGGATGATTTCCCGGAACTGCGTAAAAATCAAGGCCTTTTCCTGCCGCTCGGCGACCTCCCCGGCGATCTCGGAAAGTCGTACGAACTTCCCGCTACGCTCCGCCCGATAATCGCCGTCGGCGGTGACCTGGCTCGGATGGTTGCAGATCTGCTTCAAACGAAGGAGCGTTTGAAGGACCAGCCCACGGCGGGCTATCCCCTCCACCAGGTTCAACGCCCCCCTCAGGTCCTGGACCGTCTTCTCATAGAGGGCGACCTGGTGCCGGGTCAAGGTGCAATAGCATGACATTTCGGTCTTTTCTGGGAGATCGGCGATCACGCGCCGGTCGGTCTTGAGGCGGCGCAGGATGTATGGCCCTACCAGCCGGCGGAGCGGCTCGAACGGGTTCTCGGGGCGCGCCTCCAGACCCTTGACAAAGCTCCGGAAGACCCCCGCGGACCCCAGGAGGCCCGGATTCAGAAAATCGAAGAGCGACCAGAGGTCCGCCAACCGGTTCTCGATCGGCGTCCCGGTCAGGGCGATGCGCGCATCGGCCGAAAGCCTGCGGACCGCCCGGCTCTGAAGCGTTGCGGGGTTTTTGACCATCTGGGCCTCGTCCAGGATCACCAGATGCCAATGCCGATCGGCCAGCCACGGCTGCCGGTGCACCATGGCGTAGGTCGTCACCACCAGGTCGGCGTCGGCGAGGCATGCCGGCTCGCGGGCGATCCGGTCGAGCGTGCGGCGGTCGGTCTCGGCCGGGTGCACAAAAACGAGCCGGAGATCAGGCGTAAAACGCGCCGCCTCCTGCCGCCAGTTCCCGAGGAGCGAAGAGGGCACCACGAGCAGCGCAGGACGCCGCCCCGCACCGGCAGGCTCCTGTGCCGTACAGATCAGCAAGGCCAGGACCTGGATCGTTTTTCCGAGCCCCATATCGTCCGCCAGGCAGGCCCCCAATCCGAGTCCGCTCAGAAACCGCAGCCAGCTCAGCCCCTCCCGCTGGTAAGGCCGCAGATCGGCTTTCAACGCCCCGCCCGTATCCACAGGAGCCAACCGGCCTGGATCCCGAAGGCCCGCCAGGATGTCCTGCAGGGCGTCGCCGGCGACGACCTCCGACCACGGCCGATGCCGCTCCGCCTCCTCCTCGTGCTTCAGATCCGCCGAGGCCCCCGCGAGGAGGCGCATTCCTTCGATGAAAGAGACCCCATCCTCTCCGGCGGATCTCCGGACCTTTTCCCAATGGGCCATGGCTTCCCGGAGCCTCTCCCGGTCCACTTCCACCCATTGGCCCTTGATGAAGACCAATCCGTCGGCACCCTCGAGAACCGCCTTCAGCTCCTCGGGCGACAGCGTTCGGTCCCCGAGTGCGACCTCGAGGTCAAAATCGAGCAGCGCCCGCATCCCGAGCGTCGTTCGGGTTTCGCCGATCTTCACGCTCACGCGGGGGCGGGCACGCTTCTTCCACCAGTTGGGCAGCCGGACCGAAAGCCCGGCATCCTCCAGCAGCGGCACGCTTTGGAGCATGGTGTAGGCCTGCTCCGCGGACCAGGCCATCGGCTGATAGATCCGCCGGGACGCCGTCAGTTCCTGCACCCAGGCACAGGTTTCCGCCGCCCGGTGCACCGGGGCCAGCAGCTTGATGAGGGCCGGCCGGTTTCCGGCCCCGGCATACTGTTCGAGGGCCTTTCCAAGCGCCAGGTGTTTCAGTTGTCCGGCGGCCCCGAAACCCGTGGAAAAGCTCGCCATGAAAGCGAAAGGGCGCCGCTCGTCCTGTCTGTTTTCGGCCAGATGGAAGCAGACCCTTCCGACCTGCCGCCACTGGGGCGCACGGGTGTTCAAGAAGACGTCGAGCCCCTGCCCGCCTTCGATCTCACTGCGAACCCAGCCATCCAGTTCGAGCCATACGCCCCGGAGGACATCGGCCGTGAGATACTCCCCGCCGCGCATGGGAGGGGCGGCCAGGACCTGCGCCTCGCACACCTCGTCCGAGGGCAGATCGACTGCGCAGGTCGCCATCTCCGCAGGGACGTGACACAGGGCAGTCAGATACCGCGCAGCCCAATCCTGCCAGAACCGCAAGGTCGGCCGGCCGTCGCAGGAGATCTTTTCCGCCGCCAGCAGGAAAAGCCCCGAACGCCAGTCCGTCTCGAAGGAGCGTTGCAGCGCCTCCCAAGTCCGGGACGGCGGCGGGGCCTCCTGCGGCTCCAACCGCAAAAAGCCCCGTCTGGTCAACCGGATCTGCAGTGTGTCCTGATCATTCTTCATGGCGGTAAACGCTGGCAAAACAGTGGACAATCGAGGGTTTTTAAGCTAAAAATCGGCAGGACGCCGCACGATGGCACGGCCGGCCGATCAGCAGGCATCCCTGAGGGTGAACAAGACAGGAAAGACCCCGCCTATAGCCCCTCCGGCAAAAAGGGTCTTTGTAGAAATTACATGATTTTTCGATCGAGTCCATCTTATTTTCTTCCTCCAATGATTCTCCTCGCACGCGTTTCCTGAGCACCGGCGAGCTGACGTTTTGGGCATGAACGTTCCCTCTTCGAAAAGGGATCGGAACAGAGACCCTGCCCTTTTGCCATCGCCCCTGACAGGGCGACGCCCCTTGGAGGGCTGGAAGGAGTGATCCGTGAAGCCGAAGCCGATGCGCCAGGTGGCGCTGCGTATGACCGTCGACCCCGATCTGATTCACCTGGCGGCCGCCTTTGCGGAGCAATCCGCCGCCGCCTTCAAGCTGGACAAAAAAAGCGTTCTCGCCCTGACCCTCGCCACAGAAGAACTCGTGGAACACCTTTCGAGGACGGCGGCGAGGGGCGGCGGAATCGAGATCCTCTGCAAGGAAAGGGTTTACTGCGTCGAGGAGACCTTCCTGCTGCCGGGTCGCAACCTCGACCTGCGGGCCTTCAACCTCACGGCGCGGGTCTCGCCTGAAGACGAATCCAGCCTCGAAGAGACCGGTCTCATCATCGCCTCGCGCATGGTCGACGGGTTCCGGTTGAAAAGCGTGCCGGACGGCCTGATGCTGACGCTCATCAAGGAAAAGGCCTATCCGGAGGTCTCCGGCGACTGGAGCGGAACCGTAAAGCCCCTTGAATCGTTTTCGGTCCGTCGCCCCGATTCGGAAGAACTGAAGACCTTCGTCCACATGGCCCGGACCTTCTATGAAACCGCCCAACTCCCCCTCGCCTTCCGTTTCCCCGGCAAGGTGGTGGACATGGCCGCCGCCGGCGAGTTCACCGTCCTGATCGCGGCGGACCGGACCGGGAACATCGGCGGAGGCGTCCTCCTCCACCACTCTCAAAACCAGGTGGTCGAAGCCGCGGGCCCTTACATCTTCGGGCAGGAAGACCCCGCCCGGATGGCCACGGAGTTGATCGAGGCCTGCATCGCCTCCCTGGCCCGGACCGGCAAAATCGGGCTGATTCTGCGCCACCCGACCCGGCACATCCCGGAAGGATGGTTCGAATTGCTGGGGACGCTGGAGGCCCGGGGAAAGGATGGGGAGATCCGGTCCAACCCTTTCTATTACAGGCAGATCGAGGAAGATCTCGGAACGGCGGTCTGGTGTCACCCGGAGCTGCAGGCTTATCTTTCGGGAGCGTACACCCGTCTGGCGCTCCCCCGCCGTATCCGCACCATCAGCGACCTCGGGGAAACCCCCTCTCCCTATTCGGTGATCTTTGTAACGCTCGACCCGTTTCACGAAGAGGCGATTCTTCGCCCGGTCTGGTGGAATAAAGACGCGGAGCAGAACCTGGCCGACCATCTCGCGCTCCTCGAAAAGGAATCCCTCTCGAACATCCTGTTCGCCATGGATCTCGGAAGCCCCTGGCACGTGCGGTTCACCCCGATGCTGCTCAGGCAGGGCTTCGAGCCGCGCATCGTCATGCCCTACGGCGGCGCATCCGACCTCCTGCTCTTTCAGCGTCCGCGAAGGGGGGCCTCCAAATGAGCGGGGTAGCGCTGCAGCAACTCGTCCCCGATTATATCCGGCGCTTCGAGGCCTACATCCCTAGCAAGCCGGACCCCGAGTTGAAGAAGCTCTATGGATGCGACCGCCTCTACCGCCTCAACAACAACGAAAACTGCCTCGGCCCGCCGCCGGAGGCACAGCGCATCATCCAGCGCTTCCCGCCGCCCGCCGCAGCGGTTTATCCGAGCGGGGACTGCTACTATCTCCGGACGGCGCTCGCGGAAACCTTCGGGAAGCACCCCGACCAGTTCATCGTCGGCAACGGCGCGAACGAGGTGATCACCTGCGTGATCAAGGCCTTCTGCCAGCAGGGGGACAACATCGTCACAGCCGACAAGACCTACGCCGTCTACGAGTGGGTGGCCGAGTTCTCGGGGCTCGAGGCACGGCTGGTTCCGCTCGAGGATTTCGGATTCGATGATCAGGCCATGCTGGAAAGCATGGACGACCGCACCAAGATCGCCTTCGTCTGCAACCCGAACAACCCGACCGGCTCCTACTGGGACACCGGCCGGATGCGGGCCTTTCTGGATGCAGTCGACGGACGGCGCATCGTCGTCGTGGACGAGGCCTACTGCGAGTTCGTGGACCGCCCGGACTACCCGGACGGCATGTCGCTGATGGAGGACTACCCCAATCTGGTCGTCTTCCGGACCTTTTCCAAGATGTACGGCCTGGCCGGGCTCCGCATCGGCTACCTGGCGGGAAGCCCGGAGGTGGTTCAGACCATCCGGAAAACGATGACCGTTTACTCCGTCAACGTCCTGGCCCAGGAGGCGGCACAGGCGGCCATCCGGGACACGGAGCACATCGAACGGACGCGGCGGCTGGTGCAGCAGGGCAAAGACTTTCTCGGCCGCGAACTCGCGCGGATGCATCTGCCCGTCGTGGTCGGGGAAGGGAATTTCATGATGGTCAAACTGCCCATCAGCGACACGCTCGCCTATCGAAAGCTCATGGCGGAGGGCGTCATGGTCCGGACGATGACCGGATTCCGGTTCCCGAACTACATCCGCATCACCCTCTCCCGCATGGAGGCCCTGGAGGCCCTCGTGGAGGCCCTGCAGAAGGTCCTCAAACCCCCGGTTTGAGGAGCCGGGAGACCGAGATGCGGCTTTCAGGGAAGCACGGAGTGCAGAGATAAAAGCCGCAGCAGCAGGTTGCCCGAGACTGTGCGCCGGTATTCGGCCGATGCACGAATATCGTCGATCGGTGCCACGGCCGCCCTTGCAAGCGCGGCGGCCCGCTCGAACACCTCCCGCGACGGACGCTCGCCGGCAAGCAGCGCCTCCGCCGGTTGGCAGGTCATGACGGTCGGGCCGACGCTCCCCCAGGCGAAGCGCGCCGCTTCGATCGCACCGTCCGCGGAGAACCGCAGCAGGGCGGCCATACTCGCCACCCCGATGGCCATGGCCTTGCGCTGCCCGACCTTCTCGAAGTGATGAACCTGCCTCCCCGCCGGCTTTTCCACCCGGACACCCGCCAGGATCTCACCCGGTTCGAGGCGCGTCCTCCCCGGCCCCGTGATGAACTCCCCGATCGGCACTGCCCGCTTCCCGCTTCGGCTTCGAAGCTCCAGGACGGCATCGAGGACATAGAGCGGCGGGAGCGTGTCCCCTGCAGGGGAAGCGGTGCAGAGGTTGCCGCCCAGGGTCCCCATTCGGCGGATCAAGGGGGAGCCAAGCCCCCGCAGCGCCTGGTGGAGCACCGGAAGGTGCCGCTCGACAAGGGGGTGGCCGATCAGCTCCGCATGGGATGTGCACGCCCCGATCCAGAGATCCGTTTCCCGCTCGCGCACCCCGCGGAGTTCGGCGATCCGTTCGAGGCAAATGAAGGCGGAGGGGTCCGCCCTTCCGGCCCGCACCTTCACCAGGAGGTCCGTCCCGCCTGCAAGCAGCGCCCTTGACGACTCCTCCAGGAAGGGCCAGAGCGCTTCCAGACTCTCCGGAAAAAAAACGTCTCTCATGGGTTGGGGCCTCCCTGCAGCGTCTCGAACGCCGCCTGGACGGCGTCCACGATCTTGGCGTACCCGGTGCAGCGGCAGAGGTTGCCGCTCAGGCCTTCGCGGATCGCCTCCCGGCCGGGTTCAGGGCCCTCCCCCAGGAGGTCCGCGGCGGCAACGATCATGCCGGGCGAGCAGAAGCCGCACTGCACCGCCCCGCACCGGACGAAGGTGTCCTGGAGCGCCTGGAGGCGGCCGTCCTCTGCAGCACCCTCGATGGTCGTCAGAGTCTTCCCATCCAGCTGCGCGGCCAACATGAGGCATCCGAGGCGGCTTTCCCCGTTCACCAGGACCGCACAGGCCCCGCACTCTCCGCTGCCGCAGCCCTCTTTGGTCCCCGTCAGCCCCAAGTCCTCCCGCAGGAGGTCGACCACCCGACGGTCTGGAGCCGTGTCCAAACGCGTTTCTTTCCCATTCAAGACAAAGCGAATTTCCATGGCCCTCACTCCGTAAGCGATGCCGCGCTATCCCCGCGCATCAGCGCGAGAATCCTTTCCCCGGTCAGGGGCGCACGGTCCGGCTCGATGCCGCAGGCATCCGAGACCGCATTGGCGATGGACGGGAGCGGCCCGTTCATCCCGACCTCCCCGACGCCTTTCAGCCCGAAAGGCCCCGTCGCCTCCGGGTCCTCCACAACGATGGAGGCGATCTCCGGTACGTCGATCGCCCCTGGGATGATGTAGGTCGCGAAATCGGGGGTGAGGATGCGGCCCTCTTCCACACGCACCGCCTCACTCAGGGCATAGCCGATCCCCTGGGCGACGGCTCCCTCGACCTGCTGCTCGAAGGTCTGAGGATTGAGCACCCGCCCGGCCTCCGTCGCTGCGCAATACGTGTCGACCGTAACGGCCCCCGTCAGTTCGTCCACCTCGACACGGGCAAGGTGGGCGGCGTGGGAAAAGAGGAGGTGCGGAAACCCGATCACGAACTCCTTCCCCGTCTTCGGGGCATCCAGGGCCACCGGCATGATGAACTGGCTGATGCAGACGCGGACCTCGTCCCGCATCATGGCCGCTATGTCGCGGAGGGCGGCCTCTTTTCCCGCCTTCGCGTAGCGCACCCGCCCCGGAAGCAGTTCGAGGTCGTCAAGCGTATCGGCGAAAAGCATCAGCGCCGCCCAGCCCAGGATCCGGCGGCGCAGCTCCTCGCAGGCCTGGATCAGGGCGTTTCCATAGGTGTAGGTGGTGCGGCTCGCCGCCGCCGAGCCCGACGGGTAGGTCCTCTCCGTATCCGGCTGCACGCCCTCGATGCACGTTTCGGGCTGGCGCAGGATCTCGCCGGCGATCTGAAAGAGGGCGCTCGTGTTTCCCTGACCCATGTCGCTGACCCCGTTGTAGACCCGGATCGCCCCTTCCCGTGTCAACTCCACCTTGGCAATGGCCGAGTCGGGCAGCCCGCGCCCGTACCCCATGGCGTTCCAGAGGGCCGCCACGCCGACGCCCCGTTTTCTGAACGGTCCGGCCTCCGCCTTCCAGGCCTCTCGTCCGAGCCACACGGGGTGCTCCCGCAGGGCTTCGAGGCAGGCGCGGATGCCGGTGGACTGCGTCAGCCGTACGCCGCATCCGTTCGTATCGCCCTGTTCGAGAGCGTTTCGGAGCCGCAGGGCCAGCGGGTCCATCCCCAGCCGCCCCGCCAGCCGGTCCATCATCCGCTCGACGGCGAAGCTCACCTGGGCCACCCCGAAGCCGCGCATGGCCCCGCCGATCGGGTTGTTCGTGTAGACGCACACGCCCTCGATCCGGGTGTGCGGGATGCGATAGGGTCCGGAGGCATGCTCCATTCCGAGCGCCATGACCTCGCCGCCCAGGTGCGCGTAAGCCCCCGTGTCATAATAAAGCCGGCAGTCGAGCGCCTGGAGTTCACCGTTTTCAGATGCCCCGAGCCGGTAGTGCATACGCGCCGCGTGGCGCTTGTACCCCGCCAGGAAGTTCTCCTCGCGCGACCACCACATCTTCACCGGCCGACCCCCGGCATGCAAGGCCGCCAAGGCCAGGAGGCACTGGACCGTGGCGCCGTCCTTTCCGCCGAACCCGCCGCCGAGGTAAGGGCCGACGATCCGGATCCGGTCCATCGGAATGCCGAGGGCATGACCGACCTCCCACCGGTCCCGGAACGGGGCCTGGGTGGAAACGATGAGAACGATCCGGCCGTCGGCCTCCTGCCGGGCGACGCCGTTTTCCGTCTCCAGGAAGGCGTGGGCAATGAACGGGACCTCGAAGATCCCTTCGACCCGGACCGGGCTGGACCACAAGGCCGCCTCCGCATCGCCTTTGCGGATCACGGTTTGGAGGAGCGTGTTCCCGGTCGGCCTGCCTTCGTGGACGAGCGGCGCATCCGGGAGGAGCGCCTCGTCGATCCCGAAAACGCCGGGCAGAGGCTCGATGTCCAGCCGAACCAGGCCCAGGGCCTTTTGGAGCGCCGAACGGTCTTCCGCGATGACGAGCGCGACCGGATCGCCGTAGTGCCGCACGACGTCGTCGCAGAGGACCGGCTGATCCTTGTGGACGATCCCCTGCCGGTTGGTTCCCGGTACATCCCGGCCGGTCAGGACGGCGACCACCCCCGGCAGCGCCGCAGCCGCCCCGATGTCGACGCCTCGGATGCGGCCGTGGGGGATCCCGGCGCGTTTGGCCCCGGCCCACAGCAGGTCTTCGCCATAATGGTCGGCGGCGTACTTTTCCAGACCGGCGGCCTTCGACGCCGCGTCCGGACGGAGAAAAGGTCGTCCGATTCTGGGAATGTCCTGATTCATGCGCTGCCCGCTTCGATGGCCGGCATCCAGGGATGCCCTCCATCACTCGACAAAAGTTCAGTTTCCATCCGGAAATGGTCTTTTTGGCCCATCTCGGCGTCAATCTGCACGTTTGCTTGTGCGGCGACCTGCAGGTCGCCTCCGCGCAACCGCTTGATTTCCTTGATATTGTCCAAACCAAGTCCCGCCGCGAAACGGTGGGATTAAGCACCCGAAGGGTGTGAAGAAACCGGGACCCGCCCCGCAGGGGTGGGACTGAGCACCCGAAGGGTGTAAAGAAAAATTCTCATTTCCGGCTTGGAAACTGGTTTCTACCGGGAAACCAGTTCCGGATGGAAACTCATGAGGTGCAAGAGCGGTTTTCGCCAGTGCATAGCACAAAGCCTTCGACCGTTCAATGCTAAAGACGTGCGCTACGCAGCAGACGGGCCTTCTTCGACCACCTGCCAGACAAAAACCGGGATTGTTTTTCCAACCCTCCTGATTTATGCTCACCCCATTCATCTTTCCTGAGGTGCGCTGCACCTGGAGCGAAAAACCGCGGCCGCGGGCGTAACGGAACGCCGGCTGCCGGATGCTGCGGAACCGCCCCGATCTGAGACGAGGATCCATGAACGACCCAGCCGCGCCGGCGAAGCTCATGACGGCCGAATTCACCTCCCTTTGCCTGATCATGGGGGCCGCCTTCTGCAATATCAGCGTCTTCTACAGCTTCTACCCCTATCTGGAAACGATCGGCATCCCCACGGCATGGCGGGGGTTCCTCGTCGGCCTCGAACCGATGTCCGCCTTCATCCTGCGCCTGGTGGTGCTGCCCTGGCTGAACGTGCGCAATGCGATGCGCATCATCCTGGCCGGGCTCCTTCTTCTGACCGCCGCCTCCTGGGCCTACCTGTGGGTGGATTCAGTCCCCGGCATGATCATCCTGCGGATCATCCACGGAGGGGTGTTCGTTCTGCTCACCTCGGCCCTCATCGCCCTCGCCGTGATCTTCATCCCTCAGGAAAGGAGCGGCCAGGGCTTCAGCGTCATCAGCATCGCATCGATCATTCCTTACGCGGTCATACCGCCCGTCTCGGAGGCGCTCCTGCCGCACTTGCGGAACGAAGCCGACATCTATGCCGCGGTCTCGATCTTCTCCATCCTCTCCCTCCTGCTTCTGGCCGCCGCGCGCGGCCGGATCGGCGCAGCCGTAAGAGGGCTCGACACGGCGCTGATGCGCCGCCCCACCTGGCCGGAAATCCAAGAAAACCTGCACCGCCGGCCGGTGGCCACCCTGCTCTTCATGCTGTTCCTGATCTATTTCACGCATGCGACCTTCTTCTATTTTCTGAAGAACCTCACCGTCCAGATCGGCACGGGGGAAGTGGGCCTCTTTTTCAGCGTTTCGATGATCATGATGCTGATCGTGCGCCTGACGGGGACCGCCCTTTTCGATCGGCTGGACAAACGCTCGACCCTCAGAAAGACCCTCGCCCTGCTCATCCCCTGTGTAGTTCTTCTGCCGCACGTTCCAACGAGCATCCTCTATTACGTCCTGGCGGCGGTCTACGGGACATGCATAGGCGTGGGACTCCCGCTGCTCAACGCCCTGCTCTTCTCTGCCTCCCCACCCGCCCTCAAAGGGCTCAACACCAATCTGGCCCTCTTCACGATGGACCTCGCCTACTTCTGCACCCCGTACCTCGGGGGAGCCGTCATCTCGTTCGGCGCCGATTTCAGACTGCTCTTCTACATCGCCGGCGGCTCCGCCACCCTCGCGCTGGCCATGATCGCAGGCAAACCTGGAAAAAACGAGTGAGAATCGGACTCTTCGGACGAAGCGACCGATGGGTTCGGGGGAGCATGCGCCGCTCTCAATAATCCCGTCGCCATTTGATGCCGATGCCGCCTTCGGAGTTCTCACCGACATCGGCCTCCCAGGTGACGCTGGGCGTAATCTCCACGTCGACGGTTATCCGTCCGCTGTCCGGGCCCAAGCCCCGCTCGACCTCCAGGTAGACCTTCTCATGGATATATTTCCCGGCAGCCAAGGCCGTGTCGCCCTGGCCGTCTTCAGGGGTCTTGATCTGGAGCTGGTCCACGTCCAGAAGCCGCCGCGTCCGGCTCATGAAATCGAGGCCTCCGCCGCCCCCGGCCAGGGTGCGGATGGCGGCTGCGAGCTGAAGCGCCTGGGCCGCATTGAGCCGCGATGCGGTGCGCCTGAAAAGGATATAGGAGAGGATCTCGTCCGGAGGCAGCGGCGGGTCCGAAGAAAGCGTCAGCTTGAGGGTCGACGGCGTCCCGGCGAGGCTCACCCGGGCCATGACATCGCCCGTCTCAGCCTCGGCCACCACATCGATATAGGGATCCGGGGGCGTGGAGCCGTCGAAGGTGATCACGCCCTTCCTGAGCTGAAACGGTTTGCCGAGGAAGGCGAACCGCCCCCTGACGAGCGACAGACGGCCGGCCAGCACCGGGGCGTCCGCCGTGCCCTTGACGGCCAGGTTCCCCTCCCATTCGGAATCGAGGCCCCGACCCCGCACAAAGACCCGGCCCAGGCTCGAAACCGCCAGGTCGAACCGCAGCCGAAGGCCCGGGGATTGCGTTGCGCTCTCCTTCTTTTCCGGGGCCGCCGGACCGTCTTGTGCGCCGTTGATCTCGACCACATCGAGGGTGACGACTTCGGGCGGCAGACTCTCCGGTATCCGCAGCTCCGCCGGACCGACAACGACCCGGCCGGCGAGCAGCATATCACGCAGCGTCCCCCTCAGCCGCAGCACCCCATCCGTTGCAACCGTGGCGTCGATCCGCCGGACCAGGGTGGCGTTGGTGAGGGTCAGATCCACCTGCAGAGGGAAACTGTTCTCCGGATCGAGCGCCACCCAGCCGGCAGCGGAGAGCCTTCCTTTTCCCCCGTCGCTCGCCCGCGCCGAGGTGATATCGATCCGCTCCGGGCCGCAGGCGGCTTCCACGGACAGATCCTTCAGGACTGTCCCCGTTCGCAGATTTTCGTAGGTCCCGTCGACGACCTTCATCCCGCCAGCCAGCACCGGGGTTTCCCCGGCGCCTCCGAGGCGCATGTCGGCGGTCAAGACCCCCGAAAGGACCTGGTCCTCCCAGTCGATCAAGCCGTCGACCATCGCTAGATCGATGTCCGCCTCCACCCGCCCGGACCACTTCCGCCCGTCGATCCTGCGTGCGCCGGCCGGTGAAAAGGAGACCGCATAGGGCGCCAAGGCCTCGATGGTCAGGACCTCGCGATCCTGCGTGCGGACGCCGGCGGCGGCCGAGATGCCTCCTTCCGCGCTCCTGGCGGTTCCGGCGATCTGCACCGGCGGCATCCCTGAAAATTCGGGGTCTGCCGACACCAGGTCCTTTACCTTGAAATCCACTTCGAAGATCGGCCTTTCGAGGGACCCGTCCAGGACCGCGTCGACCTCGGCCGTTCCCCTCAGGTTGGCGGACTGGAATGGGGGGAGCGACTCCAGCGGCCATTCGATGACAGCCCCCCTCCCCTCCAGGCGCTCCCCATCGAAATGCACCTTTGCCTGCAGCAAGCCGGAGCCGAAGCGCAGCGCCAGGTCATCCACATCGAACGACGCTTCCTCCCGTTCGACCCTCAGAGGCCGGACCAGCAGAACGGGATAGGCCCCGTAGCGCCCGTTCAACCGCTCGATCCTCATCCAGAGAGGCCCGGCTCCATAGCCGAGGGCGCCGCCCAGTTCGACCGCCAAGGGCTCTCCATACGCCCCTTCGATCCGTCCTTCGAACAACGAACCTGAGGCGTCCGCCGTCAGGTCCAATGTCAGCGATGCGACGTCGAATCCGGCCTGGCGGAAGCCTTTCAGTTCCAGGCGCCCTTCTCCCGCGGGTTGTCCCAGGGGTCGAAGAACCCGGCCGGATGCCTGGAACGCATCGATCGTTCCGAAGGATCCGCGGATCCCCTCTCCGGCGAGCTCCCCCGTGAGCGTGCCGCCCTCCGGGGACGGATCGAGCACCAGTTGGAAATCGGCGGCCCCGCTCACACCGGCCGCCTCCTCACCCACGAAAGGGGTCAGAAACGTGAAATCCCGGACCTTTCCCGCCAGGTCCCCCCCGATGGATCCCTCGGCTGCGTGGAATCGCCCCTCCGCTGCCAGCCCGGGGGCGGTCACCCGGATGCCCTCGACCGTGATCCGCTCCGCCCCTAAGGCGTAAGCCCCCGCGACGGCATACACCCCCGTCTCCTTTGTAAAGGAAAGCCCAGCCTCGCCGGCCGCCTCGGCAAAAGGCCCCTTGAGGGAGCCTTCCAGGCGCAGGTCCGGGAAGGGAATCCCCCACGCCGTGAATTCGCGCCCGGCCGCCTCGAGGCTGATCTCGGGCGCATCGAGCGTCCCTGTCACCACGGCGGAGGCCGCCAGCGCCCCCGAAAGGGGGAGGTCGAGGTCGCGTGCTACGGCGGCGATGTCGCCGGAACGGATCCTGGCTGTGATATCGACCTTTCGGCTTGCCAGGTCGAGGGTGCCCGACGCGTGGACGGACTCTCTTTCCCCTTCGAACCGGATGTCCTCGAAGACCGCATGGCTCCCGGCATCGAGGCGGCAGACGACGGCAACCACCCATCGCCCCCCGAGAGCGGGCGGAATCCCGGGCGGAAGCTCCGCGGCCGAGACCGACAGAATCCCTTCCAAAACGGCCTCGACCTCCCCGGGCCCGCCCGCCGAGACATGGAGCTGGAGATCGGACCGGCCCGGAAAATCCAAGCCCCAGGGGGAAGTCAAGGGGCTTAGATCCGTGGAGGAGAAGGCGACCTGCGCCTCGCCGCGCACGCTCTGCGGATCGAATGATCCGGACAGGGTCAGCTGCTGCCCCTCGGCGGCAAGTTCGAACGTCTCGATCCCCCAGCCGGCAGCGGCAGGCCCTGAAAGCGATATCTTCCAGCCGAGCGGCGAATCCCCGAGAGGCCGCCGGTCCGCAACCGTGAAGGCCTCGACCGTCCCCTGCCCGGCCAGCCGCAGTCCGTAGGAGGCCCCCTCCGCTGCGGGCGTCAGCTCCGCCTCGAGGTCGCCCCCGAACCGGCCGACCTGCACCTCCGCCATTCGGAACGATTCGAGAACGGGGTGGAGCCGGGCCGTCAACCGTTCGAAAGGCCCCTCGATCACGCCCGAGAGGGTCAACCTCCCTTTCGGGCCGCCACCCGTAAGGGCATCCAAGGGGGAGAGGTCCGGGGCGAGCAGATCGAAATCCGCCTCCATCCGGCGCTTTCCAAGATCGAACGACCCGGCCCCCTCGAGATGCAGAGCCCCCGTGTCGATCCTCAGGTGATCGATCACCGCCTTGTCGAGGCCGTCCATCCGGACGGCCGCAGCGATCTCCGGCGCCTTGGGGTACCATCCGGCCCACTCCGCGGGCAGAACGCCATCGCCCGGCTGCAAGACCCCTTCGAGGGTCAGACGGGCGGCATCGGCGATCTCGAGCCCCAGTTGGAACGCGGCGGAGCCCCACGACCCCGCTCCAGCGCTCAGCCTGCCCTTCCAGGCATCCATTGCGCTGTCGCCCTCCATCCGGATCTCGATGCCCTCCGGAAGCGGAAGGGACGCCATCTTTCCCAGAAGCCCTCCCGGGTCCTCGTGAAACACGAACGCCACGCGCAGCCGCTCGGCATCCGGCCGAACGAAGGCCTCCCCTTCGAGGCGGGTCGCCGGGCCGTCATCCACCCGTTCGAAAAGGATCCGGATCCCGCAGCCGCGCTCGGCACCCGCCTCTCCCAGCGCGCCGTCCAGGGCGAAGACCGCCGGCTCGCCCATGACGGCCTCCTGCAGACTCAGGCGCTCGATCCGCAGCTCGCCGACCGCAAGGCGGCTGAGGAGATCCTCGACGGCCTTCAGGGGATCGCCCGGCTCTTCGGGTGCCGCTTCGGGTTCGGAGACGGCCGCACGCAGAATCCTGAGTTCCGCGGCGCGGCAGTGTTCGACCTGGAGCTTCCCTGCGAACAAGGGCCACACGCTCCCCAGGCGGAAGTCGAGGGCTTCGATCCGGAGCCATGGGCCCTCACGGTCCCGAAGCTCGATGGCGCCGACTGCGAAGTCGAAGGGGAGAAGCCCCGTCAAGCCCTCGATGTGGACCGTCGGCACACCGCCGACCCGCGAAGCGGACTGAACCGCCTCGATGAGGCGGGCCTTGCCCCACGGCGTCTGCAGAACCGCGAAAACTGCGCCTGCCAGAACAATCACCAGGGCGAGCGCAGCCAGACCCCATTTGGCCGCTTTTATGGTAAAAGACTTCATCGACATAGACCGCTCACATCAAAAGGCCTGCCCCAGACTGATATAGACCTGAAAGGGGTCATCGATGTCCGATCGGCGGTTGAGGGGGATGCCCACATCCAGACGCAGCGGCCCGATGGGCGTGACATAGCGCAGGCCGACGCCCGTCCCCCACAGGATATCGGCGCTGTCATCCAGAATCCGGTCGGAAAAGGCACTGCCTCCGTCCAGGAACAGGACGGCACCGATGGCATCCGTCACGCCGAACCTGGCTTCCACCGACATCTCCAGCAAGGCCTTGCCCCCGATGGGAGCACCGTCCCTGAGAGGACCCACGGACTGGTAGGCATACCCCCGGATGGAGCCGCCTCCTCCGGCATAGAAACGCTCGTCGGCGGGAATCTCGAGGACATCGGGCCCCGGCTCGATGCCCGCTGAAACCCGGCCTGCCAGGATGAGACGCCGGTTCGGAATGACAGGAACGTAGTGGGTCAGCGTGCCGAGCATCTTCAGAAAATCCGTCTCACGCCGTTCGAGGTCCAGGTTCGGGGATGCCTCCAAGGCAAGACGGCCTCCTCGCTGCGGATCCAGCAGGTCCTTTGTCCCGTCCCACGAAAGAGACACCGGGAAGGAAAGGTATTTGAAGCGCTTCTTCTCCTCGAACTGCGTCACCGTGGAGGCCTTGGCCTGCACTCCGACGCCCAGTTCCAGGGTCTCCCACAGTTTCCGCCCGATCAGCAGCCGGCCGGTATAGCTGCGAGCCTCATAGGCGTCCGGCTTGTCATCGGCCAGCCGCAGAGTCGCTTCCAGCCGTTGATCCTGGCGGAGGAACCACGGCTTGCTGAAGCTGAACTCGCCTCCCTGCTCGAAGCGGGAAAGGGTTCCTGTAAAGCCGAGGCGTTCACCCTCGCCCAGGAGGTTCCGGTTCTGCCAGGAAAACCGCCCTCCGAAGCCCTCATCGGTTCGGTAGTAAAGGGTGGTGGCGATCGTCCGGGGTTTTCTCTCCGTCAACACCACTTTGAGGGGAAGTTCTCCATCGGTCTTGGAGACCGTGCCCTTCTCCACCCGGATGACCGATAACAGGCCGGTCTCCCGCAGCCGGTCCTGGAACACCGTGACAGGAGCGGGGTCGTAGGGATCCCCCCGCTTCCAGGGGATCAGATCCCGTATCACCTGTTCGTCCAGGCGCTCCAGGCCCGTGATTTCGACCTTGCCGAAGCGGGCGGGCGGCCCTGAATGAAGGACGAAGAGGACATCCATGGCACGCGCCCCATGCTGTACCTGAACCCGCCGCTCAGCGATCTCGGGATAAGGGTATCCCATCCCGCGCACCAGGCGAAGGAGGGCAGCCTCCGCATCGACGACCGCGCGCGCCCTGGCGGCCTTGCCGGTGTGAAGCCCGACATCCCCGGCCGAGGGCATCCGCTCCTCCGGCAGCATCGAGCCTTCGGCCGATTCGATCTCCACCCGTCTCAAGGTATAAAGCGGACCGGATGTCACCGTGAAGACCACCCTGACCGGCGTCGCCTTGTCATCCACCTCGAAGCCGAGCTGCGCGTCGTAATATCCCTCGGACCGCATGACCGCCCTCAGCCTGGGGATGTCTTCCTCGACGCGCCGGCGCAGCAGCCTGACCGTAGCGGGAGGATAGCTTTTGCGCTCCTGTAAGGTGACCGATGACGCCTCGACCAGGCGCTTCAGCCTAAAATCCTCGATGCCTTCGATGTGGACGACGGTGTCGATCCCCTCCCTCTCGGTTTCAGCCAAGACGGAGACAGACAACCCCTGGAGAAAAATGACCGCGAACAGTCCAGTGATGAGAAGGCCGCGGCAGCGTGCAAGCAAGCCCGGGCGCCGCGTAGACACCGGCATGGCGCCGGCGCAATTTCCTCTTTTACTGGTGGAATTCAGGATGTTAATATGGATTTTCATCAGGATTTCGAACATCCCGGAAATGATTTCGCGGTACAACCCAGTTTCCTGAACAGCACTCGGGAGCATGACTATGAACGTGACGACCATAACGGGATATATCCCCGGCGCTGTAGGTAAGATAACTGAACTCCATGCGGTTTACTACCATGATCGGTGGGGATTCGACGTTTCCTTCGAAACCCAGGTGGGCGCCGAACTTTCAGACTTTGTGCGGAATTTTCAGACGGGGCGCGACGGGCTCTGGCTTGCATGGCAGGGAAAGCACTTCGCCGGAAGCATCGCGGTGGACGGCAGACCGGTGGAGCCCTGTTCGGCCCGACTGAGGTGGTTCATCGTCGAACCCTTCTCTCAGGGCGAAGGCCTGGGGTGGCAGTTGATCGGGTCCGCCTTGTCTTTCAGCCGGGCGGCGGGTTTCCGGAGGCTCTATCTTTGGACCTTTCGTGGCCTCGATGCCGCCCTCGGGCTATACCGGCAGTCAGGCTTCACCCTGACCGAGGAGCACACGGTCGCGCAATGGGGACAGACCATCCGGGAGCAGCGCTTCGATCTGGCGCTGAGGTGAACGGGGGGGGAAGCCGTCCACAGAAGCGGGGAAAGGCCTGAAAAACAAGAGACCCGTTGCGGGGGGCACGCCTCCCGCAACGGGTCTGTATGATGGACTGCAACCGGCGGTTCGATGCGCCGGATTGCAGGGCAGGGCGATTCGCGGCGATTACATCATGCCGCCCATGCCACCCATACCGCCCATACCGCCGCCCGGCATCGCCGGCATGTCTTCTTTCTCTTTCGGTTTTTCGGCGATCATGGCCTCGGTCGTCAGAAGGAGGGAGGAAACCGAAGAGGCGTTCTGCAGCGCGAAGCGGGTCACCTTGGTCGGGTCGATGATCCCGGCCTTCAGCAGGTCTTCGTACGCGCCCTTGTCAGCGTTGTAACCGACCGCCCCTTCCTTTTCCTTGACCTTCTCAACGACCACGGAGCCTTCGGCCCCGGCGTTGTTGGCGATCTGGCGGAGCGGCTCTTCGAGCGCACGCATCACCAGATTGACGCCGGGCTGCTCCTCGCCTTCGAGCTTCAAAGACACAAGCGCCGGAATGCAGCGGACGAGAGCGACTCCACCACCCGGTACGACGCCTTCTTCGACAGCGGCCCGCGTGGCGTTCAGGGCGTCTTCGACCCGCGCCTTCTTCTCTTTCATCTCGGACTCGGTAGCGGCGCCCACGTTGATGACGGCGACGCCGCCGATCAGCTTCGCCAGGCGCTCCTGGAGCTTTTCGCGGTCATAGTCCGAGGTCGTCTCGTCGATCTGCGCCCGGATCTGCTTGACCCGCCCTTCGAGGTCGGCCCGGTTTCCGCCGCCGTCCACGATGGTGGTGTTGTCTTTGTCGATGTTGATGGTCTTGGCGGTGCCCAGGTCGTTCAGGGTCGTGTTCTCGAGTTTGAAACCCATATCCTCCGAGATCACGCGGCCGCCGGTCAGGATGGCGATATCCTCGAGCATGGCCTTGCGGCGATCCCCGAATCCGGGGGCCTTGACCGCAGCCACCTGCAGCGTCCCGCGCAGCTTGTTGACCACCAGGGTCGCAAGGGCCTCGCCTTCGACGTCTTCCGAGATGATCAGAAGCGGCTTGCCCATCTTGGCGATCTGCTCAAGGATCGGGATCAAATCCTTCATGCTGCTGATCTTCTTCTCGTGGAGCAGGATGTAGGGTTCGCTCAGATTGACGATCATCTTCTCGGGATCGGTCACGAAATACGGGGAAAGGTAGCCGCGGTCGAACTGCATGCCTTCCACCACCTCGAGGGTGGTCTCCATGCTCTTGGCCTCTTCAACCGTTATGACGCCCTCTTTGCCGACCTTGTTCATGGCCTCGGCGATGATGTTGCCGATCGTCGAATCGTTGTTGGCCGAAATGGTGCCGACCTGCGCGATCTCTTCCTGGTCTTTGGTGGGTTTGGAGATCTTCTTGAGTTCACCGACCGCCACTTCGACGGCCTTTTCGATGCCGCGCTTGAGGGCCATCGGATTCACGCCGGCCGCTACGAGCTTGGAGCCTTCGCGATAGATCGACTGGGCAAGGACCGTCGCCGTCGTGGTGCCGTCCCCGGCCACATCGGAGGTCTTGGAAGCGACTTCCTTGACCATCTGCGCGCCCATGTTCTCGAACTTGTCTTCCAGTTCGATCTCCTTCGCGACCGTGACGCCGTCCTTCGTGATGTTCGGCGACCCGAAGGCCTTGTCCAGAATAACATTGCGGCCTTTGGGCCCCAGAGTGACCTTCACAGCATCTGCAAGGAAATCGACGCCCCGCAGGATGGACTCCCTCGCCTTAACACTGTATTTAATCTCTTTCGCCATGCTGATTCTCCTCCTTGAATGATTGTTTTGAACAGGCGGATGTCCGATCGTTCAGGATGCTATTGCACGATGGCAATGATGTCGTCTTCCCGCATGATGAGATGTTCTTCGCCCTCGATCTTGATCTCGGTGCCGGCGTATTTCCCGAAAAGGATGCGGTCGCCCGCCTTCACTTCCAGGGGCATCTTCGTTCCGTTCTCGAGGATCTTGCCGTTGCCGACGGCGACGACCACGCCCTCGATGGGCTTTTCTTTCGCGGTATCCGGAATGATGATTCCGCCTTTGGTCATTTCTTCGCCCTCGACCCGTTTCACGATGACGCGGTCATGCAGTGGTCTTACATTCATCTTCCATTTCCTCCCGTTTCAGTTTTTGTCGAAATTCGAAGAGACCTTCGCCGGCCCCTTAAAGCAAAAAGCTTCCATCCCCGTCAGGCACCCGCTCGGCCTGCTGCATGCGATCGGCGCCTTTTTATACGGCCTTTTCAGGAAGCCTGTTTGAACAGGTTGCAACCCAGGAGCATTCCAGCGCCCTGCCAGCCGCTCTCCGGCAATAGAAGGAGGGGGTTACCCCTCCGCGGCGCCCAATTCAAACGACGCTCTAAACTAATACGGCATAGCGTTTTGTCAAGAGACCGGAAAGGAAAAAAAGAAAAAGATCACAGGGGCTGGCTCAACCGCCAGGACCAGGTCTCCTGGATACCGAGCGGAAGGGGTGTCAGCGGGGTCCATGCCAGGGCTTCCACCGCCTTCCCGATCTGCAGACAACTCCGGCGAAGATCGCCGGCACGGGCCTCCCTCGTAAGAGGGACTGCCAGCTGCGGGGCCAGCGGCCCGCGCAAAGCGCCAAGGCGCTCGAAGATCGTACGGTACAAATCCAGCGTACGGGTTTCGACACCCGTACCGATATTGAAACAACCTCCCCCTTCGTGAGAAAGGGCGGCGATGTTGGCCTTGACGACATCGCCGACGAAGCAGTAGTCGCGGACCATTCCGTCTTCCTCTCCGGGGAAGTGAAAGAGCAGCGAGGGCTCCCCTTTGAGGAGGTTGTTCATGAAGATGGCCACCACGCCCGCCTCCCCCTTCGGGATCTGCCTCGGCCCGTAGATGTTGGCGTATCGGAGCACGCAGTAATCCAGGCCGTACTGGTGGCGGTAGAAGGCGAGGTAGTGCTCCGAGGCGTATTTGGCGACCGCATAGGGGGAGAGCGGCCTCGGCGGGCATGCCTCGGAGGTCGGATACTCCCCGGCTTCACCGTAGATCGCCCCACCCGAGGAGATGAAAATCACCTTCCGGACCCCGAAGCGGACCGCAGCCTCGAGGAGGTTCAGAAGCCCCTTGATATTGATGTCGGCGTCTGCGACCGGGTCATCGACCGATGCGGGCACGCTGATCTGCGCCGCGTGATGGTTCAGGATGTCCGGCCTTTCGCGCTCGAAGATCCGGGAGATGTCCGGGGAGCGGATGTCGGCCTCGTAGAAGCGGGCGCCCGCGTTGACATTGGCAAGCCTGCCGCTCGACAGATCGTCGACGATCGAAACCTGATGACCATCGGCCAGATACCCATCCACCACGTTGGAGCCGATGAACCCGGCCCCGCCCGTCACCATGATCTTCATGACAACCCCGTTCACTCCCCTGTCGACGCCGGCGGGTCCGGGACCCGTTCCGTGTAGCTGTTCTCGAGCCCCTGAACCAGCCAGGTCAAGGCCCGGTTGACCGGCGTGGGGACCCCGCAGCGCTCCCCTTCCCTCACGATCGCCCCGTTGATATGCGCGACCTCCGTGGGGCGCTGTTTGAGAACGTCCTGCAACATGGAGGCCACGTTGTCCGCTGTCGCGCGGCATACCTCCATCACGCGGCCGAGCGGGTCGGGGTAGGGAAGGTCGATCCCCCGGGCGGACGCCACGGCTACGGCCTCCCTCACCAGATCATCCATCAGCCGCACGACGGTCGGAAGGTTCGGCAGACGGCCGTTCTTGACCCTCAGCAGCGCCGTCAGCGCATTGATCCCGACATTGACGATCAACTTCCCCCAAATCAACTGATCGACCCTTTCGGCCGTCCGCACAGCGAAGCCGGCCTGCCTGAAAGCCTCGGCGATGCGCTCGATCGTTTCGTCACCACCCGAATCAGGGCCGATGACCGTATCCCCGCGGCCGGCATGACGGATCCGGCCGGGGCCCAGCACCGTCGCGCCCTCCGCCGTAATCCCCCCGAGCACCCGCTCCGCACCGAAGACCTCCTGGAGGACCTCGAAATTGCCGAGACCGTTCTGCAGCGTCAGCACCCTCCCGTCAGCCGGCAGCCAGTCCGCGATCTCTTCGGCTGCCTGCCGGGTCTGGTTGGACTTGACGCAGATCAACGCCAGGTCGGGCCTCGAAGGCGTCTCGGGTGTGACGACAGGCACCTCGACCCTGTACTCGCCGAGGATCCCTTCGATGCGAATCCCCTCTCGACTGATGCGATCCGCCCGCTCCGGCCGGTAATCGAGCAGCGTCGCGTCATACCCGGCCTTGCGGAAACGGGCTGCGAACAGGCACCCCACCGCCCCGGGACCTACGACCAGGATCTTCATGGGCAAACCCTCAAATCTTATCGGCCTCTTCGGCACTCATCGCAAAAACGTGCTCTGCGCCTGGGAAGGCGCCGCTCTCGACATCCTGCTTGTACTGGGCGAGGGCCTCTCGGATCTGGGGCGCCAGGTTGACGTACTGTTTGACGAATTTCGGTGTGAAGCGTTCAAAGAGCCCCAACACGTCGTGATAGACCAAGACCTGTCCGTCACAGTCGGGGCCGGCGCCGATCCCGATCGTGGGAATGCGGAGTTCGCGGGTGATGCGGGCTCCCAGGACGTCCGGGACGCATTCCATCACGAGCATGAAAGCGCCGGCGGCCTCCATGTCCCTGGCCGCCTGGACCAGTTCGCGGGCGCTCTCGGCGTCCTTGCCCTGAACCTTGAAACCGCTCAGTTTGGTCGCCGTCTGCGGTGTGAGGCCGATGTGCCCGCAGACTGGGATGCCGGCGTTTACAATCGCCCGGATCACGCCTGCCATCTCACTTCCGCCCTCGAGCTTGACGGCCTCGCACCCCGCCTCCTTGATGAACCGGCCGGCGTTTTCAACGGCCTTCTCCTCGCTCACCTGATACGAGAGAAAGGGCATATCCCCGAGGATGAAGGCGCTCTTCACGCCCCGGCGCACGGCCTTGCAGTGATGGATCATCTCGTCCATCGTCACGGGGACCGTTGAATCATACCCCAGCATGACCATGCCCAGAGAATCGCCCACCAGGATGGTGTCGATCCCGGCCTGGTCCGCCAGCGCTCCGGACGGGTAATCATACGCCGTTATCATGGTGATCTTCTGACCGGCCGCCTTCTTGGCCTGCAAACCTGCAATCGTCACTTTTTTCCGTTCCATCGGTCCCTCCTATCGATGCGTCCTCGACGGCCGCCCCGGCCTCCGACTTCATCGCACCTCGTGAATCCTGCTGGTGTCCCTCCGGAAATGGCCTTCTCACCCATCCCGGCATCCCACTGCGCGCTGGCTCCAGTTTCCATCAGGAAATGGACTTTTGGGCCAATCTCGGCGTCGATCTGCACGTTTGCTTGTGCGGCGACCTGCAGGTCGCCTCCGCACAAACGCTTGATTTCCTTGATATTGGCCAAACCGGGGCCCGCCCCGCAGAGGTGGGACTGAGCACCCGAAGGGTGCAAAGAAAAATCCTCATTTCCGGATTGGAAACGGGGTTCTACCGGGAAATCATTTCCGGATGGAAACGACTCTAAGAACTGCCTCCGCTTCGCCTCCAAAAACCTGTCTGGTTCCCTGCCACCCGAAAAGGAGCTTTTGGGCCGATCTGAGACCCGCCGCGAAACGGTAGTGCCGCGTGCGCGCAGTTGTCGAATTCCTTGCCGTCTCCCCTGTATCACGTCTATTTCAACGGCACCATGTTGTCAACCTTTAATGACAAGGCCGAGAGGGCTTCCACAAATCCGCATGGCACCCTCTTTTAGGGTTGCCGACCACCAAATCACGCGTGTATATGATGATATGACGGACCTTCGGGGCATCATGGCAAACGCTTTCAACAGGAGACCTGCAATGACTCGCATCGACGCTTTTTTCCAATTGATGAACGAACAGGGGGCATCGGATCTCCACATGATTGCGGGCCAGCAGCCCGTTATGCGGATCAATGGAGATCTCGAAAGGATCCGATACGGCCTTCTCGATAACGATGCGCTCAAGTCCATGCTCTATGAAATCGCACCGAAGGACAAGATCGAGGTGTTCGAAGAGACCGGAGATGTCGATTTCGGATATGAGATTTCCGGGACGGCGCGCTACCGCGCCAATTTCTTCCTGCATCGGAACGGGATCGGCGCCGTGTTTCGTGCGATCCCGTCACGGATCCTGAACTGCCAGGAGCTCGGGCTGCCGCCGGTGATACGCCGACTCGCCTCGCTTCCGAACGGGCTCGTCCTGGTCACCGGACCGACCGGCAGCGGCAAATCCACCACCCTGGCCGCCATCATCGACGAAGTGAACCGCACCCGCAAGGACCACGTCATGACCATCGAAGATCCTGTCGAGTTCGTTCACCAGAGCGACAAGGCGATCATCAACCACAGGGAAGTGGGCCGGCACACCCGTTCCTTTTCCGTCGCCCTCCGGGGGGCGCTGCGCGAGGACCCGGATGTCATCATGGTCGGAGAGATGCGCGATCTGGAGACCATGGCCCTGGCCATCGAGGCGTCTTCGACGGGCCATCTGGTCCTCAGCACCCTCCATACCCCGAATGCATCCAAGACCGTCGACCGGATGATCGAGGTCTTCCCTGAAAACGAACAGGAGTTGATCCGCAACACCCTGGCGGACAACCTGCGGGCCGTCGTCAGCCAAACCCTCCTGAAACGCATCGACCAATCGGGCCGCGCGGCGGCCATCGAGATCCTCATCGCCACGCCCGCCGTGCGGAACCTCATCCGGGAGGGGAAGACCTTTCAGATCCCGTCCATGCTGCAGATGGGGAAAAAATACGGGATGCAGCCCCTCGACGACGCCATCATGAACCTGCTCAATCGGAAGATCATCCATCCCGAAGACGCGTACTCGAAATCGATCGACAAATCGCGGTTTCTGCCCTTCTTGAATCACCCGCCTGCCGATTTCACAGAGGTTTAGGCAAACGGGCCGTTTCCAGCCGGACGCCCCGGGGGTCCACCCCGCAGTCCAGGACCCGGCCCCCCGGGATGCCCGAGAGCCTTTTCCTCCAGCCCGTCCGCAGCCTGTCGATGGCCTCCTCGGGGCCGATCGCCCAAAGGGATCCGCCGGCCCCCGCCCCGGCGAACCGGGCCCCGCAGCCGCACGCCTCCGCGTCGTCGATCAGGGCCGCCGTCTCCGGGATGAGCGCCTCGGGCGTAATGTCGCGCCGGATGGCCATCTCGCGCCGGACCAGACCGGCCGCTTCGGCCCACTCACGCCCTTGGATCGCGCGGGCAAGCGCCGACACGGCCCGGTTCGCCTCGAGCCAGGCGCGCCGAGTCCGCCCTTCCAGAAAATCCTGCACCCATTGGCGGTTGGTCACGACCGAGACGTGCTCTTTGCCGCTGAAGGCGACCAGCATCCTGCGGCTCAGGTCCGCGCACCCCGGGCCGTCCAGGAGGCTCATCCGTACAAACGGCCTTGCCGGACGGCTGTAAGTCCAGCGCCACCCCGACACACCCCCGAAGACCGCCGCCGCCTGGTCCTGCATGCCGCCGCAGCCCCCCTGCAGGGCGTCCTCCAGATGGTAGGCCAGGAGCAGCGTCTCTTGCCGTTTGAGCGTGCGTCCGGTTGACGCCCTTCGTGAGAGGTCCGCCAGCACCCGGATCAGGGCGACCAGCGCCGCGCTCGATCCCCCCAGGGCCGATTTGACAGGGGATGCCGAATCGATGTGGATCAGGAGCCCGTCCAGCCCGAAGTGGGCCGCCGCCGCAAAATAGGCCCCGAAGGGCGGCCTCAGTGGAAATCGCCCGCTCTCGGCCTCGACCGCCCCCTCGAAGCCCCGGGAGGTGATTTTGACAAAGCCTTCACGGTGCGCCGACACCGTAACGGAGGTCCTCAGGTCCAGCGCGATGTTGACGGTCGTCGGCTCCTCCCTCTCGAAGGGAAGCGCCATCGCCTTGATGTCCCAGGTGCCGCCGGCATCGACGCGGCAGGGAGCGGTGGCCCTGAAGGTCAGTTCCTCGAGCAGATTGCGGACAGCGTGCCTGAACACGGTTTCACCGGGCATCAGTTTCCCCCCGGATCCTCTTCACGGCCGCAGGATGAAGGTTCCGGCCCGCCCCGTGCTCCAGGAAGAGCAGCGAGCAGAGGGTCTTTCCATCCTGGATCGCCCCTTCCCGAACCATTTCCATCACCCGGCCGATCGGCAGCGCCTCCACATGGAGCCACTCGTCCTCGTCCAACCGCTGTTCGGCCGGTGCCAGGTCGGCGGCGACATACAGATGGATCCGCTCGTCCGAATAACCGGGGAGCGGTGTGATTTCCCCGATCTTCTCCATGCTGCGCGCACTGAAGCCCGTCTCCTCCGCCAGTTCCCTGTGGGCACAGGCCAAAGGGTCTTCCCCGGGGTTCAAGGTGCCTGCCGGAATCTCCCAGATGAAGCCGCCGACCGCATGGCGGTACTGCCGCAGCATCAGAAGCCGCCCATCCGAGGTCAGCGGCAGGATCGCCGAAGCGCCCGGATGACGGATGATGTCGAGGCTCACCTCGGTGCCGTTGCCGAGGACCACCTGCTCCCGCTCCAGTCTGAACACGCGGCACCGGTAGATCTCCTCATGGCTCGTAACAGTCACCGCTCGATCTTCTCTATTCATGGCTTACCTTCCTTTCAACTTCACGCGATGGGCGCGAGCCTGCCCCGGCGTTTCCGGCTCACCCGTCGCCGGGCTCCCGGCGACGGGTGAGCCGGACCCTGCTGGTGCGCTTTTCTGACGGTCTGCTCCATCCGCCTGGATTATAGGGAGCCAATCCACGAGCCGTCAATCGAAAGCATCAGGAGGCATCCGACCACGCGCGCCCATCAAGAGGATTGAACCGCACGTTCTTAGGGTGTATATATAAAGTTTGTCAATCTGCCTGCGCCCGATGAGAACCGTTTCGAACGAGGGTGGTCGACAAGCCGGGACCCGAGCCGCGTATGTGAAGCGCCGATAAGAACACCGCCCGCCCTCTGTTCCCGGCAACGGCTTTTCGACTCGAGGGCTGAGGCTGCGTACGAAACCCCGCCCGAAGCCCGACAATGGATCGATGGAAAAAATCACCCCGGAAACCTACGAAAAATACATCAAGGGTCTGACGGATATCAGCCGGGCCATCACCTCCGATCTCTACCTGGAGGATATCCTGAAACTGATAGTAATGGTCACGGCCAAGGTTACCGGTGTTGAGATATGCTCTCTGTGGCTTATAGATGAGGGGCAGGAGCCGAAGTCTATCAGACTGAAGGCCACCCAGGCCATCGATCCGGACTATGTCAAGGACCGCTCCCTCGGCATGGACGAAGGGGTCGTGGGCTATGTCGCCACCCACAGGCAGCCGCTGATCCTGCGCGACGTGCTCAAGGAGCCGCGCTTCAAGGAAAAGGAGATGGCCCGCAAACTCGGGCTCGTGTCCATGCTCGGCATCCCCATGCACGGGAAGGATCAGCAGGTCATCGGCGTCTTGAACTGCTTCACCTCCGAACCGCACGACTTCTCGCAGACCGAGGTCAACCTCATCACCGCCGTCGCGAACCAGGCCGCCGTCGCGATCATGAACACCGAACTGATGGTCCAGACGAAGGTCATCCAGGAGGAACTCGAAACGCGCAAGCTCCTGGAACGGGCCAAGGAAGTGGTCATGCGGCGCCGCAACATGAAGGCGGACGAGGCCCATCGCTGGCTGCAGAAGCGGAGCATGGACAGCCGGAAGTCCATCCGCTACGTCGCCGAAGCGGTCCTCCTCTCGGACGAACTGTAGACGCAGCCCACCGTTCCCAACCTGAAGAAAGAAGCCGCCATCCTCTCAGGGGTTCCTTCCCGCACTGCGCAACGCTGCCGGTTCGAGGCCGGTTTTTCAGCTCTGCTGAAAAAACCGGCCGTCTTCAAGTAAAAAATTCTTGACAGGGGGCGTTACCCTTACTAAGATAGTCAAACATTTTAAAGCATGGATGAAACCTGCACAATGGCGTGCGGGTTGCACCATAATAAAGACAAAGGCGTCTACCCCTTCGCGGGGAGGCGCCTTTTTTTGTTTTTCACCTTATTGAACGGAGGACATCATCATGAACCTGTGCACACCGAATTCCAACGAATCCCTTCAGACCAAAAACCGCTCCCGCGACGTGGCGCCCCAATCGGGGATCTGCACCCGCTGCGTGGACGGGTGCAAAGGCAACTGCGACCTCTTCAACGCCACCTTCCGCAGCCGTGAACTCCTGTATCCCACGCCCTTCGGCGATATCACCGCCGGCTCCGGCAAGGATTATCCGGTCGATTACTCCCATCTGAACATCATGGGATACGCGCTCGGGGCCGAAGGGACCGTGGCGGACCCGGACCACGCCACCTTTCCGAGCGTCAACACCGAAACGGCCTTCGGGACGAGCGACAAGGTCAGGATGAAGATCCCCATGTTCACGGGCGCCCTGGGCAGCACGGAGATCGCACGCAAGAACTGGGAGCACTTCGCCATCGGCGCGGCCATCACAGGCATCAGCCTCGTGTGCGGTGAAAATGTCTGCGGCATCGACCCCGGCCTCGAATTCGACGCGAACGGGAAGGTGAAAGAGGCCCCCGACATGCGGCGGAGGGTCGAGGAATACCGCCGGTATCACAGCGGCTATGGCGACATCCTGGTCCAGATGAATGTCGAGGACACGCGGCTTGGCGTGGCCGAGTACGTCATCGACAAGCTCGGCGTCGAAACCATCGAACTCAAGTGGGGCCAGGGCGCCAAGTGCATCGGCGGTGAAATCAAGGTCAACTCGCTCGAGCGGGCCATCCAGCTCAAAAAGCGCGGCTACATCGTCACCCCCGACCCCGAAAGCCCCGCCAACCAGGCGGCCTTCAGAGACGGGGCCATCAAGGAGTTCGAACGTCACTCGCGCCTGGGCTTCGTCGACCAGGAGGGCTTCATGAGGGAGGTCGAGCGGCTGCGCAAGCTCGGCGCCAAACGGGTCACCCTGAAAACCGGTGCGTACCCGATGAGGGAATTGGCCATGGCGATCCGCTGGTCTTCGGACGCCGGGATCGACCTGCTGACCATCGACGGCGCGCCCGGCGGAACAGGCATGAGCCCCTGGCGCATGATGGAGGAGTGGGGCGTCCCGTCCATCTATCTGCACGCGATGGCCTACGAACTGTGCGAGCGCCTGGCCAGGAACGGACGCCGGGTGCCGGACATCGCCTTTGCCGGCGGGTTCTCGAGCGAAGACCACATCTTCAAGGCCCTGGCCCTCGGCGCCCCTTACTGCAAGGCCGTCTGCATGGGCCGCGCCCTGATGATCCCGGGCATGGTGGGCAAGAACATCGGCCGCTGGCTGCAGGGTGAGGACGGCGGGCTCCCCTCGACCGTCTCGAAGTACGGCTCCTCCAAGGAAGAGATCTTCGTCTGCTACGAAGACCTCAAGGCCACCTACGGGAAGGAAGTGGAAAGCTTCCCGCTGGGGGCCATCGGGATCTACAGCGCCGGCGAGAAGCTGCGCGTGGGGCTCCAGCAGCTCATGGCCGGCGCCCGCAAGTGGCGCGTCGACCTGATCAACCGCAGGGACCTCGCCTCCCTGACCGAAGAAGCCGCGCAGGTGACGGGGATTCCCTACATCATGAATGCGTACCGGGACGAGGCCCTGGCCGTCATCGACGCCTGATCGCCCCGAAGAAGACGACGGACCGTTGCGCGGGGCCCCTCCGGGCGCCCCGCCGAAACGGCCGGCTCCACCTGAAAAAAAGCCGGAGTGCACGCGCTCCGGCTTTTTTTCGGCCCTGCGGCTCCAGCTTCTCAGCGAATTTTGACCCAAAGCAGGCGGGCCGGCTCGGGACCGGGGTTCTTCCACTGGCTCGGCATCCCGCTCCTCAAATAAATCACATCCCCCTCCTCCGCCGTGTGGACACTTTTCCCCAGGACGAATTCGAGCCTCCCCGAGAGGAGATAGCCCATTTCTTCGCCCTTGTGGATCATGAAATGGTTATGGATGCTCCCCCTGGGCTGGATCTCCAGCAGATAGGGCTCGGCCTTCGGCTCCAGGTCGAGCGGGGTGAGGAGCTTCGCCGTCACTTGCCCCTCCGGCAGGTCGGCGAGCCGCACATCCAGGCCCTCCGCCCCTCGGAAGACCACCGGGTGATCCTCCTCGCCTTCGCCGCGAAAGAAGGCGGCCATCTCGACGGACAGGACTTCGGCCATCTTCAACAACGCCGGAAGAGAGGGGTAGATCAGGTTGCCTTCCACCTGCGAGATGGTGCTCGGGGTCACGCCCACCATCTTGGCGAGTTCGGTCTGCGAGAAACCGCGCCGCGTTCGGAGCTCTTTCAACCGTGGGCCGATATCCAGGCCCCCGGTGGACCGCCGCTCCGACTCGAAGGTGACGGTCAGGTCCCGGGACCAATAGGAAAAGGGTTTGTCGAGGGTGTCCAGGTTGCGCTTTTCCGCCTTGAGGACCGTCAGCGAGGTCCTTCCCCGCTTGACCGAGAGCTCGATCGCGACCTGGGCGATCTGGTTGATCTGGGCCTTGAGGCGCGCGGAGTGCGCACGCTTTTCGAGGATCCAGTAGGCGATCGTGTTCAATTCATACAGGCGCGGGCAGGAATGGCTGTAGAACTCGCGGATGTGCTCCTCGCCGCCCCACAACTCCTGCATCCCGGTCAGGCTTTCGAAGACGAACCGGACGTCGCCCTCCATCGGGGCATGCACCCCGTAGAAGGCATCCTTCACCCGTTCGACCTCCCGGGGCTCTCTGACGCAGAGGATGCGGCAGGGCCCCTCCGCCTCCGGCCGGTCGTAGAAGCGGAGGAAGACGTCGGAGCCATCGCCTTTTCCATAGGTGAAGCAGTCGAGGATCGTCAAGTACGGGCTTTCCGCCAAAGGACCCAGCTTGTCGAGGAGGTTTCTCGGCGACCGGTCGAAGCTGACGTAGATGATCGGACGGCCCTGGGCCTGGGACGCCTGGATGAAATTGAGGCAGAAGACGGAGGCCAGGCTTCCGGCATCGTCATGCCAGACGACATTGTCGCCGATGAACAGCCCGCCGAGCAACCGGTCGAGATCCTCGACCCCCGATGCCACTCGTATCCTTTTGGTCATGGCGCGGCTCCGGCGCGGCCTCAGCCGCTCTTGCGATACATGGCCTCGATCAGGTCCTTGAAGGCCTCGTTGACATATTTGCGCTTGACCTTCATGGTCGGCGTAACCTCGCCGTCCTCCTCGTAGAGCTTCTTCGGCAGGATGGTGAACTTCTTCACCTGCTCCACGCGGGCCAGGGTCTCGTTGACGGCGTCCACCTCCCCCTGGATGAGCTTGATGATCTGGGGATCCTTCGTGAGGTCGCCATAGGTGGAAAACTGGACCTTGTGGTCCTGGGCGTATTTGACCACGTTGTCCTCGTCGATCATGACGAGTGCGCTGATGAACTTCCGCTTGTCGCCGATCACCACCGCGTCGTTGATGTAAGGACTGAACTTGAGCTTGTTTTCGATGTACTGCGGCGTGATGTTCTTTCCCCCGGCCGTGACGATGATGTCCTTCTTGCGGTCCGTGATCTTGAGATAGCCGTCCTCGTCGAGTTCGCCCACGTCCCCGGAGTAGAGCCAGCCGTCTTTGAGGGTGGAGGCCGTCGCCTCTGGATCACGGTAATACCCCTTAAAGACACCCGGCGAGCGGACAAGGATCTCGCCGTCATCGGCGATGCGCACGTCCGTTCCCGTCAGCGGCGGGCCGACGGTGCCGAACTTGACCCGGCCCACCCTGGAGACGCAGGTAACCCCCGTTCCTTCCGTCTGCCCGTACCCCTCGATCAGGTTCACGCCGATCGACTGGAAGAACTTGAGGACATCCGGCGAAATGGGCGCCGCCCCGGAATAGGCCACGCGCAGCCGATCGAAGCCGAGGCGCTCCTTGAGCTTCCTGAAAACAGCCAGATAGGCCAGGCGATAGAGCAGCTCCAGGTAACCCGGCACCTTCTGGAAGTCCATGCGCAGATCGGCCCGCTTCTTGCCGATCTTGAGGGCCAGTCCGAAGACGATGCGCTTGAACCAGGTGGCATCCGACATCCGGATATAGATCGCCGAATAGTATTTTTCCCAGATGCGGGGAACGGCGTACCCCACCGTGGGCGAGATCTCCATCATGTTGTCGGTGACGGTGTCCAGGTTCTCGATGAAGTTGACGGTGTACCCGTAGGTGATATGGGCGAAGACCGAAAAGATCCGCTCGAAGATGTGGCAGAGCGGCAGGAAGGACATGACCTCGTCCGTGTCGAACATCGGGTTGTCGGTGGTGATCGTCCTCCCCATCCACATGACGTTCCGGTGGGTCAGCATCGCCCCCTTCGGCGGCCCGGTGGTCCCGGAGGTGTAGATGAGCACCGAAAGGTCTTCGGGGGTCACTTCGCGCATCCGGCGCTCCACCATCTGCGGGTCCTTGGCGAGCGCCGCTTCCCCTTGTTCGAGCCACTCTTCGAAGGTCATCACCATCGGGTCCTCGAAGTGCCGGAGACCCTCCAGATCCCACACCACAACCTTTTCGAGGTGCGTTGTCTTATCACGGAAATTCAGCCACTTGTCCAGCTGCTCCTCGTTTTCGACAAAGAAGCAGCGCGACTGGGAGTGTTCGATCACGTATTCCACCTGCGGCCAGGCATTGGTCGAATAGACCCCCACGGCGACCCCGCCCGCGCACTGGACCCCCAGATCGATGATCACCCATTCGGGGCAGTTGTCGCCGATGATGGAGACGCACTCCCCCTTCTGAAGCCCCATCGCGATGAGGGCGGCCGCCACCCGGCAGGCCCTCCGATAGTACTCGTCCCAGGAGATGTCGTGCCAGATGCCGTACTCCTTCTGCCTGAGGGCTGCTCGAGGGCCGTAGCGTTCGACCGTCGCCTCGAACACGGCCGGGACTGTCTGCTCGGTCAATGCGTCATCTCCAGCGCTTTTTGCGTTTCCAGCGTTGATACCCCTTGGCCGATGCCTCGGAGCGAATGCCCATGTAAAACTCGCGCACGTCCTGGTCCTGCATCAGATCCCGCGAAGACCCTTTCATGACGAAGCGCCCGTTTTCGAGGATCAGCCCGAAGTGCGAGATCCCGAGGGCCATGCGCGCATTCTGCTCCACCAATAAGATGGTGACGCCGCCTCGATTGATCGCCTGAATGATCCCGAAGATCTCGCGCACCAGGATGGGCGAGAGCCCGAGGGACGGCTCGTCCAGGAGCAGCAGGGAAGGCCGGGCCATCAGCGCCCGCCCGATGGCCAGCATCTGCTGCTCGCCGCCCGAAAGCGTCCCCGCCCACTGATCCGCGCGGCTCCGCAAGACCGGAAAATGCTCGTATATCCGATCGAAATCCTTTCGGATGCCGCTCATTTCCCTGCGGGTGTACCCGCCCATCAGGAGGTTTTCGCGGACCGTCAACTCCTCGAAGACCTCGCGCCCCTCCGGCACCAGCGAAATCCCCAGGCGGACGATCTCCTCGGTGTCGCGGCCGTCGATGCGACGCCCCTGAAATTCGATGGTGCCCTTGTCGGGCTGATCCTCGATCAGCCCCATGACGGTCTTCAGCACCGTAGACTTGCCTGCACCGTTGTTGCCGAGGATCGCCGTGATGGTCCCCTCCTCGACCGTGAGGGAGACCCCCCGGAGGGCATAGATCAGATTGTAGTAGGTTTCGATGTTCTTGATCTCGAGCAAGGGACGCCTCGTATGAAACCGGTCATTGATGACGCATTTCAGGAGGATGGCACGCCCGTTCCGGCACCCGCCATCCCGCCTCCGATCTCCGGCTCGCCCTCCCCGAGGTACGCCTTCAAGACCTCGGGGTGGTTGGTGACCTCATCCGGGGTGCCCTCGACGACCGGACGTCCGAAATTGATCACAAGGATGCGCTCGGAGATGTCCATCACCATCTTCATATCGTGTTCGATCAACAGGATCGTCACCCCGAGTTCGTCCTGGATATCCTTGATCCAGAAGATCATGTCCTGCTTTTCCTCGGAGTTCATCCCCGCACAGGGCTCGTCGAGCAGAAGCAGCTCGGGCTCGAGGGCGAGCGCCCGTCCAAGTTCCACCTGCTTCTGCGTCCCATAAGGGAGGGCCCCCACGAACTTGTTGCGCACGGCCTGAAGATCCAGCAGATCGATGATCTCCTCCACCGCGCGGCGGTGCCGGACCTCCTCGCGGCCTGCGAACGACCGGCGCCCCCACATCCAGGCCCCCCTGAACAGGCCGGTTTTCATGAAGATGTGCCGGCCCAGCATGAGGTTTTCCATCGTGGTCATGCGCGAGAAAAGCTCGATGTTCTGAAAGGTCCTGGCGATGCCGAGCCGCGCGATGCGATCCGGCTTCCTGCCCTGTATCTCGGTGTCCTTGAAGCGGATCCGTCCCGCATCGGGGCGGTAAATGCCGTTGATGCAGTTGAAAAGGGTCGTTTTCCCCGCGCCGTTCGGGCCGATGACGGCGAAAATGGACCCCTTCGGGATCTCGAAGCCCACCTCCTCCAGGGCCTGCAGACCCCCGAAGGCAATGGAGAGGTGTTCTACGCAGAAAAAGGGCATGTACGCTCCGTCGCTTGGTTGAATCAGTCCCGCCGCCGCAGGGACATGCCGCACCCGGGCGGCATGGGGCGGCGGGACGGCCGTTTCAGCCCGAATGCTAATCCATCGAAGGCGCAAACCAGTTGGTCAACTGCTTCGATTCAGCATTTTCGAGGCACTGGCTCAGGAACACTTCCTTCTGCCCCTGGCGGCTCATCGGATCGTTGCGGTCATAGGGCTTGTAGCTGATCTGACCGAAAATCCCCTTGAAGTTCTGAATCCCCTCCATCTCTTTCACGAACCGCTCCCGGGTCAGATCACGGCCGCAGCGTTTGATCCCCTCGACCATCGGTTCGACAAAACCGATCCCGGCATAGAAAAACACCCCCCAGCGCTCGTCCTTGGCGGCGAACTTGGAGAAGGCCTCGCGGTACTTGAGCATCAAAGGATCGCCAGACCCCGGCAGCTCCGCGAAGTTCGCAACGATCACGTCCTTCCAGAGCCCCTTGCTGATGGTGTACATGAGCGGAAAGTCGGAACAGGTGCTCGTGCTCATCCACTGCGGCTTGAACTGCATGGCCGTCCCCGTGCCGAGGATCTTCACCGCGTGGACGGGCGTCACCCACAGGAGCACCGTGTCGGCCTCGGCCTTCCTGAGCGCCATGACATGGGGCTTCATGTCCGTATCGCCCTTTTCGACCGGCACGGCCGCGACCAGATCCAGACCGAACTTGGCCAGTTCCTTCTTGGCGCCCTCGAGCCCGTTCTTGCCGTAATCGTCATTCTGATAGGCGATGGCAACGCGCTTCTTGCCAAGGATGTCGACCGCGTAGTTGCACAGGGCCTTGGCCTCGATGTAATAGAGCGGATAGACGGCGAAGAGCTCCCTTTCGGGCGGGCTGATCCAGTGGAGCGAACCGGCCGCCGGGCCCACCCAGGGGATCTTCCTCTCCATCAGGTAGTCCTTGACCGAAAGCCCGCAGGCCGTCCCCACACCGCAGGCCCAGGCGAAGATCCCGACGCTTTCCTGCAGTTCCTTCACGCCCGCCTTGGTCTTGGCCGGATTGTAGCCGTCATCGAACATGTGATAGACGATCTTCCGGCCGTGGATGCCCCCTTCGGCATTGATCATGTCGAACAGGACACCCGTCCCCCGGGCCACCGCGCCCCAGGGCGCAGCCGGTCCGGTCTGAGGGCCCCATTGCCCGATGTGGATCTCCGTATCCGTGACGCCCTCTTCGGCAGCGGCCGAAAAACCCAGTAGCAGGACCAGACACGCCGTCAGACACCCCATCCCCAAGACTTTCTTCAGCATGGTTCCCTCCTTTTTCGTGTTTCGTCTATCCCAATGAAGCCTCACATCACACCTTCTTCACATAATGCCGGGCGAACAGACCGCTCGGTTTGAAACAGAGGACCAGGACGATGATGAAAAAAGCGACCGAGGACTTGAACTCGATCGAGACGTATCCGCCGAAGAGGTTCTCGATGACACCGATCAGGTAAGCGCCGAACACGGCCCCCGGCAGCGAGGTCATTCCGCCGAGGACGGCCGCGGCGAAGCCCTTGAGCATGGGGTCCCACATCATGTAGGGCTGCATGGTGGTCGGCGCGATCAGAATCCCTGCGAGACCGCCCACCACCGACGAGATCCCCCAGGTGATCATGAGGATCCGGTTGGTGCGGATGCCCATCAGGCGCGCGGCGACGGGGTTCTGCTGGGTGGCCTTCATGGCCACGCCCAGCCTGGAATATCTCAGAAAAAGAAAGAGCACCACCATGACCGTCAGGGCCACTACGAACGTCAACCCTTCGAGCGCACTGATGAAGACATCGCCGATCATCAGGCTCTCGTAAGGCGAGATCGGAAAGGGCATGGTCTTCGGGTCCGCCCCGAACTTCCAGGAAACCAGCCCCATGAGGATCATCTCGAGGCCGATGGTGATGATGATCATCCCGAGGGTGTTCGGCTCCTTGGCGCGGCGCAGAACCGCGAATTCGAGAAAGAACCCGAGGAAAAGGGCGAAGAGGAGCGCTGCAGGAAAAGCCGCGTAGAACGGGACGCCGTAAAATTCGAGCCCCATGTAGGTCATGAAGACGGAGAGGAGGGCCATCTCCCCCTGGGCGAAATTGACCACCTCGCTCGTCTTGTAGATGATGACCATGGCGAGACCCATCAGGGCGTAGGAACTCCCCACGGCCACACCGCTCGCGAGCATCTGCAGAAAGTCGAGCATATCCTTCTCCTGTTTCCCGAAGGAAATGAACTAGTACCATGTAACGCTTAGAATTGCGGATATAAGCGTTTCAACTTGATCCTGGCATCGGATGTTTTGAAGTGCCAGGCAATCTTTTTTGCGCTGTTGTTTCGGTCTGTTTCCCATGTGGCCACTTCAGCCCGCATGGTAGCAATATCGGCGATCCTGCGGTCGAGGCACTGCCCTTTCAGGACACTGAGTTCGATCTCCGCCATGTTGAGCCAACTGCCATGTTTCGGCGTGTAATGAATCTCAAGCCTTTCGGCGAGTCGCCTGGCCTCCGGGGGCTCGAACGTCTCATAGAGTGAGGCAATATTGTGAGTGTTCAGATTGTCCATAACCAGCCGAACTTTGATCACTTCGGGATAGCGGTCATCGAGCATCTGCTTGATCTGCAATGCCCAGTCTTTTCTGGTGCGTTGTTCCGTGACAGCCACATGCCGCTTGCCGGCGAGCGGCTCCACCGCCATGAAGATCTGAGCCACCCCATTTCTAACGTATTCGTCATCCATCCGTATGGGTTGTCCTGGCTTGCATGGAATCGGGTCGCGCACTTCGCCAATCAACTGTTTGCAGGATTCATCCATGCACACCACCGGGTAATCGGGATCATACGCCAAGCGGTAAACTTCCAGAACATCCTCCATCGCCGCTACGAACGCCGCACTCCCTTCCGGCGGGATTTTCCAGTACTTGCTGAGGTGAGGTTTAAGTTCGTTTTTTTTAATATGCGCTGTACGGTCATGTGTGAAACAGCGCGCGCAAACTTAAGTTCAACGGCCTTGTCCGCAAGCAGTCTGACCGTCCATCGCTGGTGTCCATCCGGCGCCTCCGAACAGGCCAAAGCGATCAGGCGTGCTTCAAAAGCCCCATCAAAGATGACCTCCCGGGGTGGCTTTTCCCTGGGCTTACGCTCCAGGGCCGCCTCGAGCCCTTCTTCCACGAAGCGCTTCTTCAGGTGCTCGATCATGCGGGTACTGGCGCCCAGAGCTGTTGCCACTTCATCCGTAGCCCATGCCGGGCCATCGGGGCCAGCATCGCACAGTAACAAAGCACGTGCGTGGATGAACTTTCTTGCCTGGATTTTACCGCGCCGTGTCAATGCCTCCAGTTCTTTGCGTTCCTCTGCACTCAGCGTTACTCGGTATCTTGGCGCCATGGCGACCCTCCTTGTGGTCGCCATTATATCATATGCCGTTAAAAACGAAATATTAAATGTTACATGGTACTAGTCTCCATCCGGAAATGATTTTCCGGTAGAACTCAGTTTCCAATCCGGAAATGAGGATTTTTGGCCAATATCAATGAAATCAAGCGTTTGCTTGTGCGGCGACCTGCAGGTCGCCGCACAAGCAAACGCGCAGATTGACGCCGAGATTGGCCAAAAAGACCATTTCCGGATGGAAACGAACTAGAAGGGCCAGGTGCGCCAGTACAGCTTGCTTCGAATCCAGAAGCCATAGATCCCGAGCGGCTCGAAGAGCATGATCAGGACCATGATCAGTCCATAGACAATGAACTGGATATTCGACACGCCGGTGATCGAGAAATAGCTCTGCGAAAGCGCTTGAAGCCATTCCCCCAGATAGGGGATGCTCAGGATGTTGCGCAGCTCGAGGTCGAGCCAGCTGAGGAGACACGCCCCCGCGATCGACCCGAAGATGGAGCCGAGCCCTCCAACGACCACCATGGCCAGAAAGATGATGGACATGAGAAGACCGAACATCTCCGGCTCGATGAACCGGAGGACGAAGGCGTACAGCCCCCCGGCGATGCCGGTGTAAAAGGCGCTCACGGCGAAGGCGAGCGTCTTGTAGAGCGTCAGATTCACCCCCATCGTTTCGGCGGCGACATCCGCATCGCGCAGGGCGATGAAGGCGCGGCCCACTTTCGTCTTGATGATGTTGCGTGCAGCCAGCGTCAGGAGGACGGTGATGGTCACCAGCAGATAGTAGAAATCGCGGTCGGAGTCCAGGCGCCAGGGACCGATGACGAGGTCCGGGGTGTGCAGCCCCTGCCGCCCCCCGAACAGCTCGATCCGCCCGATCACCTGGGTGATCGTCAGGCCGAACCCGAGGGTCGCGATCGAAAGATAGGGGCCTTCCAGACGCAGGGCCGGAAGGCCGAGGAGGAAGCCGAAGAGCGCCGCACCGAGCGCCGCGGCGGGGAGCGCCAGGATGAACGGGAGATGGACCTCCGACATCAGGATGATGGTGCCGTAGGCGCCCAGGGCGAAGAACCCCGCATGCCCCAGCGAGATCTGCCCCGTGTAGCCGACCAGGAGATTCAGACCGACCGCCACGAGGATGTTGATGGCCATGTAATTGGCCATGTAGATATAGTAGTTTCTAGCGAATAACGGGAAAAAGACCAGGAAGGCGATCAGACAAAGAAACCAGAAAACGACCACGCCGGAACTGAACAGCTGTACATCCTCATAGTAATCCCTCTTCATGTCCATATGCGGGTACTCCCTAATGATCCAGGTCTCGGAAGTCGAATGAACGTGCAGAGCAGAACCGGTGACAAGATGCCGGGTGTACGCGCAGGGCCGGTTTCGGAAGGCCCGTGGGCGTTCACTTCCCCGCTAGTTTGTCGGCGACTTTATGATAGTATATCTCCGTCTCCTCCAGCAGGGGCGACTTGTGCCCCATCATGTTGAGTTTCATGATCTGGTAATTGATCTTCTTGATGAGCTTGTAACGCTCCCTCTCGTCAGGAATGCCCTCCAACAGATCTTCCATCTGCCGGATTTCCTTCTTGAGCTGCAATTCCGGCGGGAGGCAATCGGCGTTTTTCAAAATCTTGTAGGCCATCCTGAGGTCCTCGGGGATGCCGCTGTCATCCTCGATTTGGAGGGGCTTGCCGCGGCCCGGCAGATCTTTGAACTCCCCCCGGTCCAAGGCTTCCTGAATGCGCCGCTCGGCGATCTTGTCGAATGCAAACATAGGCGTGCGAAAAACGCTCCTTCACGGTGGAAAAAAGGATGCATGCCCGGGCGGGAATCCCCAGAACGCGGGGTTCGAGCATGTAATCTTCAAAACGGTACGCATTTCGCCTCCACCCCGATCCAGGGGGATCAGCCTTCCCGGGAGGGGGTATCGATCATTCCAGGATGGGAGGTCGGACGGCGGAGATGCTCGGTTACTTTTTATACAAAAATCCTTCGGATTTCAAGCCAAATCGCCGCATGCTGCACCCATCCTCCAGACATATCCGGCTTGACAACGGCCTGCCCCGTCGGTTATGTCCATGATATTCAACCTTTTTGCCTTTGCCACGGGCAGAAGGCCTGTGGACCCGGTTTATGGAAGCCGATATGATCGACCCGCTCGACAAGAAAATCATCGCCCAGATCCAGGGAGACATCCCCTTGGAGGCGCGGCCTTTCGCTGTCATCGCGGCGCGGCTTGGCATCCAGGAAACTGAAGTGATCGAGCGGATCCGCCGCCTGAAGGCGCACGGAACCATCCGCCGCTTCGGCGCCACCCTCCGCCATCAGGAGGCCGGATTCGGCGCCAATGCCATGGTGGCCTGGCGCGTGCCCGATGAGCGCATCGACGAGGTGGGGGAAGCGCTGGCGCGGTTCCCGGCGGTAACGCATTGCTATCACAGGCCGCCTCAGGGCGAGTGGCCTTTCAACCTGTACACGATGGTTCACGGGAGCAGCCGGGAGGAATGCCGCCGGATGGCGCGCGAGATGTCGGAGGCCGTCCAGATTCGGGATTACACCCTGTTGTTCAGCGAAAGGGAATTCAAGAAAACCAGCATGGCTTATTTTTGACCCGTGTCGACATCCCCGAAGAGGTCCTGTCGCACAGGGAGGGAGGCTATCCGCAGCATGGATCGAAACTCGACCGAATGGTTCCGGCAAGCGCAAACCTATATCCCGGGCGGCGTCAACAGCCCGGTCCGGGCCTGCAAGGCCGTCGGCCTGGCGGCGCCCCTGTTCATCGACCGCGCGGAAGGATGCCGCGTCTGGGATGTCGAAGGACGCGAGTACATCGACTACGTCGGGTCGTGGGGCCCCATGATCCTCGGGCACCGGCATCCGAAGGTCGTCGAAGCCATCGAAAAGGCCTTGCACCGCGGGACCAGCTACGGCGCGCCCACGCCTCTCGAGGTCGCGATGGCCGGCGCCATCGTCGACCGGGTTCCATCGATCGAAATGGTGCGCATGGTCAACTCCGGCACCGAGGCGACCATGAGCGCCATCCGCCTGGCCAGGGCCCACACGGGCCGGGACAAACTCGTCAAGTTCAACGGGTGCTATCACGGCCATGCCGACAGCCTGCTGGTGGAGGCGGGTTCCGGGGTGGCCACTTTGGGGATCCCCGGAAGCCCTGGGGTGCCCGCCGACATCGCCCGACACACCCTGTCACTCCCCTTCAACGATCTGGACGCCGTCGAAGCGACCTTTTTGAAGTACGGTCCCGAGATCGCCGCGGTGATCGTCGAACCGGTCCCCGGAAACATGGGGGTCGTTCTCCCGCACGACGGATACCTCCAAGGCCTGCGCGCGATCACCGAAACCTACGGAAGCCTGCTCATCTTCGATGAGGTCATCAGCGGCTTCCGGGTGGCTCCGGGCGGCGCGCAGGAGCTCTACGGCATCCTGCCGGATCTGACCTGCCTCGGGAAGATCATCGGCGGCGGGCTGCCGGTCGGGGCTTACGGCGGCCGTAAAGAGATCATGTGCGGCATTGCTCCGGAAGGAAGCGTCTATCAGGCCGGGACCCTGTCCGGCAACCCGCTGGCCATGGCCGCAGGCCTGGCGACCCTCGAGCTGCTGGGGGAGCCGGGCGTCTACGAAAGGCTGGAAGCAGCCGGCGCAAAACTGTTCCAAGGGCTTGCCCGGGCGGCCGAAGCCGCAGGGATAGACGTCGTCATCAACCGCGTGGGTTCATTGGGAAGCCTGTTTTTCACCGGCAGCCCGGTAACGAGTTTCGAGACGGCCCTCCAATGCAACAAAGACCGATTCGTGGCCTATTACCGGCGCATGCTCGACTGCGGCATTTACCTGGCGCCTTCGCCTTTCGAAGCGGCCTTCGTCTCGCTCGCCCACGATCCGGGAAGCCTGGATAAAACCATCGCCTGCGCCGCCGCCGCCTTCGATAAACTGCACGAATAAACTGCACTAAAAAGATTGACTTCTTTCGAAAACGTGTGCTAAAGACCTAGCGGTCTCGAAAGCCGTCGGCGCACCCGGCGGGAGGTGCCGCAAGCATTTATGGATGAAGACCTGAAAAGAACGGTCAAGGCCTTGGGTTACATCAGCACCGTAGGCCTTGCCATGGCCCTTTCGATCGGCCTCGGCGCCTTGATCGGGCACTATATCGACAAGAAATTCGATACCGAACCGTGGTTCTTCTACATTTTTCTCGGATTCGGCATCGCAGCGGCTTTCAGAAATCTGCAGATCCTTTACAAGAAAGCCAAGGACCTTTGATGGAGTGGGACAGCCTTTTTAAAACCTTGAGAATCCAGAACTGGCTCATTCTGATGCTGCTCGGGGGGGCCAGTTTTTTCCTCATGAGCCCTCATTTCACATTGGGCGTTCTGATCGGCGGCCTGCTGATCATCGCCAATTTCAACGTCCTGCAGCACACGATCCGGTGCGGATTTTCATCGGAAGGCACCCTCCAGGTCAGCCGCAGGTCCATCATCGTCAAATTTTATCTGCGCCTTCTGGCCATCGGTTTTCTGATGTACGTCCTGATCACGCGGGACCTGGTGAGCCCTGTCGGGCTGGCTGTAGGACTGTCGATCGTCGTCATCAGCATCATCCAACTGGCCTTGCGTCTCGTCTGGAAAACATCTTCTGGGGAGGTTGTCTAGATTATGGAGCATCCGATCTTTTTCATCGATTCACTGCTTGAATCCCTCGGTTTTCACCATCCTGCGGATTATACGCACGTTACGCATATGTGGCTCGTCATGCTGCTGCTCATCCTGAGCGCCCTGCTTTTTGCCAGGGGCGTTCAGCTGCTGCCGAAAAAGGGCCAGAATTTCTTCGAGGTCGTCGTGGACGGACTGGAGAGTTTCATGGTGGAGATCAGCGGGCCCGAAGGGCGTTTCTTTTTCCCGTTCATCGCCACGGTCTTCCTCTTCATCCTGGTCTCGAATCTGCTCGGCCTCGTTCCCGGTTTCTTCTCACCGACGGCGAACCTCAACACCACGCTGGCCCTGGCCCTGTGCACCTTCGTCTACACGCACATCATCGGCATCCGCTTTCACGGCATCAAATATATCAAGCATTTCACCGGGTCGGTCTGGTGGCTCACCCCGTTGATGCTGCCAATCGAGATCATTGGTCACTTCGCCCGGATCATGTCCCTGAGCGTACGGCTCTTCGGGAACATCTTCGGGAAGGAGATGGTGCTCGGCATCCTGTTCGGCCTGGCAGGGCTCTACCTGGCGCCTCTGCCGATCCTTTTCCTGGGCATCCTCGTCAGTTTCATCCAGGCCCTGGTGTTCATGCTCTTGTCCATCATGTATTTCGTGGGTGCCATGGAACACGCCCACTAGCGTATGGGAAGGCTTTTTGGGAAGAAGGCCGCGTTCAAACATCATTTGTGGAAAGGAGGGTTGGTTCGTATGTCCAAAAAAACAGTCGTTGGGGTTCTCACAGCTCTTATGGTTCTGGGTATGACATCGATGGCCATGGCCGCTGACGGCCAGGCACAGGCGGCAGCGTTCTGGGTATTCTTCGGGATCGCCGTCGCTTGCGGTTTCGGCATCGGCGTCGCCGCCCTGGGAACCGGCATCGGTATGGGTAACGCCATCAATGGTGCGCTCCAGGGAACGGCTCGGAACCCGGAAGCGGGCGGTAAGATCATGACCACCATGATCATCGGTCTCGCTCTGATCGAGTCGCTGTGTATCTACGCGCTGGTCATCTGCTTCATCCTTGTCTTCAAGATTCCAGATATCGAAGTCATGCTGAAGTCTATAGGCGCGTAAGGGTCCTCTTGAAAAAAAGGGGGCCTTCACAAGGCCCTCTTTTTTTTCGCAGACATGTGCAATATTTCACAAAATCACGGTTGACCTCGTTGCTTCAAGGTCATCAACGCCATGATCGGGAAGACCGTCCGAGGTCGACTGCACGATGGCGCCCCCGGGCTCCTTTCTCGGGCTGCCTCCAGGACGTTTTCGGGTGCCGATGATCAAAGAGTCCAAAATTCCTCAACCGACCATCGAGCGGCTCGCCCTGTACTCGCGCCCTCTAGAAGGGCTCAGCGACGGTGCTTCGCAGGTGATCTCCTCCGAAAGGCTGGCTGCACTGTGCGGCGTCAATTCGGCGCAAGTCCGCAAGGACCTGGCCTACTTCGGCGAGTTCGGCATCCGCGGGGTCGGTTACGATGTCAAAGACCTCCTGAAAGCCATCAAGAAGATCCTTGCCACAGACCGGGTCTGGAGGCTCTGCATTGTGGGGATGAGTTATCTGGGCGCCGCCCTGATCGAGAACGAAAATTTTCGCCGACGCGGCTATCACTTCGTTGCGGCCTTCGACTCCGACCAACGGAGGGTTGGCAAGGCCCTTCCCTGCGGCCTCGTTGTCGAGCCGATGCGCAGCATCAAAAAGCTCGTCCGGGAGCTCGGCATCGAGATCGGTGTCATCACCACCCGCCCCGAGGAAGCCAAACGGTCGGCGGACCTCCTCATGAAGGCGGGGGTCAAGGCGCTGCTGAACTTCACGCCGGTTAGACTCCGGATCCCGGAGTGCTGTCTGATCGAAAACGTCGACATCACGGTCAAGCTGGAGAATCTGGCCTACCACCTCAGCAAGAACAAGCCGTGAGCACCTTCGCCAGAAACCTTCCGGTGTGGGATTGGGGCACCCTGGACAGTTCCTCCGGCGTACCGGACGCCACCAGATAGCCTCCCCCTTCTTCGCCCCCCTCCGGCCCGAGATCGATGATGTAGTCTGCCGTCTTGATCACGTCGAGATTGTGTTCGATCACCACCACCGTGTTTTTTTGAGCCACCAGATAATTCAGGACCTCCAGAAGCTTCTGAATGTCCGCAAAGTGCAGCCCCGTCGTCGGTTCATCCAGGATGTAAAGCGTCCGGCCGGTGCTGCGCCGGCTCAGTTCCCGCGAAAGCTTGATCCGCTGCGCCTCGCCGCCGGAAAGCGTCGTAGCGGACTGCCCCAGCTTGACGTACCCGAGCCCGACATCCAGAAGGGTCTGGACGGTCTTCCGGATCGGCGGGATATTCTCGAAGAACCCATAGGCCTGGTTGACGGTCATATCGAGGACTTCGGCGATGTTCAATCCCTTGTAGCGGATCTCCAGCGTATCCCGGTTGTACCGCAGACCCTTGCAGGCCTCGCAGGTCACGTATACATCCGGAAGGAAGTGCATCTCGATCTTGATGATGCCATCCCCCTGGCAGGTCTCACAGCGGCCGCCGCGGACGTTGAAGCTGAAGCGGCCCGGTTTGTAGCCGCGCATCCGCGCTTCGGGCAGCTGGGCAAACAAATCCCGGATGTCCGTGAACACGCCGGTATAGGTCGCCGGATTGGATCGCGGGGTCCGGCCGATCGGACTCTGATCGATATGGATGACCTTGTCGATATGGCGGGTCCCGCTCAGGGCCTTGACCGCCCCCACCGGGCCGCTCGCCCGATAGAGATCCCGGGCGAGGGCCGGGTACAGAATGCCGTTCAAAAGGCTGCTTTTCCCGGACCCGGAGACACCGGTGATGCACGTAAACGTCCCGAGGGGTATCCGGACAGTGATATCCTTGAGGTTGTTTTGCCGCGCTCCCTCGATCACGATGCTCCGGCCTGTTCCTTTGCGGCGCGCAGCGGGCACGGGGATGCACCGGCGGCCGGAAAGATAGGCCCCCGTCAGAGAGCGGCCGTCCTCGATCAGCGCCGAAGGCGGACCTTCGAAGATCACCTCCCCCCCGTTGCTGCCGGCCCCCGGCCCCATGTCGACGACATGATCGGCCGCCAGGATGGTCTCGGCGTCATGCTCCACCACCAGTACGCTGTTCCCGAGATCCCGCAGCCGCTTCAGGTTCTCGAGCAGGCGCAGATTGTCCCGCTGATGAAGGCCGATGCTCGGTTCATCCAGCACGTACAGGACCCCGGCAAGCCCCGACCCGATCTGGGTGGCCAGCCGGATCCGCTGATCCTCCCCCCCTGAAAGCGTCGCCGAGGGGCGGTCGAGGGTCAGGTAGCCCAACCCGACGCTTTTCATGAAGGTGAGCCGCGCCTGAATCTCCCGGATCACCCGGGAGGCGATCGCCGCCTCCCTCGGGCCCAGCTCCAATCGGTCAAAAAACCGTTCGGCGGCGGCGATGGAAAGCGCCGTGACCTCGTGAATGGCCTTCCCTCCGACCCGAACGGCCAGGATGGACGGCTTGAGGCGCCCGCCTCCGCAGACGTGGCAGGGGCGTACACTCATGTACTTCTCGATCTCCTCCCTCACCTGGTAGGAGCCGGTCTCGCTGTAGCGCCGCTCCAAATTCGGGATTACACCTTCGAACGGCCGAGTGTAGTCATGCCGACGCCCCTCCCGTTCAAAAAAGAAGGCGATCTCTTCGTCCCCGGAGCCATAGAGAAAGGCATCCTGGATCTCGGACGGCAGTTCGCCGAAAGGCGTATAGACGCTGACCTGGTAATGATCGCAGAGGGAATCGAGCATCTGCTGAAAATAGACCGAATCCCGGCCGGCCCAGGGGGCGATGGCCCCTTCCCGCAGCGAAAGGACGGGGTCCGGCACGATCAGCGAGGGGTCGAAGTGCCTCCGTATCCCCAATCCATTGCAGGCCTCGCAGGCCCCTTGCGGATTGTTGAAGGAAAAGGCCTGCGGCGAGAGCTCCGGCACGCGGTAGCCGCAACGCGGACAAGCCGCCGCCTGGCTGAAGGAAAACACCTCGCCTTCCTGAACCGCCGCCACCGCCTTACCCTCTCCCATGGAAAGCGTCAGTTCCATGGAATCGCTCAAACGCTGACGGATGCCGTCACGAATGACCAGTCGGTCCACCACCACCAGGACTTCATGGTCCCCTGCCTTGTCGAGATCGATCTCTTCATCGAGCATGCGGATCCTTCCATCGACCTGCACGCGCGTAAACCCCTCCTTGCGAAGCCGCTGAAAGATCTGCCGATAAGCCCCGTTGGGCCCGGAAGCGAGAGGGGCCATAATCTGGACCCGAGCCCCTTCGCCAAGGGCCATGACCCGGTCGATGATCTCTTCGGCGGTCTCGGAGCGGATGGGCAGATTGCAGGCCGGACAAAAAGGCAGGCCGATGCGGGCATAGAGGAGTCTCAGGTAATCGTAGATCTCGGTGACAGTCCCGACCGTCGAGCGCGGATTCCGGCTCGAAGAACGCTGTTCGATCGAGATGGCGGGTGAAAGGCCCTCGATGGCGTCCACGTCCGGCTTGTCCATCTGCTCGAGGAACTGCCGCGCATAGGCCGAAAGGGACTCCACGTAGCGGCGCTGGCCTTCGGCGAAGATGGTGTCGAAGGCGAGGGAGGACTTCCCCGAGCCCGAGAGGCCCGTGATGACAACCAACTGATCTCTCGGGATATCCAGGGAGATGTTCTTGAGGTTGTGCTGGCGGGCGCCCCTGATCTTGATGCAGTTGTGGGTCATGGATCTCTGCCGATCGCGGCCGCTTCACCCGCGGCGGCCCGATGCCTGGCCATGGATGCCGCCATGCGAAGCGCGGCCATCAAGCTGGAAGGATCGGCATGGCCCTTTCCCGCGATGTCATAGGCCGTGCCGTGATCCACGGATGTCCGCACGATGGGCAGCCCCAGCGTTACATTCACGCCGTCGGCAAAATGGAGGAGTTTCAGGGGGATCAACCCTTGATCATGATACATGCAGACCACAACGTCGTAGCGGCCGGCCGCCGCGTGGAAAAAGAGGGTGTCCGCAGGCAGCGGCCCCGCGACCTCCATTCCTTCGGCCCGGGCGGCCTGCACGGCAGGGGCGATCACCCTTGCCTCCTCATCGCCGAAAAGGCCCTCCTCGCCCGCATGCGGATTCAGGGCCGCCACGGCGATCCGGGGCCGCTCGATCCCGAAATCCCGTCTCAGGGCCCGATGCGTCACGGAGATGGTGCGATGGATGGCAGATGCATCCAGCAGGCCGGGCACCTCTTTCAGGGCGCAGTGGATCGTCACCAGGGTCACCCGCAGCCGCTCCCCGGCCAGCATCATCACATAGTCCCGTGCCCCTGTCCGCTCGGCGATCAACTGGGTGTGGCCTTGGTAAGGAAAGCCCGCCGCGTGCATCAGGGCCTTGTTGATGGGGGCTGTCACCATGGCGTCGATCCGCCCCTTCCGGGCGAGTTCGACCGCTTCGAGGATATACCCCACCATGGCGCGCCCGCCCTCCACCGTGGGCCTTCCCGGAACTCGTGAGGACGGCGGCAGATGGGAGAGCGGCAACAGGTCAACCCGCCCGGCAAGGGCCCCGGCATCGGCCGGAGCTTCGATTGTCCGGACAGCCATCCCGGGCGGAAGGGCCTCCCGCATCACCCCGGCATCCCCCAAAACAAAAGGCCGGCATCCACGGTAAACATCAGGATCCGCGAGGGCCTTGGCGATGACCTCCGGCCCTACGCCCGCCGGATCGCCCATCGTGATGCCGATCAGAGGTGAAAAGGGCGTCTTTGCCATGTCGTTATGCGCTCCGCACGAATTTTTAAAGGAACGGGTTTCCGGCACACGGCCGCAAGGGGTTCACCCGCCGAAATCGGGGATGATGAGTTCGATCCGGTCGCCGTCTTCAACCCTGACATGGGCATAATCCTGAGGATAAACGAACGTCCCGTTGCGCTCGACGATCAGATGGGGGTCCTTTTTGTTGCACTGTTCGATCAGTTCGCGGATGGTGAGTGCGCCCGGCAGTGTTCTAACCGTCCCATCCACCGTGATATTCAACGCCATGACCTTCTCTCCTCGATCACTCGGGGCATTGGCGGCCTCCAGAGCCTGGGCCGAAGCACCGGGAACCATCCCTCTGCGAAACAACCGACGCGTTCATCCCAGGGCGGCCGCGCAATCTCCAAAACAGCCGGGATCCGCGCTCCTCTGAAAAACCCGTTGACCTTCATCTCGGCAGCCCCTTAGGACCGGTCTGCGCGGAGCCGTCTCCTTTCGGAAGCGGCTATGCTTTCAAGGGCCCCGGGGAGGGAAGAAAGGAATGCCCCTCCCCCTTCACGTCTTCACGCATTATATTACATGATTACTGCATCGTTTCAAACACCTGATTGTCATCCGGCCGGGGCGGGTTTCCAGCGGACCCGGATGCGATCCTTGTCATCAGAATGGCCGGCAATCCCTTCCCGGCCTCCGAGGCGTTCACGCCCCTCTTAAACACTCTCCAGCCATTCTCGTGCTTCGGAAGGTCCGACTAAAAACCATATCATTTCCGCATTTCCTCCGGATCAGACATTGACAGCATCCCCCTTCAACCTCTACAATCATCATCATATTTCCACCATTTCTACCACTCTCAGCCCTTGCGCATCACAGAGGAAACCACACCATGCTGATTCAGCCCGACTGTATCCCCTGCATCTTGAAAATGGCTGTGTACGTCATGCGTGCCTTGCAGTTCGACAAAGACGAAAGCAGAGTGTTGTACGGCCGCATCGCGGCCCTGCCCTCCTTACAGGGCGGCCGGTGGAACTATACCAGTCCGGAAATCATCGAACAGGTGATGGACATCATCCTGCAGGCCCGGCAGGAAGAGGATCCGTTCCATGCAATCAAACGAACCCAGAACCAGATGATCATGGACGTGGTCCCTTACCTCGAAACGCTTGTCCGCGAAGATCCCAACCCGCTTCTCACGGCCGTCAAACTGGCCATCCTGGGCAACAACATCGATTTCATGGTCGGAGAGAACCCGCCGGACATCAAACACCTCATCCGCGAAAAGCTCCAGGCCCCCATCCCGCCGGAACGGTTCGGCCGCCTCGAAGAGGGGCTTTCGCGGGCGAAGCGGATGGTGTACTTCGCCGACAACGCCGGAGAGATCGTCTTTGATAGAGTGCTCATCGGCATCCTCAAGGAGCGGTTCGACGCGGACATCACCCTCGTGGTCAGGCAGCGCCCCACCCTGAACGACACCACCCTGGAAGAGGCGCGTGCCGTGGGCATCGACGCGCTCGTACCCGTCATCCCGAACGGCATGGACGGCCCGTTTCCCGGTACGCGGCTGGAGCGGTGTTCGGCCGAGGTGAACACCCTTGTCGAGGAGGCCGATCTGATCCTTTCGAAAGGCGGAGGAAACTATGACTCCCTCAGCGAGGAAAGGGAGGATGTCACCCGCAAGATCGCATATCTCCTCGTGTCGAAGTGTTATCCCTACTACGAAGAATTCGGTGTTCCGCTGTTCCAACCCGTTCTCGAAACCTTCACGGGCAGGAAACATCCCTCTTCAATCGACATTTAGCGCATGGATGCCTTCCGATCCCGGGACGATGCCCCCTCTCCAACAGGCGGGGAACCAGGAACCCGCTCTTTCGGGAAAAGCCGTTCTTGGACGGAAGCAGAGGAGGCCCTATGACACAAGCAGTTGCAACCATAAAGGAAAAGGCCTTGTCGCTCGGCGCTCAGGCAGTCGGCATCGCCTCGGTCGAAGCCATCAACCAGTACGCCCCGGCGGGGCACCGCCCGGATGACCTCCTGAAGGGCGCCAGGAGCGTGGTGCTGCTCGGCGGAGGCCAACCCACGGCCGGCGCGTGGCGATCAGGAACCAACCGTGTCCTCGGAAGCATCGGGTACAGCCGGGGCGAAACGGGCAGTGCCGCCCGCAAGCTCGCCTATTTCATCGAAGCGCAGTATGGTCATTACACCATACCGATCCCCACCGGGGAGCGGAACGGGCACTACCCTTACCTGAGCCTGAAGCTCTGCGCGGAGATGGCCGGCCTCGGCACGCGCAGCATGGCGGCCGGGATCATCCTCAACCCCGTCTACGGTCTGCTCTATTTCAACGGCGTCATCACCACGATGCCGCTACCGGGCGACGGCCCCCTGGAGAAGCCTGTGTGTCCCCATCCGTCCTGCGTCCGGCTGTGGGAAAAGAAGCAAACGACGCCCTGTCTGTCTGCCTGCCCGGACTGTCTGTCCGGTGAGTTGAAGGACGGCCTGATCAGCTGGATGGAATACCGCCAAGAGGGCTGCTACCCCCGGGCGCAGACCGCCGCGCGGGATGTCTTTCAGAAGCTCCTGCTCGAGGCCGTCAACGAAGAGGACAAAGACCGCCGCAAGTCCATCCTCTTCGGCAGTCACTTTACGAGGGCGGTCCGAGGCATCGCCTATTCGACCGAGCTGTCGGCCCAGTGCTTCAACTGCCTGAAACGGTGCCCCCTGATCCCGAGAAGACTTCATCCGCACACCCCGCCGCAATAGGAGAAAATCCCATGCCACGACCCGTTTCACCGGAATTGTATCAGCGCTACGGCCAGCAGGTCTGGGAGTGGACCAACCGCGTCCAACGGTTCGTCCCCGGGGAGCGAAACCGCGGGCTGACCGACCAGGAAATCGCCTCCCGCCTGGGCCTCACGGTTCATGAGGTCATCGAGATCCGCGCGATCGCGGAACATGACCGGATCCCTCTGGAGGCCTATCTGGAGGCGGAGGACGTCAAGGAGAGCCGTTTCAAGCGGATTCCGGAGAAATAGAACACACCTGGGCAGGCGGCAAGCAGCTGTCGAACGCCCTGCTGAAGCCCGCCGGAAAGGATCGAAGGTCATGAAGCCCCTTGCCGACTGCGCCCTGTGCACCCTCGAATGGATCTTCGGGAGGACGGCGTCCTCTTTGGACGAACCCGGAAGGCTCGAATTGATCCAGACCCTCCTCGGTGTCTTTCACCAAACCTTCGATGCCAGGGAGAACTTGGGTTTTGCCGCCAGAGAGACGCTCGATGCCGTAACGCCTCAGGTGGTCGCCGCCGCCGGCATTTACGACAAGATCAAGAAGGAGAGCAACGAGGCGGTCAAGGCCCTGCTGCCAGCCGCGAGACGCTTCATCGCCGAGGGGACGACCCCGAAGGAGCGCTTCGAGCGGGCCTGTTTCCTCGCGGCCACCGGCAATGTCTCACCGCTTGCCGCCCCGAGCGGCGGGTTGACATTTACCGACGCCGAGGCCCTGATGGCGGGTCGTACCGAATTTCCCGTCCTCATGGGCGACGTGTACGAGGCGGTCCGCGGTCGACAACGGATTCTCTACCTCTTCGACAACGCGGGCGAGATCGGCTTCGACTCGTTGCTGATCGAGCAGCTCGAGGCCATAGGCGCCGCCGTGACGCTCGTCCTCAAGGAAGCGCCGTTTTTCGAGGATGCCACCCTCGCCGACGCCCATTTTTTCGGCCTCGAGGATCTGAGCGAGCGCATGCTGAGCGTCAAGACGCTTCTGGTCCCCGGCAGAAGCACGCCCGAGCTCGAGCGCGCCATCACCGAGTGCGATCTGATCCTCGCCAAAGGCACTTTCAACATCGAAGCCACCTACGAAGAAGGCATGGGGAAACCCGTGATCTACATGCTGAAGATCAAATGCGGCCCTTTGTCGCAGAAGCTCGGCGTACCCCAGGGCCGTTTCGTCGTCGCCCTGTGCGAACCCTGACCGGGGAAAGAGCTTTTCACCGGACGCAGCTTCCATGTCTGCAGCGGGACTCAAAAATTCTTCATCATGCCCATGATCAGGTAGGGCACCTCCAACCGGCCGGTCGGGGCCAGGATGCGGGTGCTGAAATTCGTCGTGTACAGCTTTTTCATGGTCCGCGAGAGCTTGCGGTACTCGGCCGTGTCGATCGCCTTGGCGATGTCCGCCAGGTTGCGGGCGGTACACTCCGCCAGGATCCGGGGGCCCATTCCGACGGAAAGACGCCAGCCGTGGGTCACGGGCACCCCCATCTCCTTCATGGCGGGGATGGCCTCTTCGACCACGAACCGGTTGTGCTCCGTCTCCTTGCCCGGAACGATATCGTAATACTGGTTGAATTTCCAGGCGCCGGTCTGGATGCTGTAGGCTTGATCCCTGAACATGCCCGTGGGGATCCACAGCTTGCTTCCGTAGTTGTAGACATGCTGCATCAGCTTCGTGGCGACCTGGCGGTACTCTCTGGACGCGAGGGCGGCGAGCAGGCCCATGTCGTTTTTGATGGTGGCCACCGCCACGATCCTCGGCCCTCCGCCGACGGCCACGTAAAACCCGCCCACGAGTTTGACTCCCAGCTTTTCGAGCGCCGGGTTGAACTCCTCGGAGATAAACCGGGAGTAGTCATCGTATTCGCCTGGGTTGACGTCCCAGTACTGGCTGAACAATATGGTCATGAGCGTTCTCCTTGAATCGGAAACACCGGGTTCCTGTTGAAGAAGGGGGCGTTATCACGGTCACATCTTGAAGATCCGCGTCATCAGCTCGGCCAGGTACTCGGAATCATCCTCCTTCTTCTTCGAGAACTTGGCCGGTCGGGTTTGAACCCAGAACAGGTTTTCGGGGAAAGACATATCATCGTCTATGACCCACTCCATGTCCTGGGGCATGTCGAAGTACGACTCCACCTTGAGGGCGATCCGCACGATCTCCTGCAGTTCCTTTTCCTCGAGACAGGGCTTTCCCTGTATCTCCTTCGGAACGCTGACCATCGCAATCCCGTCCTTGCGAAACACGACCATGCGCTGCTTCTCGCTGATCGTTTGCGAAACGACCTCTTTGGTCTCCTTGTCGATCAGGAAGCTGTCCGGGGTGATCTCGCCCGATACGACACTCTCGCCAAGCCCCCAGTTACCCTCGACGACCACCTTGCTCAAATCCCCCGTCGTAGGCTGAACCGTCAGCGTGACCCCGGCGCACCGGGCGTTGACCATCTTGAGGACCGCAACCCCGATGGGGGCCTTGGCCATGTCCATCTTCTTTTCGAGCCGGAAGGCGATGGCCCGCGTCGTAAAGGCGCTGCTCCACACCCGGATCACCTTCCGGACCACTTCCCGCTTCCCTTTCACGTTCAGATAGGTTTCCATCTGCCCGGGCATGCTCACGGCGCCGCTCGACCGCGTGGCGACCGCCACATCGGGCTTGCCGACCGTTTCGCACAGCTCGTCGTAAAAGCCGTGAAGCTCCGCTTTCATCGCCTCGGGCATATCCTTCGATTCAATGATGTTGCGGATCACGCGGCCGGCCTCGACCTGCTTCTCCACCTTGCGCAGGCCTTCTCCCGCCTCTTCCACATACTTCCGAATCTCCTCGCCGGCGCCGGTCTCGCTCATGAACCGTTCGTAGCCGTCTACGGAGATGGCGAATCCAGGTGGAACGCGCATGCCCATGTGCACCATCTCCCCCAGATTGGCACATTTCTTTCCAACCAGATCATTGTGCTCACTGCGGAGTTCATCGAGCCTGTAAATCCATTTTTGCGCCATTTCGAATCCTCCCCTGAGGCAGGGGGTTGTCCCGCAGAACCGTTGCCGGCCCCGCAGGACGACCCTACGCCTTTGGTTCGAAACCAACACCCGCAGGGTGGGCGTGCCCATCACGCCTCTTCTCACCCTGGAAGGTCAGATGAAAACATCCCCGCCTATCGGATCCCGGCCGATTACTTGTCCAGGATATAGACGGTCCCCATATTCGCATCCACTTTGACCTTCTGACCGGAGCGGATCTTGGTGGTACCCTCGAACACGTTCATCACCACGGGGATGCCGTACTCTCGGCCGACGATGGCCGCGTGCGACAGGCTGGCGCCCCGATCCACGATGACCCCCTTGATCATGCTGAAGATAGGGGTCCAGCTGGGCGACGTGCTGGCTGCAACCAGGATATCCCCCTCCTGGATCAGACTCAGTTCATCCTCGTTCATAATCACCCGTGCGGGGCCTTCGGCCACCCCCGGAGAACCGCAGGTGCCATAGAGATCCGCCTTCAGCTCGGGGCGCACCTGCGGCATGGAACCTACAACGACCTTGCTGGCGATGGGATCGTTGCTCTTGACGAGCACACCCATGGCCTGGTCGAGGTCGAAGCCTTCCTTCAAGAGGGCCGGCGGATTCGGGTGCTTGCACCACTCCTCCCACTCCGCGCGTCTGCGCTCGACGATGTAGCGCATGTCGAACTGATCCGGGTTGATCCCCGCCCGCCGCACCTCGTCCGGCTGGAGATAGAACATGTCCTCGGGATCGTCGATGGCCCCCTCCTGCTTCCAGCGCCTGCCCATGCCGAGGACGATCCGCCGGATCATGGCATGGGTGTACAGGTCGAGATAATGGTCGTGCTCCTCGCTGAAGACCCCGCTCTTCTGGGCGAGGCCCATCAGTTGCTCGAACCAGCCCCTCATCTCGCGCGGCACCTTTTCGAGGACAGCCTTCTCGGCCTCCAGACGCGCCTCGGTGATCTTGGCGCGCTCCGCCTCGAGGTTGAAGTCTCCACCCTTCTGCAGGAACTGCTTCACGTTCACCAGGGCCGGGGTCGGGTCCTCCACCCACGTCGGGAGATTGATCTCGCTCATCCGCTGCATCCGCCAGCCGTCCTCATTCATAAAGGCATTGAAATCCTTCATGAAAGAACGACCTTGGTCGACGGCCTCCAGCCTGGCCTTGATCCCGTCCACCTCACCTTCCAGAAACACCTTTTCGAGGCCCTCCTGGCGGGCGCGCTGCGAAAATTCCCACAGGCGCTTGTCCACCTGGAACACCTTGTTGTCGAAGCCGGAGACGAGCTGATGGAACATCGGGTTCGTGTCGTCGATCCCCGCCAGTTCCCGGCACATGTTCTCGAAAAGGATGTAGGCCGTGTAGGTCCCGTACATCATGTACATGTGGATCTCCCACATGCGGCGGCAGGTGTTGATCGTCTCCTCGAAATTGGCGAGCAGATCGATGTTCTCGGCGGTGTCCAGATCCAGCTGCTTCAAGGCCTCGTAACGCCCCAGAATCTCCTGGACGAAGCCCTTCCACAACCCATCATAGTCTTTGATGAATGGCAGAATCGCTTCACGAAATTTCTTCTCGCGGCGCTGTTTTTCCTCCTCGCTCTTGACCAGCAGAAGGGTCAGATAACCGCCGCCGTTCATGAAGCGCCAGTCCCATCCTTTGACCGTCGGCAGGCTGAGTTTTTCCGCTCCCCATTGCATGCCGTGACGGCAGAAGCTTACCCAGAACCAACCAAACATGGGCGTCCATGGCGGCACCGAGTGCGTGCCGTCCAGGAACCAGGCAGGCGACAGCTCAAAGTCTCTTTCCGCATCGAATTCCAGACCTGGAACCACATCGTAGACCTTCATGTTTCTCCCCCTTTAAAGCGTGGTTGTGGAAGTAAAAACCGGCTTCTGCAAATCCTCCTCTGATACCTGATCTTCCGGCGACCGCCGGCGCCCATGCTTCCCGAAGATCTCGCGCGAACAACCTCCCAAATGCGGTGGGATGCACCTCTCACAGGTTGAAAGCAAGGGGATACCGCAGCCTTTTTCCTCTGCACCTCCTTTCCCGTTGTGTCTTCGCCTACGCATCGACGAGGGTCAATGCGCCCGGATCGCACCATTTCACACACTGGGGATCCGGCGGGTCCCCGCAGAAATCGCATTTGAGCGGGATGCCCGTATCCGGTTCTCTGAAGGCGGACTTGACCGGACACGAGGCCCGGCAGACCACGCACCCGTCCACCTCCAGACCGTTGATCACCACCTTGCCCCGCGAATTGCACGCCGCCTCCGTGTACGGGCCAGCAATCACCGGCAGGCAGACGTCCTCCCCCACAAACACCCGGATCCGGGACCGCTGAGGGTTGATGGAACCCGTATGTTGGAGCGAGCACGCCACCTGGCAAAGCCTGCAGCCGGTGCACTTGGCATAATCAATCTTGATTCGCATCGTCCTTGTCCCCGCTTTCCATGACAAGCCCCAACTCTTCCAACTTCTCGGGCGTGGGAACCCCGTTTTCGTCCCATCCCCGCAGGGCGTAGTACTCCGGCAGCAGCCGGTCCATGTGCACCACCTGTCCCTTCACCCGCGGTTCGTCGGTGATTCTCTTCGGGAGCGCGTCGTCCTTTTTGGTAAGCCCCGCCTTGAGGTTGAAGAGGCGCTCCATGTTCCAGATCCTCTCCCCCATCAACGCCAACTCCTCGTTCGCATAGTCGATCCCGGTCACCGTCTTCAACCAGACCTGGAGCTTCTCCCCCCACAAGGGGCCGTGGTAGATGATCCAGCACAGGATGGCCGAATCCACCAGGGCGATATAATCCTGGTCGTATTTCGCCCATTTCAGATGTTCGGCCGGGTCCCGGCGCCCGTCGTAAAAGGGCAGCGTGGCCTTCGTGTGGCTGCCCCCGACGTTGTTGGTCGCATACTGAAGCCCGATGATCTCGATCCCCTGTGGATGCCAGGCAGGCATCCCCATCCCCTTGACGCCCATGAAGAGCTCCGGATGCCCGTAGCGCTCGGCCACAAACCTGCCGCCCTCGGCAAGGACCGCTCCGAAGGCCTCGCGGACGGCTGTCTTATGGAGCAGCGCGAACATCGCCTCGGTATTCCCGAAGCCCATCGGAAACCCGAGGTCCTCTTCCGGCAGAAACCCCGATTCATACAATTCCATCGCGCAGGAGATCGTAGCCCCGGCGGTGATCGTGTCCATCCCGAGCTCGTTGCAGATGTAGTTGGCCCGGCAGATGTCGTCGAGGTCCCCGAAGCCGCAGTTGGACCCGAGCAGCGCCATGCTCTCGTGCTCCGGCCCCTTGGTCGTACCCGGATAGGCGGGATCGTCGATACGGCTGCGCTTGCTGCAGGCGAAGGGGCAGCCGAAGCAGGCCTCGTCCCGCACCCGGATATGGTCCCGTACGTGGTTCGGGTCCTCGTACCACTCGAAGGCCTTCGAGTATCCCTCCTGGAAGTTCCGGGTCGCCTGGGTGCCGCTCTTGTTGGCGCGGCCTGGCAGCGACCAGGTGCCGTACATGCGCCGGGCGTACAAAACGCGGTTCTCCCGGCCCTCGTCGAGGAATCCCATGACCGCCTGCCGGTACCCCTCGACGTCCGCCACCTCGACCGACCCGGTGCCGCCCGCCACAATCGCCTTCAGGTTCTTCGAGCCCATGACGGCCCCCAGGCCCGAGCGGCCTGCCGCGCGGCCGCCATCCGCCATGATGCAGGCGAAGCGCACCCCATTCTCCCCTGCGGGCCCGATGCAGACGATGCTCAGGTCGTTCAGCTGCCAGTCGTCGAGGGTCTCGCTCAATTCCTGCCGCAGGGCGTGCTCCGTGGCGGTCGACCACAGGCCCCACAGATGCTCTGCCGGCCGCAGCTCCACCTGTTCGTCCCGGATATAGAGATAGACCGGTGAGGACGCCTTTCCTTCGAGGATCAGGAAATCGTACCCGGCATATTTCAGGTTCGGTCCGAAATAACCGCCGCAGCAGGGGTTGGCGATGAATCCGCTGAGGGGCGACTTGCTCACCACCACGAACCGCCCTCCCGCCGGGACACCGGTGCCTGTCAAGGGACCCGTCGCGAAGACGAGCTTGTTCTCCGGCCCCAAAGGGTCGATGCATGGGTCCATCTCGTCCATCAGGATCTTGAGACCCGCTCCGCGCCCCCCGACGAACTCCCGGCACAACTCCGGGGAGAGGTCTTCGACCGAGCAGTTCCCCGTCGTCAGATCGATCCGCAGAATCTTGCCTTTCCATCCAAACATCGCGGCTCCTTTCAACGACCCGCGGCCTTATGCCGCCACTCGGCGCTGTCCGTCGGGCTGCACCAGAAACGCTTCGAGCTGCGAGAAGACCTGCTCCTCGTTGTTTCCCATGACCTGCAGGGCGCCGCTCCGGCAGGAGGCGGCGCAAAGTCCACACCCCTTGCAAAGCGCCGGGTTGACCGCGGCAACCCCGCTGCCTTCCTCGACCGCCACAGCATGGAACGGGCAGACAGTTTCACACACCCGGCACCCCGTGCACTTCGATGCATCGACCCGGCAGACAGCCCCCTCGCCGCGCATCTCCTCCCGCGAGAGCAGGGTCATCACCCGCGCCGCCGCGGCATGCCCCTGGGCGATGCTCTCCCCGAGCCGTTTGGGACCGTGGGCCAGTCCGCACATGAAAATCCCGTCGGTCGGGAAGTCCACCGGCCGAAGCTTCATGTGGGCCTCCATGAAGAACCCGTCCGCATTCAGCGGCACCTTCAGCTGCTGAGAGAGCTGGTGGTTGTCCGCGGCGGGGATGGTCGCGGCGGCAAGCGATACAATATCCGCCTGAAGCCTGAGCTTGCGCCCGAGGGTCGGCTCGGTCACCAGGATCTCCAGGGGCCCGCCGCCTTCTCCGGCCGTCACCACGGGCTTGTCCGCCTCATGGTAGCGGATGAACACCACGCCGCTTTCCGCCGCCTTGCGATAGGCGTGTTCCATCAAACCATAGGTCCGCATGTCCCGATACAGGACGGTAATCTTCATGGATGGGTTCAAGGCCTTCAGGCCGAGAGCGTTTTTCACGGCCTGACCGCAGCAGACCCGGCTGCAGTAGGGGCGCTCTGCATCGCGCGAGCCCACGCACTGGATCATCACCAAAGACCGGCATTCCTGGATCCGCGCGGTTTCATCCGCGATCTCCCCCTCGAGCTCGAGGTGGGTCAGGACACGGTCGTTCCGGCCGTAGAGGTATTCGTCGGGGCGGAACTCCGCCCCGCCCGTCGCCACCACCGTCGCGCCGTGCGGGATATCCACCGGCGCCCGCCGTTTCCCGGTCTCGATGGTGGTCCGGAAGTTGCCGACATACCCCGAAAAATGCCGGATCTCGGCCTGCGTGTGCACCTGGATCAGGAGGTGGCGGTAGACCCGCTCCGTCAGCGTCTTCAGTGCCGCCTGGACATCTTCACCCTCCAGTGTCCGGCGGAGCCTCGCCGCCATGCCCCCGAGCGCCGGCCCTTTCTCGACCAGATGGACCTTGACGCCCTGATCGGCGAGCGAGAGCGCCGCGGACATCCCGGAGATCCCTCCCCCGATGACCAGGGCCGACCGCAGAACCGGGTAGGTCTGCTGCGTCAGGGGCGAGAGGAGCCTGGCCTTCATGACCGCCATCCGAACCAGGTCCCGCGCCTTCTGCGTCGCCAACCCTTTCTCTCCCATGTGAACCCAGGCGCAGTGCTCCCGGATATTGGCCATCTCGAAGAGGAACGGGTTCAGCCCCGCCTGTTTGAGGGCGTCCTGAAAAACCGGTTCATGGGTCCGGGGGGTGCAGGCCGCTACCACCACCCGGTTCAGGGACTTCTTCTGGATCACCTCGACCATCCGCTTGATCGAATCGATGGAGCAGCTGAAGGTCTCCTCCTGGGCGTGCACGACCCCCTCGAGCCCACTGGCATAATCCACCACCTTCGAGACATCCACCCCCTTGATGATGTTGGTTCCGCAGTGGCAAACGAAGACCCCCACCCTGGGCGGCTCCCCCAGGGTATCCCGCTCCGGCGGATAGCTCTTCTCTTCGACGAGCGTCCCCCGGACACGGCCGAGATCGCGGGTCGCCAAGGCCGCCGCGCCGCTCGCCATGGTGACCGAGTCGGGGATGTCCATCGGGCCGCAGAAGACCCCGCAGGCATAGACCCCGGGGCGTCCGGTCTCCATCGGGCGCAGGGAGGCCGAAGGAGCGCAGAATCCCTCCTCGCTGAGCGGGATTCCGAAGATGCCGGCCAGTTCGGCGTGGCTGGACGGGGAGCTGAGGCCGACGGAGAGGACCACCATGTCGAAGCGCTCTTCGCGCACCGCCTCGCCGCCCACCCGATACCGCAGAGTCAAGGCATGCGTTTCGGGGTCCTCGCCCACAATCACGGGTTTCGCCCACTCGAACCGGACCCCGTCTAGCCCTTTGGCCCGCTCGTAGTAGCGTTCGAAACCTTTGCCGAAGGCCCGCACGTCGTTGTGAAAGACAACCGCCTCGAGCCCGGGGATATGCTCCTTCGAGAGGATCACCTGCTTCATCGCGTACATGCAGCAGACCGACGAGCAATAGCCGCTCCCGATCGAGACGTCCCGGGACCCCACGCACTGGATCCAGGCGATCCGGGCCGGCGCGGCGCCGTCCGACGGCCGTCTGAGAACGCCCGCGTTGGGTCCGCTGGCGCTCAAGAGGCGCTCGTACTCGAGGCCGGTGAACACGTTTCTGAAGCGGTCATAACCGTAGAGGCTCTGCCCCGACGGGTCGAAGGGTTCATAGCCCGGCGCGAGGATGATCCCGCCGACGCGGATGGTGTGGCGCTGCGCCTCCTGGTGGAAGTCGATCGCCCGGTTCCTGCAGGTGGGGACGCAGATCTGGCATTCCCTGCGGTTCAGAAAAAGGCAGTGGGCCGGGTCCACCACGCTGGCCGCCGGCACGGCCTGCGGAAACGGCAGGTGGATGCACTTGACCGTCGCCAGCCCGGCGTTGTATTCGTCCCGGATGTTGACAGGGCAATACTCGGCGCAGACCCCGCAGCCGGTGCATTTTTCGAGATCCACGAACCGGGGGGCCGCCAGCAGATGCACGGAGAAATTCCCCGCTTCCCCGACGACCGCCTCCACTTCCGTTTCGGTGAGGATGGTGATGTTCGGGTTCGATGCGCATTCCAGGAACTTCGGCGACAGGATGCACATCGAGCAGTCGTTGGTCGGGAAGGTCTTGTCGAGCTGGGACATCCTGCCCCCGATGGAGGGGCCTTTCTCCACCAGGTAGACCCTGAAGCCCGCATTGGCGGAATCCAGCGCCGCCTGTATGCCGCTCACCCCGGCGCCGACCACCATGACGGCGCCGATCTTCTCCCGGCCGCTTTCCGGTGTTATGGGACCCAGATCATGTCCTGACATTCGTTTATCCCCACTGGCCTGTTGAGGCGTCCTTTCCCTGCAATCTACAGGGCCATGGCGACGATCTCCGAGATATCCATGACTTCGAGCCGGTCTTCCAACCCGGCCGTCACGACGCTGTCCTTGAAATTGAGGATGCAATACGGGCAGGCCGTCACGAGGACATCCGCCCCCTGTTCGATCGCCTGAGCCACAAGGATATCGGAAAAACGCTCCCCTTTCGGGGTCTCCATCCAGATTCGTCCGCCGCCGCCTCCGCAGCAGAGGCTGTTTTCACGGCTGTTCAGCTCGTCGGTCCACTCGAGCCCCGGGATGCCCGCCAGGACCGCCCGCGGAGCGTCGTAGATCCCGTTGTGCCTCCCGAGGTAGCAGGGATCATGGTAAACGGCCTTTTTATGCAGTTCGCCTCCGAAGCGGATCCGGCCCTCCGAGATCAGCCGTGCGAGAACCTCGGTCACGTGCAGGACCTGCACCTCGCCGCCGAGCTTCGGGTAGTCCTGTTTGAAGGTCGTCAAGCAATGGGGCGACGTCGCGATGATGGTCTTGACGCCCGACTCCTGGAAAAGCGCGATGTTCTTCTCCGCGAGGGTCTCGAAAAGCTCATGGTTCCCAGCCTTGCGCACGCTCTCGCCGCAGCAGCTCTCCCGGTTCCCGAGGATGCCGAACGACACTCCGGCCTGCTGCAGGAGTCGGCTCGTCGCCCTGGCCACTCCCCACAGGCGGGTGTCGTATGCCGGCGCGCAGCAGGGCGCATAAACGGCCTCATGCTCGGGCTTGAACCTCTCGACCCCGGTGCCCTCCGCCCACTTGGACCGGTCTTCGCGCTTCCCTCCCCAGGGATTCCCTTCGCCGCCCAGGCCCCCCATGGCGCTGCGCAGACTTGCCGGCGCCATGCGGTATTCGAAATCGAGCAGGATTTTCCGCACCGCGCCGAGGACGTCGGTGATCGCCACACCCCGCGGGCAGCGGCTCACGCACAGGTTGCAGGTCGTGCACCGCCACCACGCCTCATCCTCGAGGTCGACCAGGCCAAAGCGCGATTCGCAGATCATCCGGTGCGGCATGAAGGTCCGGACCAGGTTCCAGGGGCAGCTCGCCGAACACAAACCGCACTGAAAGCAGAGTTTGAAGGCCTCGCCCCCGGCCTCCTGGATCATATCGATGGCTTCTTCCAGAGGTTCGACGATCTCCATCCGGGACTCCTGTAGAGAAGGCAAACGGTTATTCGTCGTTGTGACATCCACCAGCCGGGACCATCCGGGAAAGCATCCACACGCCCGGAATGGTCATTCGCACACAGCTGCTGGTTTCAGAGAGATAGGGATAAAAAGCGGCTTCAGCAACGCGTTTCGGTTCATCCGGACCGCAGGCACACACACTCGGCCTTGAAGGGCCGCCATGCGAGCGTGCTGCGGGCTCAGTGCATGTATCGGCCCCCGTCCACCACCACCGTCTGACCGGTGATGAAATCGCTTTCCGCGGAGGCCAGGAAGAGGGCGGCCCCGGTGATGTCCTCGGGCGTACCCAGCCGCTTGAGCGGCGTCTTGCTGGTGTCGTAACGGGTCACATCCGCCAGGGAACGGCTGGCCTCCGTATCCGTGAATCCGGGGGCGACGGCGTTGATGCAGATGTTGTGAGGCCCGAGCTCGACAGCCAGTGCGCGGGTCAACGCCAGGATGCCGCCCTTCGAGGAAACGTAGTGGACGAACCCGTGCGACCCGGTGAAGGCCGTTTCAGAACAGAGGTTGACGATCTTCCCGTACCCCTGCACCTTCATGACGGGGAAAACCGCCCGCACGGCCAGGAAGGCCCCCTTGACGTTGACCCCCATCACGCGGTCCCACTCGCCGAGGTCGATCTCGTCGAAGGGTTTGCGCAGCAGGCCATCATAGATCGCGGCGTTGTTGATCAGGATGTCGATCCGCCCGAACGCCGCGACCGTGGCCTCCGCCATGGCCTTGGTGTCCGCCTCGCTCGTGACGTCGCCGGCAAAGAACTGCGCGGCTCCGCCCTGCTCTTCGATCAACCGGACGGTCTCCTTCATATCCTGGAGATCCTTGTCCCCGAAAACGATATTCATGACCATGACCCGCGCGCCCTCCCGGGCCAACCGCAGCGCAAACGCCCTTCCCAGCCCCCGGGCCCCGCCGGTCACCACCGCCACCCTGTCCTTCAAACGCATGGCCATGCTCCTCGCTATTGCTTTCCTTGAACACCGGCAGGGAAGGCCGTCGGCCCCGCTGCCGGATAGATTGAAAAACGCAGGCTCATCCATCCCCGATGCAAAGACCCGGCCAACCGTGAATCGTTCGCCGGCACGCTGCCGGCCCGGCCTTGCAAAGCCCCTTTGGAAACAGGCTCTCGGCGATGCCTGATTCCGTCCCTGTTCCCCCGGCGCGAAGGGCCGGGGAAAAACCCTTCCTTCGCGCCGGGTGCCACACAGGCCGGAGGGGGGAGGCCCGACCCGATCAATACGTCGGTTTACGGAGTCCGTGCTCGTCCGCGATCACGTTGTAGCAGGCGTAGCTCGAACCGCGCCCGATCCCGGCGCCCCCGGGAACGCCCGAGGAGCACATGTACAGGTTCTTCACGAAGGTCTTGTATCCGCCCGGCAGTCCTCTGAAGCGGCCGCTCTGGCTGCCGCCCTGGTTGCCTTCGCACCAGCCGCCCTCACGCATATCGAGGTGCGTGTCCTGGATGTCGATCGGCGTGGCCACACGCTCCCCGATGAAGTTGTCCTTGGTCATGTTGGGGGCGTACTTCTGCCATTGCTCGATCATCGCATCCATGAACTCGTCGTGGAGCTGGCGCCATTCCTTCCGCGAGAAGAGGCGGGCGGGGGCGGTGAACTCCTCCACGTGGATGCTGTGCTTTCCTTCCGGCGCGCGCGTCGGATCCCAGATGCTGTCCGGCGCCGTCAGGCAGAAGATCTTGGACGGCATGCCCAGGAGGAAGATCTCGTGCATATACTTGTCTTCCATGAACCCGAGGTCTTTCGGGGCCCAGTAGGTCCGCGGCGTGATGTTCACATCCGGGTTGTCCTTCGCGGCCTTGTACTGCGGCAGTTCGTGCACCCCCACGGGTCCCCAGAACAGCTGGGCGCGGTCGAAGAAATAGGTGTCGACCTTGCGCTTCTGATACGTGTTGAGTTTGTCCTCGCCGATGAGGCGCAGGAAGAGCTGCGGGCTGGCATTGTCCGAGACCACCATCTGCTTGGCCTCGATCTCCGTCCCGTCCAGGAGCTTGATCCCCTTGGCCTTGCCATCCTCGATGAGGACCTTGGCCACCTCGGAGTTGATGTGGTACTCGACCCCCATCTTCTTGCCGGCCGAAACCAGCGCATCGGTGATGGACTGGGTGCCGCCCTTGGCGATGGCCGCCGTCTCCCAGCCGAGCACGAGGTGCAGCGTGGCGTACAGGAAGGCCAGACCGGGCACGTCATCCGGATAGATGCCGCAGGAGGTCAGGAAGCCCCTCAGGGTCAGGATCCGCAGCTCAGGGCTCTCGAAGAAGTAGTGGGCGACCTCTTTGGCCGTCATGAACTGCATGGAGGGGTCGACCCCGCTCTTCGGGTTGGACATCAGCTCCTCCACCGGGTCCGGCACCCCCCAGGGGGTCGGCACGGAGTAGCGCTGCCGATGAAACGCCGGGCGGACGTAATCCCGATACTTCGCCGTGACATCCAGGTAGGCCTCCGCGTCGGCCTTGGAAAACCGCTTGATCTGCTCATAGGTCTTCTTGAAATTTTCTTCGCTGAACTTCGTCTCGCCGGTTTCCGGGTTCACGACCGGGAACGCGGCGTAGCTGACATACGAGGTCCCGTCGTCGAAGATGATGGCCTCGTTGGTGTCCGGAAAGACGTACTCCAGACCCTCCGCCCGAAGATTGAATTCCTTGTAGGCGGGATGCCCGTAATAGCGCGTGAAATGCGCACAGAAATTCCCCCGGAATCCAGGTGCCGGGGAGTCGTCGAACGACACCGCGCCGCCGCCGAGGTGGTCCAGACGTTCAAAGACCCCGACCTTCAGACCGGCCTTGGCCAGATAGGGGGCAATGGTCGTCCCGTGATGTCCACCGCCAATAACCACCGCATCGTACGATTTGTCCGCCATTTCAACTACCTCCTGTTTCCGTTGATGATGATTGAAACCTTTCCGATATCACCCGGTTTTGAAAACCTTATTGCAGAGATTTGAGGACAGCCGCCAGTTTGCCCGCCACCTCATCCGGGGTCGCCCCTTCCAGAAACTGGCAGTTTCTTCGCATATCCGGCGGTGAAGACAGTTCGACAATGCACATCTTGTTGAGGGCGTCCGACGGCGTTCCCAGCTCCTGGGTGCTCCAGGACGGGATGGAACCCGCGCCCTTGAGCATCTTCAGCATCCGCGTCCTCGAGATGTACCGGAGTTCGCCCACCTCGTTGCTGACGGTGACGAGGGCAGGCAGGGCGGCCTTCACCCGTTCGTAGCCCTCGGGCGTGCTCTTCTTGACCACCACGCTGCCCTCTTCAACGCTGATCTCACGGGCGAGGCTGATGCTCGGAATCCCCAGGATCTCCCCCAGCAGCAGGCCCACCTGCCCCGAATCCCAGTCCCCGGCCTGGCGCCCGGTCAGGATCAGGTCGTAGTCCCCGATCTTCCGGATCGCATCGGCCAGCGCCTGGGCCACGGAATAACTGTCGAGCTTGTCGAAGGCGTCGTCCTGGAGCAGGATCAGTTCGTCGGCGCCGGCCGCCAGGGCCTTGCGCAGCACCGTGTCCGACACCTTCTTCCCGAGGCTCAGGACGGTGATGGTCCCGCCCAGGTCCTCCGTGATCCGCAGGGCCGCCTCCAGCGCGTTCTCGTCGAACGGGCTGATCACCTGGGGCGCATCGACGATCACTTCCTTGTTCTCCGCATCCACCCGCACATCCGACAGGGGCGCTTCGGGATCGGGTATCTGCTTCGCGCAGACGATGATTCGCATCTCTTTCATCACAGTCCCTCCAGTTTCTCGACCAGCGCAGGAATGATCTTATCGAAATCCTCGACCACGCCGTAGTCGGCCACCTTGAACATGTTGCAGCCGGCATCCGTGTTGATCGCGATGATCTTCTTCGAGTGCACCATGCCGACCAGGTGCTGGATCGCCCCCGAGATCCCCACCGCCACGTAGATGTCCGGAGAGATCATCGTCCCGGTCAGACCCACCTGGTGATCCGAGGAGATCCACCCCTTGTCCACCGCCACCCGGCTGCAGCCGATCATCACGTTGCCGAAGGACTTGCTCAGGGCCTTGCGCAGATCCTCGAGAACCTCGAACCCGTCCTCTTCGCCCAGGCCTGCGCCCCCGGCCACGACCACGTCCGCCTTGTCGAGGGCGACAATCTCCTCCTTGACCACCTCGAGGGAGGCGACCCTGGCCATGGAGACGTCGAGCTCCACCGCTATCTCGGCGATCTCGCCTTTGGCCTCGCCCGCCGCGGCCGGTTCGAACACCTTTCCCCGCACCGTCGCCATCTGCGGATCGCCGGGGCACTTGAAGACCGATATGGCATTTCCGCCCGAGACCGGCTTGGTCCGCAGCAGCAGCCCGTCCTGCGGATCGACGGCCAGGTCGATGCAGTCCGTCGTCAGCCGCGCGCCCAGGCGGCAGGCGAGCCGCGGCCCGAGTTCCATCCCCTTGTAGGAGTGGCTCATCAGGAAGACCCCGGGCTTGACCTGTGCGCAGACCTGCTCCAGGGCCTTCAGCCAGAACTCCGGCTGAAAACCTTTCAGCAGCGGGTGCGCCACGCTGTAAACCTTCGCCGGACCGTAGGAAGCCGCCTCAGCAGCGCCTCCACCCGGCTCATCCCCTAGAAGGAGTACGCAGAGATCTCCGCCCCGCTCCTTGGCCAGCCGCCGGCCGACCCCCACCAGTTCCAGGGTCCGTGTGTCCAGTGAACCCTCTTTCATGTCTCCCAGAATCAGGACATCACCCATGTGGATCCTCCTCTTGCAAAAAGGTTCGGCTTATCTCAGGCGCCGGGCGCTTCGGCATCGACCCCTTCCAATGCCTGCAGCACTAGCTCGTTCAGGTCCATGACCTGGAGCTTCTCGTTCAGCCCCGCCGCCTTGCGGGCATCTTCCAACATGATCCGGCACAGCGGACACGCCGTCACCAGGATCTTCGCCCCGGTGGCCTCGGCCTCCCTGATCCGGATCTCGCTCATCTTGACCTCCCCGGTCAGATCCTGCCACATCCGTCCACCGCCGCCGCCGCAGCACAAACTGTCTTCGCGGTGGTGCGCCATCTCCACCAGGTTGAGTCCGGGGATCGCCCGGATCACCTCGCGCGGTTCATCGAAGATGCGGTTGTATCGGCCCAGATAGCAGGGGTCGTGGTAGGTGACCGTCGTCTTCTGCTGCTCCCGGAACCGGAGCTGTCCCTGCTCCAGCATCTCTCGCAGCAGAAGGGTATAGTGCCGGGCCCTGAAGGGGGCGTCGGGGTACTCGTTGCGGAAGGTGTGAAAACAGTGGGGCGAAGAGGTGACGACCTCGGTGATGCCGTAGCGGTCGAAGAGTTCGAGGCACTTTTCCTGCTGCTCCTGGAACAGTCCCAACTCGCCCACGCGCCGGGCGATGTCCCCGCAGCAGGGCTCCTTCTTGCCCAGGATGCCGAAGGAGGCCCCCGTAGTCTGGAGGATCTTCGTCAACGAGCGGGCGATCCCGCGGGCCGTGTCGTCAAAGGAGGTGGTGCACCCCACAAAGTAGCACAGGTCCGCCTCCACCCCCCTTTTCGTGAGATCAGGCGGGTTGAGATCCTTCGCCCAGGCGTCGCGCTGGCCCTTGGAAGACTCCCAAGGATTGTCGTATTTCGCCAGCTTCTCGAGGGTCTGGTTCAGGAGCTTCGGCACCTGCGTGCCCTCCTCCACGGCGAGCACCCGCTTTCTCGTCACCGCCTCGAAGGAGGCCCCATAGATCGGACAGACCTCCAGACAGGCGCGGCAGGTGGTGCAGTACCAGAAGTTCTTGTCGACATCGCTCTCCTCCCCGCGGCTCAGGAAGCGGACATCCCCGAAGGAGGAATGGGTCTGCCACAGGGAACGCCGCATGGCCTGGATGAAATCGCGGGGGGCAAAAGGTTCCTTGGCGCCCGCTGAGGGACAAACCGCGACGCACCGGCCGCATCGCATGCAGGCGTCGAAGAAGACCGTGTCCCCGAGATCGAACTGGCCGGCCTCCTCGATATCCAGGGCGGCCGGTTTCTCGATCCCTTCGAAGTAGACGGCCGCCGGTGCGCCGAGGACGTGGAAGAGCTTCGTGAAGGGGATCACCGCGATGAGGGAGAGGCTCAGGAGCGTATGGCCCCACCAGACCGCCGGATAGGCGGCTTCGGAGGCCGACGCCGAAAAGAGCGCCCCTGCCCACCCGCCCGCGAAGGACCATCCCCCCCAGACCGGCTGCTCGTAGGAGAGACGCAGCCCCTCCAGCAGGAATCCGGAAAGACCCACCACCAGGAGCCACAAGGGCACGACGGCATCCTCCAGCCGACGTTCGAGCCGCGGAACCCGCTGCATATAGCGGCGGACGAGCGCCCAGAGGAGCCCGGCCAGCAGCATGAGACCCGCGATCTCCATCGCCACCGAGAAAATCAGATAGGTCGTACCCGTCAGAAAGGCCACGAGATAATGGTGTACGGCGAGCACCGTGGTGCCGATAAAAAGGGAGAGAAAACCCCAGAAGATAAAAAGATGCATAAGGCCGGCGGCCGGCTCCCCATGCAGGATGCGCCGCCCCAGAAAGCTGTCCAGGACCATCCGCTTGAGCGCCTCTTTGGAGAAGGGGATCTTCAGCGACCCGGCGTTCTTCTTCCAGACGAGCACATGGGCTGCCATCCCTGCCAGGAAAAGGGCCGTTGCCAGCGCCGCCAGGAGGTAAAACAGCCAGACCAGGTCGATCTGCCAGAACATCATCCGCTGCGGTGTCATGAAGCCTTCTCCTCTCTTGGGGTTGCCGCACAAAAGCGCCTGTTTGAGAAAATATTCCTTGTTTTTCTATTGACTTGTCAAAGCAATTGTTTTTATAGTCATATAAGTTTTTCTTATATTCAAAAAGAACTTTTTATAGAAATCAGGAGGACTGATGCGCGTCAATCTGAATCAGCTCCGGGCCTTTTTCCTTGCCACCCGTGAAAAGAGCATCACCAAGGCGGCCGAGTCCCTTTACGTGACCCAGCCGGCGGTGACCATGCAGATCAAGGCCCTCGAGGAAGACCTGGATCTGAAGCTCTTCACCCGCTACGGCAAGGCGCTCGAACTGACCGAGACCGGGCGGGTCCTTTTCGGCTACGCCGAGCGCATCTTCGAGATCGTGGAAGAAATGGAGTATGTCCTCAAGGGCCGCGCCGAACTCTCCCAGGGGTCGCTCGTCATCGGCACGACCCGGAGTTTTGCCAGGCACCTCATGCCCCAGATCCTGTCCCGTTTCCAGGAACGGTATCCGGACATCAAGGTCTATCTGAAGGAAGCCAGTTCCACCAGCATTGCGGAGGGCATCATCGCCCACGAATTCAACGTCGGGATCATCGCCCGAATCCCGTTCCGGAGCAGACTGAGCGTCGTGCCTTACTCCAAGGAGGAATTCTGCCTGGTGGTCCCCACGACTCATCGCTTCGCCAGGATGCAGACGGTGCACATGAGCGACCTCGCCACGGAGCCCATCATCATCCGCGAGGAAGGGTCGGGCTCGCGCTACGCCATCCTTTCGTTCCTCGACGCCTACGGCATCAAACCCTCGGTGCTGCTCGAGGCGGAAAGTCTCGAGTTCATCAAACAGTATGTCATTCAGGGACGGGGGGTCACCATCATGTACAAACCCGACATCCGCCTGGAAACCCAGCTGGGGCTTCTCAAGCCCATCAATCTGGCCGAGGGTCCCATCCAGGTCCAGACGGACATGATCTTCGCCAAGGGAATCGAGCTCAATCCAGCCACCAAGGCCTTTCTCAGCTTGTTTGAGGGATGAGAATCATATAAGATGCACAGGGTTTTAATTGGCCGATGCACTCCGGGCCCTACCGGGATGCGCTCCAGGCCCTACCGGGCTGACCGCCCACATCACTGCAAGGAGAAAAACACCGATGACGATCCTCTTCAGCCAATACTGGGATGTAAATCCCGGCGAATATGATGAATACTCGAAGTTCATCTCGGAAACCTTCAACCCCGGACTTGAAAAGCTCGGAATCCGGATGCTCGGCGGGTTTTATGTGGCCGTCGGCGCAGGACCCCGGATCGTCGCGGCCGCCGCCGTAGAAAACGACATCGGGCTTCTCGCCGCCTTCTCGTCGCGGGAATACCGGATCATGGCGACGCAGCTGCAGCGCTACGTTTACAACTACGGGAACCGCGTCTGGATCCCCACGGGGATGTTCCGCGACCAGACCTTCAACATCCAGACGGGCGCCTGGAAATTCAATCAGTACTATGACATCGTCCCGGGGCAGGAAGACGCGCACAACCGCTTCGTGTCGGAAGAGGCCATCCCCATGATGAAAGACATGGGGGTGCCCGTCACCCACGGCTGGCGGCTCGCCATCGGCGCCGGCCCCCGGATCCTGGCGGAATGCACGGCCCGGAGCCTGGCGGACATCGCCAAGGCCATCGATTCAGCCCAATACCGCAGACTTTCCAGGACCCTCAAAAAGCTATACGCCGTCAACTTCAGCAGCCGGATCCTGGCGCCCACGGGCCGGGTGGAAGTTCCCTATCTGATTGCGGAAATGATGAAGGGATTTTGAGGTCAAACGGCATCGGGGTCCAAGGAGATTTCCATCCGGAAATGGTCTTTTTGGCCGATCTCGGCGTCGATCTGCACGTTTGCTTGTGCGGCGATCTGCAGGTCGCCTCCGCGCAAACGCTTGATTGCGTTGATATTGGCCAAACCGGGACCCGTCGCGAAGCGGTGGGACTGAGCACGCGCAGCGTGTAAAGAAAAATCCTCATTTCCGGATGGAACGGAGGATCTCGCTCGTTCGGGCTTCAAGATGACGAGGTGCGCTTCACGACCCGGCACCTCACGGACTTGAGGTTCGGGAACCCCGAGACAGGATCGGCATCCTCGTTGGAGGTCAGGCGGTTGGCGTTGCTCGTCTCCCACCCCTGGGCCAGATGCACCACCCCCGGGCGGATGGCGCCGGTGATCATCGCCGGGACCACAATGACGTCTGTCTCCGTGCGCACCTCCACCAGTTCTCCGTCCCGGACCCCCAGCAGACCGGCCGTCTCGGGATGGATCTCCAGGAATGGATCGGGCACTGTTTTCCGAAGCCTGGGGATATACCGGAACTGCCAGTGCGTATACGGCAGGAGATTGCCCCCCGTCGCCAACATCAAGGGGAAGGGATCGTTCTGATCCGCTTCCGCCGCCCGCATTCGTTCAGCCTCGAGAGAAGGAACAGGAGAAGGATCGAACCCGGCCTCCTCGAGACGCTTCGGATAGATCTCCACCTTGCCGGAAGGCGTGCCGAACCCCTCCCGTTCATACCGTCGGTAGATCCTTCGGTCATAGGCGTAGATGCCCCCGTCGGCCGCGATCTCCGCATAGGTCTTTCCCATGGGGCTCAACAGTTCATCGATCCCCTCGATACAGCTTTTCCACGGAAAGTATTCCTGGTAACCCATGGCGTGGGCCAGCTTCACCCAGATCATCTGGTCGGGAAGACCGTAGAGGGGCTCCACGACGGCCTGCCTCAGGGTCACATACGGCAGGTTCAGGTAGACGTTGCTCCGATGTTCGTCCCGCTCGAGGAACGTACAGGCCGGGAGCACCACATCCGCCAGGCGGCTGTCAGGGGCGTCCACCACATCGACCACCATCAGGAATTCCAGCTTTTCGAAGGCCTCCCGGGTGCGGCGGCTGTCGGGCCACTGAAGGCTCGGGTTACCGCCGGTCACCGTCAATCCTTTGATGGGGTAGGGGTCTTCGTCCAGGATGGCGCGGGGCAGGGAGAGGGCGTGTGCTTCTCCGCGGGCGCGGCAGAAGATCGGGAAGCGCCGGGCGCCGATCGCCGGGGCTTCAGGCGGCGGCAGGGGCGAGGTGATGTCCTTGATCGGCGGCCTCGGGGTGAAAAGCTCCCCCCCCGGGACATCGAGGTTCCCGGTGACGGCCTTGAGGACCGCCAGGAGCCGTGTCTTGGCAACGCCCGAAGGATGATGCTCCAGCCCGTTCCCGGTGAAGATGCACGCGGGCTTCGTCCGGGCGTATTCGCGCGCGAGCACCCTCACCGCCTCCGGCTCGATGCCGGTCAGCGCCACCCCCGCCTCCGGTGCGTAGCGCGGCTTCGAAACCTCCGCCTGCAGCCTCTCGAACCCTGACACCCACTCGCCGGTGAAGCCCCGATCCCACAATCCCTCGCGCAGGATCACATGCAGCATCCCGGCGATCAGGACCGCATCCGTTCCGGGGCGGATCTTCAAGTGCAGGTCGGCCCTGGCCGCCGTCTCGGTCGTGCGCGGGTCGATGACCACCAGGCGGGCGCCCGACTTTCCGAGCCGACGGATCACCTTTGGGGGGACCGGCTCGTGGGAGACCAGCGGATTGGCCCCCCACAAGACCACCAGCCGGGCGTTGGCGATGTCCGGCTTCGTCAGGCCGCCAAGCGTCAGGACCTCCCCGAAGGTGCGGGCGGCGTTGCAGATGGCCCCGACGCTCATGAAATTGGGCGTGCCGTAGACGTTGGCGAACCGTTTCATGTAGTAGCGGATTTCCTGATGCCCGACCCCCTCGCCGTAGTAGATGCCGAGCGCCTGGGGGCCCCATCGCTCCTTCAGCCGCTGCAGCCGCTCCGCGGCATGGCCCAGCGCCTCATCCCACGAGGCGGAAAGGAGCCGCCCGCCCCTGCGGATCAGGGGCGTCTTCAAGCGATTCGCCGCGTAGAACAGATCAAGGGCGGATTTCCCCTTGATGCACATCCAGCCTTTGTTGAACGGGTGGTCGGGGTTGCCGCGGATGTGGACCGGCTTTCCGTTTTCGACGCTCACCAGGATGCCGCAGCCATGGTCGCACATCCTGCAAAGGGTGGGGACCTCCAGTTTCTCCTGCATCTTCCCTCCGATCGGCCGCAGGCTTCAGGCGGCAAGAAGGTTCACCGATTCAGGACCGGCGCACTGGAAGGCGCCAAAGGAACGCTCACGGGCGCCTTCTCCAGCCGGAACATTCACACCCCGAAAACCGGGGCTGCCCGGGTCAGGCTGTCTGCCCGATTTCAACCTTCAGCCGCCCGAAAGGTCAAGCGGAAAATCGTGGAGAGGATCAGGTTTTCGCGGCCGCTACTGCATCAACTCCTCGCGCAGCTTGTACTTGAGGATCTTGCCGCTGGCGCTGATGGGCAGGGAATCGACGAACAGAACGCGCTTGGGCACCTTGTAGCCCGCTATCTCTTTCCGGCAGAAGGAACGGAGGTCCTCCTCGCAGACCTCGGCGCCGTCCTTGCGCACGACGATCGCCGTGACGACCTGGCCCCATCGGTCGTCGGGCATCCCCACGATCGCGGCCTGGGCGACCGTCGGATGCTTGTAGAGGACATTTTCCACCTCGGCCGGATAAACGTTCTCGCCGCCGGTGATGATCATGTCCTTCTTCCGGTCCACCACATAGATGAAGCCTTTCTCGTCCTGCCGGCACAGATCCAGGGGATAATACCAGCCGTCGCGGAAGTCCTTCCGGGTCTCCGCCGGCTTGTTCCAGTATCCGAGGGTCGTCCCGAGCCCGCGCACCTTGATCTCGCCCACTACGCCGGGGGGCACCGGCCGGTCGTTCTCGTCCACGACGACGCTTTGCATATCCGCAAAAGAGCGGCCGCACGACGAAAGGATCTCGGTGTCGCCGTCCGCCAGGGCCTGCTCGATCTCCTCCGTGCGCAGGATGGTCGCCTGGCCCACGGTCTCCGTCGTGCCGAACAGATGCAGAAACACGTTTCCGAAGCGCTCGATCGCGCGCTGGAAGACCACCGGCGTGACCGGCGCCCCGGCGAAGAACATCTTCTGGATGCTCGACAGGTCATACTTCCCTGTATCGGGGTGCTCCACCAGGAAGAGGAGCATCGGAGTGGCGAGCATGCCGCTCGTGACCCTGTAGCGCTCGACGAGCCGCATGAACATCTCCGCGTCCCACTGGGGCATGATGATCGACGGGGTGCCGCTGTACATCCCGTTCATCAGCACCACCTCGCCGGTGGCATGAAAGAGGGGCGACGGGATGATGTTCACGTCATCGGGATTCATCTTGAGTTCCAGCGTCAGACTGCGGCCGGCATGGTAATAGTTCCGATGGGTCGCCATGCAGCCCTTCGGGGCGCCGGTGGTGCCGCTCGTGTACATCAGGGCCGCCAGGTCGTCCTCGGAGATCTCGGTCGCGGGCTCTTCGGGCGAGGACATCGCGATCAGGGTCTCGTAGTGGAACCAGCCCGGCGGAGTCTTTTCCACCGGACCGATGAAGATGTAGTGTTTCACGAAATCGAGGTCTCTCCTGATCTCTTCGACATGCCCCAGATATTCCTCATTCGCCATGAGGACCGTGGCGCCCGAGTCCATCAGGATGGTGAGGATCTCCTGGGGTGCGAGCCTGAAATTGAGCATCACCAGCACGAGGCCGGCGTTGGGGATGCTGAAGTAGCTCTCGGCGTTTTCGATGCTGTTCTTGCTCAAAATCGCCACCCGGTCCCCCTTCCTGAGTCCCATGTCGAGCAGCGCGTTTCCCATCCTGCGGGTCCTGTCCGCAAACTGCCCGAAGGTGTAGCGCCGATCGCCGAGGATCAAGGCCGGTCTGTCAGGATTGTATTCCAGATTCCGCGCCACCACCATCTTGAGTGTCCCTATCGTGTTCATAACTGTCTCCCCCTCGTCATGTTGTTGTGCCGGCCGGGCCTCCCGTATCGCGTCCGTTAAGGCGCCTCCACCGGCGCAGGGAGCGGTCGCCCCCCACCGTCCCGGTGTCGAGCCAGCTCGACGCCCGGGCGGGATCGTTCACCCGTCCAGGCGCAGCTCATTGCCGTATCGGAAAAAGCAAGGGCCGTGCCAGGGGCCTAAAAACACTCAACAAGTTGTCATTGTTTCACATTTTACAAAAGGGCACCCGCGGGGCGGACGCAGGGCGGAGGAGACACCGTGTGAGATTTGGTTACAACCGGGGACTTACCGGCGGGGGGAAACATCGGGGTATAAAAAATAACATCGAAATATGAACAATTTAGGCGCAAGCCTCTTCAAATTGTTACCTTCCGTTACGCCCAAACCAAGATGTAAGAAAAGGTAACACATCGAGGAAAGGTCTTTGCTTCAAGCCGGCGCATCTCGACCCGGCAGCGGCGTCTCGGCACCGGTGCACGCCGCGGCTTCACTCCACTCTTCCCCGGCGCACGAAATCGGGCAGCGCGATCGGACCTTCGGCGATGGCCGCCGGGTGCACGATCACCCGCCGGCCGGATGCCTGCCACTGCACCACGCAGGCCAAGGCCTCGTTGTACGGATCTTCACCGAAGATCGCCTGATGCCCCCGGTGGAAACGGAGGCGGCCCATGCTCCCCTGCCGGTCGGTGGCCTCGAGCGCCGCAATGACCCCTTCCGGCTCCAGGCTGCCGGCCCGTTCGATCGCCTCCGCGAACACATAGACCGACTCGTAGGAGGGGGCTGGACCGTGGCCCGCCTCGATCGGGGCCCCGTAGGCGGCCTTGAAGGCCTCGTAAAAGGCTGCAGCCGGGGCATAGCGGGACGAAGGCAGGTTGCCGAGTTCGAAAATGACGTTGATCACCCCCTCGAGGCGCCCTCCGAAGGCCTCCCAGGCCCCCGGCCCGATGGCAGGCGACAGGAACCCGCACAGGACGGCGGGCGGCTTCAGGGTATGCCATTGCTCGATCAGGTTCCCGCATGCGGGGGCGTCGAAGATCGTCAGGATGACGTGGGCCCCGTCTGCACGTGCCTTGTTCAGAAATCGGCTGAAATCCACCGTTTCGCCGTTGAGGTTCTCCTGCCCCGTCACCTTCCAGTCCGAGCGGTCGAGATACACCTTGAGGAGCAGCGAGATCGTCGAGCGCGCCCAGGCCACATCCTGATTCAAGATCAGTATCTTGTCGAATGCGAACTCCCTGCGCATCATCTGCAAAGCCTCGATCAGGCGCGCGGCCAGATAACGCGTACTGAGGCTCAACCGGAAGATGCAGCGATACCGCGGGTCGGAAAGGATCTTGGCATCCACCGCCGGGGACATGGCGATGCTCACCAGGGTGGGGATCCTGTGCCGGGCCAGGAGGTCCATCGAGGCCAGCAGGACCTCGGACCGGAAGGGCCCGATGAGGATGACGTCGGGCGCCTGTTCCCGGATGAAGCGCTCGAGGCGCGCCACCGCCTCCTCCGGACGCACCCGCCCGGCGGCATCGTTCAGGTCGCAGGGCTCGAGGCGCAGCCGGCAGACCCGGCCGCCAACCCGCACCCCTCCCGCCGCATTGACCTCATCCACGGCCAGGCGCACCGCCTTCAGGCTTTCCGCGCCCTCCAGGGTTCCGAGGGAGGTCGGCGCCCCGAGGACGATCTCCTCTGTTGCGGCTGCACAGAGCAGGGAGGGACCGACGATCGGCGGCCGGAGGATCGTCAGAACGCCGAACAGGAGCACAGCCCCGCTCATTGGACGCAAAAGCCCCCATACCCGCTTCAAAGGAGGTCCTCCTTGATCCCGAGGCGCGCCATCTTTTCGTAAAGTCCTTTGCGGGAAATCCCCAGCACCTTGGCCGCCAAGGTCTTATTCCCCTGGCAGCGCCGGATCGTGTCGGCGATCAGCCGGGCCTCCATGTCCTTGAGCGTCACCCCTTCCACGGGCGGCGCATCCTCCCTTCCCGCCTCGCCGGGCCCGGCCTCCGCCCGCGCGCCTTCCGTCACCTTCCCCGGCAGGTCAACCCGGCCGAGAACGGACTGCTTGGAGAGGATCACAGCCCGTGCGAGACAATTCTCGAGCTCGCGCACATTTCCCGGCCAGGGATAATCCAGGAGGGCCTGCATGGCGTCCGGAGCGACGCCTTCGATCGATTTCATGTAGTGCCGCGCGTAGTGGGCGATAAAATGCTCGACCAGGATGGGGATGTCCTCGACCCTTTCCCGGAGAGGCGGCAGGTGCATCGCGATCACCTCGATGCGGTAGAGGAGGTCGCGCATGAATCGGCCGGCGGCGATCTGCGCCTCGAGATCGGCGTTGGTCGCCGCCACCAGCCGCACATCCACCTTTTTGCTCCAGTTCGCCCCGACCGGCTCGAAGCTGCCGTCCTGCAGGAACCGGAGGAACTTGGCCTGGAGGTGAAGCGTCATGTTGCTGATCTCGTCCAGAAACAGCGTCCCTTCATGCGCCATCTCGAGGCGGCCTTTTCGATCCGTCAGGGCCCCGGTAAAGGCGCCTTTCACGTAGCCGAACATCTCGGCCTCGAGCAGGGTCTCGGTCAGGGCGGCGCAGTTGATGCAGACCATCGGGCGATCCCGCCGCCGCGACTCCTCGTGCAGGCTATGGGCCAGAAGTTCCTTTCCCGTGCCCGTTTCACCGGTGATGAGCACCGCGGCATCGGTCGGCCCCACCGTGCGGACCATCTCGAAGATCTCCCGCATGGGACGGGAGACCCCGAGCATCCCGTGAAAGCGCTGCTCCTCTCGGACCTCTTGGCGGAGCGCCGCCAGTTCCCGGCTCATCTCCGCCTGCCTGCACGCGTTGGCCAGCACGATGGGGAGTTCTTCGTAGTTGAGCGGCTTGATCAGGTAGTCGGTCACCCCCTCCTTGAGGGCCGAGATCGCCGTTTCCACCGTGGCGTAGGCGGTCATGATGATAAAAGGCGGTACGGGACGCACCTCCAGCATGGCCCTGTACAGGTCGAGCCCGCTCATCCCGGGCATCTTGAGATCCGAGAGCACCACGTCGATTTCGGGATGGTCCTGAAAGACCGCCAGCGCCTGAGGCCCGCTCGAGGCCTCCAGCACGCGATAGCCCTTGTCGGCCAGAAAGAGCATCAACACCTTCAAGGCGTTGATGCGGTCATCTACGACTAGAATCGTCTTTTCCCTGTCCATCTGCCTCGTATCCTCACGGAACTGGTCTCTTCAGCCGGTCGAGCAAAACAGGGGGATCCTCCCCCCGGGCGGCCTGCGCGCCGCCGCGCGCGCAAGCGCGACGCTCGACACCGAGACGGACCAAGCAAACCATTCCCGGATGGAAAGGGTCTTCATCCCGCCGGTGATCCGTCGAGAGGAAGGCGGATCGTCGCACGGGTGCCCTCACCCGGACGGCTCTCGATTTCCAGGCTGCCGCCGTGCGCCTCCACGATCCCGAGGCTGAGCGGCAGCCCGAGGCCGGTGCCTTCCTCTTTGGTCGTAAAAAAGGGGTCGAATACGTTCGGAAGGTCTTCCGGGCCGATGCCCACGCCGTTGTCGACCACCTCGATGGCCGCAAAACGCGCGCCGCCCTCCTCCTTCACACCGGATGTAAACCGGACCTCGCCGCCCGGAGGCACGGCATCCATGGCGTTGATCGCGAGGTTCAAAAGAGCCTGCTCCATCTGATGCGCATCGAGGGGGACAGGAGGGAGCCCCTCATCCAGCCGGTTCTCGAACCGCACCCCCTTGCGGGAGGCCTGATGGATCAGCAGCGCCTGCGCCCCCAAAATGACCAGGTTCAGGTCCGTCGGCGACAGCCGGGGCGGGGCCTGCTTTGAAAAGTAGAGGAACTCGGCCACCAGGCGATCCAGGCGGTCGATCTCTTCGGTCACCAGACCGGCGATCTCCTGAATCAGAGGTTCATCGGGCCTTTTCTGGCGAAGATGGACCATGGCGCCCTTCATGGCGTTCAACGGATTCCGGATCTCATGGGCGACGCCGGCCGAAAGCCGTCCCAGGGCGATCAGCTTCTCCGAACGGACCAACTCCTGCTGGATGCGGGCGAGATCCGTCAGCATGCGGTTGAAAGACCGCGTCAGATCGCCCAGTTCGTCATGGGACGAAATAGGTATCTCCTGGTTCAGATCGCCTCCCGCCGCCCGGTTGGTGGCCGCCACAAGCCGTCTGACGGGCCTCAGGAGATGATAGGACAGCGCGAACACTCCGGCAAGAGTGACCAGCACGGTCACCAGGACGAGATTCAGCACCCGGGACTGCAGGTCGTGCGACTCGCGGGCGAACTCGCGGATCGGCACCGTCACGGCCAGGGACCAGCCCATGCTGCGGACCGGCGCAAATCCCGCCACCTTTTCCTCTTCTTGAAACGTATAGGTCTGCCACCCGCTTCCGCCTGAGAGCATGCTCCGGACCATATCCCGCAGGCTGGCGTCGGGATAATCACCGATGCCGAAGGCGTAGGGCTCATAGCGCGGGTGGACCAGGGTACGGCCCTCCTGATCGATCAGGAAAGAATACCCCCCTTCCCCCACCTGTATCGCGCGGATGATCTCGATGATCTTCTCGAAATCCACATCGATCACCACGACCCCGGCGTATTCGCGCCAACCGGTGAAGAAGGGCCGGGCGGCGTATACGACGTAGCCTCCATGATCTTCACTGCGCACAAGGCCGGAAAAGAAGACCTCCTCAGGCCCTAGACCGCGGGCTTCAAGGAAAAACACGTCTTCGCTCCGATCCGCCGACGGTTCTGCAGGGCCCTCTCGCGACACATGAATCCGCTCACGGCCCTGCCGATCCAGAAAACGTATGCGATGATAGTACGGCGTGCGCGCCAGGATATCGGCAAAGAGCTTTTCCAGATTCTCCCGGTTGAACCCGGCTTCGGCCTCGAGCCGGAACAGCCGCGCGAGATAGAACTCGGCCAGTACCGGGGACCGCGCCAGGGTCTCCAGATCCATCCGGCCATTGTAGAACACGGCGTCGATCCTCTCGGCGGTCGCCTGCACCTGGGCCATCTGCTCCTGCCGCACCAGCCGATTCACCCGTTCGACGGAGGCCTGCACGGAGAGATACCCCACCACGGCGATCGGGATGCACACCAGCGGGATGATGAAGAGGACCAGTTTGACAAAAATGGAAAAGCGGAACCGCAAGAGGCTTCCTCCCGGGGCTATGGGAAAAGGGGCCGGCAAGAACCTGCAATGCCACACCATCCTTCAGCTCCCCAAACCGCGTGGGGCAACGGGTTCAAATCCTTCAAAATCGTTCGAACCTCCCCAATCTGCTCGAGATCATACTATAAAAGCAGTGGCCCCACGAAATTTTCTTGCATCCGGCATCCAAAATCGACCCCCCTTCCCATCCGCAAAGGGGCTTTTTGCAAGATCAACTGCATGGGCATGGACATCGGCGCCCCTTCCCATCTGCAAGAGGGCTTTTTGGCCAATCTCTGCGTCCGTCTGCAGATTTGCTTGTGCGGCAACCCCCGGTCGTATATGCACAAACGATTGATTTCACAATAGTTTCCGTCCGAAAAGGGGCTTTTGGGCCAATCTCGGAATCCATCTGCACGTGTGCTTGTGCGGCGACCTACAGGTCGCCTCCGCAAAAACGCTTGATTTCCTTGATATTGGCCAAACCGGAACCCGCCGCATAGCGGTGGGGCTGAGCACCCGAAGCGTGTGAAGAAACCGGGGCCTGCCGCAACGCGGTGGGACTGCGCACGCGAAGCGTGTGAAGAAAAATCCTCATTTCCGGATTGGAAACAGGGTTCTACGGGGAAATCATTTCCGGAATGGACATTATTTATGAACCAAATTCAAATTTGATATTGACTTGGCAGGCCCAGACGTTTAAAGTATTCCTTAAACTAGTTAATTTGTTAACATATTTTGACAACACCATCATCGCACTTCGGGCTGGCTATTCCACGGTACCCTGACCAAACACTCCTGCAACGGAAAGGGTTCGAACGTGGCTCACGAGCGCGTCTCACAGTCGCTGCTTCCCTATCTCGACGCCCAGAACACCTCCACAATGCGACTGGAGTTCGTCAATCCAGTCGTGCCCGAACCCCTAACCGGGGAGCCGTTTTCGGTATTCGACGATTCCCAGCCGTTCGCACGTCTTTTCGAAGCCCGTTTCATCCTGGATGAGAGTACGGAGATCAAGCGGCTCCTCCTGCTCGTGCAGCGCGACCGCTGCCTCGCAGGCGAAGACCCCGTCCGCCCTCTCAGCAACCCGGATATCGACCGCTTGTGGCTGACAACCTACGCCCATTACCGCTCTCAGGGCCGATCGGCCGGGCTCACGGTCCTCGGCAGCCAGCTCGATGCCTCGCAGCGCTTCATGCCGCTCCGTTCGCTGTTTTTCTGCCAGAAGCAACGGATCTTCTTCCATCCCCCATGCCCGTCCTGCGGGGCGCCGCTCGACCTGTGCCGGGATGACTCGTTCCTTCGGGGGATGGGGCTGAGCCCCTACAGCGGATCCCTCTCACGCTACCTCCATTGCCCCGCCTGCCTTCAGGAAACCGGCCGGACGGCGTTCTACGCGCCGATGACGGATCCCGCCGATCCGCTCGCCTTGAAAGACGGCCGCGCACTGATCCGCGGCTTCGCTCAGCAGGCCGGCCCCGGCGGCGCAGCGGCGGCCTTTCCCTGCCGGGGCTGCCCCGACGCCTCAGAGTGCTACGGCCCCTCGGGCCTGGCCGTCACAAGAGTGGTTCCCTTTGCCTTTTTCCCGTTTTTCATGCTCGTCTTCGACGCCCCGTCCCTGAGCCTCATCGATTTTTCGGCCCTCCTTGGCGGGGCCCCGCCGGATGACCTGGAGCGGCAGGCGCGCGAACGAGGGGACTACAGAAGACTCCGGCCCTTTCAGCCTCCGGGTGTTCGGCCGCTTCAGGAAGACAGGGAGGCGTTCCTTTTCCCGGATGGATCGCCCCGCCGTTTCGCAGAGGTCCTTTACCTCAAGCTGGGTCTCCTGGAGGCATGCCTGCGCCTCCTGAGGCCGCACCTCGAAACGTCCAGCGCACCAGGCACGGACTTTTCCTTCGACCGCCTGTGGGTCGATCTCCCGGGCAGCCCCGGACATCTGCCTCTCTGCTGGTCTTTCAACCTCCGCTCGATCGGAACGGTCAGCAGCCGCCCGCCCTTGCCTCTACCGTTGCAGGGGAGCGCCGCTACCGGGCTTCAGCTGCTCGGTCTGGTCTGGTTCCAGATCCTCCTGGCCAACCGGCGGCAAAAACCACAGGACATTTACAGCGCCCTGCAGGAGGCCCTTCAGACGCTCGGCGCCGGCCCCGATGACGCCTTTCCCGCAGTTGCACGAAACCACCCGGACAGCGTCTTCTCCTCTCGAAACATCTTCTGGAATCGTGAATCCGCCGCAGGCGAAGCATTCGCCCCATGGTGGGAACGGTCCCTCGGCGTCGGCTGCGGCCTTCTTCGAAACAGCGCCGCGGGCGCTGTCGAAGCCGCCCTCGAGGGCATCGAACGGACCCTGGGCGAACTGCGGCAGGAGATCAAGACCTGGCTGTTTCAACCGGAAGCCCGCCCCACCGCCGGAAGGGCCGCGGTCGAAGACCCAGGCGAGCGCCCCCGTGAAGACGAGGCGATTTGTCGCCTTCTGCAGGATATCAAGGCCGAATGGGCCGCCCGGGCGGGGCGGGAGCGTCCGCAGCATTGGGAAACGGAGCCCCCCTCGTTGCACGCCGGACAGGATGCAGCCGAAACCCTGGCCGGGACCGTGGTCCTTTCAGCAGCCGGGGAACCGTCCGGGAGCGTCCCACTAAAACCTCCCCTCTCAGCGGAGGGCGAACTCCAGTCGACGATGATCATCGGCCGGGACAAAAGGCCGGAGCCCGCCGTTTATCCCCCGGGAGATCGAACGGAACATGGGCAGGATTCGCAACCGGCGACCGTCGTGCTTTCCCCCGACGGTCCACCGGACGCCCCGCAGCCCGCGGGGGACAGACCGGGTCCCGCGGCCCCGGAAACCGGCCCGGCGCCGGAGGCTCTCGAGGAGACCGTGGTGATCGGCCGGAACGGAGCACCCCCTGCAGACGACTGGAACCGCCTCTCCGGCACCGCTGCCGGAGCGAAGCCAGAGGCGGCTCCCTCAGCCGGGGCAAAATCCGAGGACGACGACCTCATGACCGAAACGGTGATCCTGCGCAGGGACAAAAAATAACCCCCAGGCGGCGCGGCGCAGGACATCGGGAGGAGACTCGAAGGGGTCCCGCCGCCCCGGGAGGGCCGGGCCTATCCAGCGGGCAGAAACAGATGGATCAGAAAAGGTCATCCAAAGACGATCACGCAATGGGACCGACAGCACTGGTCGGAGCTATCCGGGCCATTTACCGGCAGGGTCCTGAACAGGCGCGCACGCGCATCGAGGCGATGCTCACGGCGGAACTGGGCGGCTATCCCTACGAGGTTCAGGAGAAGTCACTCGCCGATCTGACCGCAGCATTCCTTCCGCGCGAAGAGCGGCCGGCCGCCGGCGCCCTGGAAACAACGACCCTCCGGAGGGTCGTAGCCCTGATCCTCGGCAGGGAGCCGGAGGCGGACATGCCGGCCGAGGAGTTGGTGAAACGCCTCGCCGAATCCGTGAACAAGCTCTTCGACCTCATCAACGAGGTGGTCCGCTCCATCGATCTTCATCTGGCGCCCGGCGGGGGAGAAGAGACGATTCGGCACGTCATCGGCTCGGAGATAGCCGGGGCCGGCGGCGCCAGGTCGATCGAAGGCTACCTCGGTCAGATCAAACGCGCCTTCATGATCGCCCAGGAAGCCTCCAAACGGACGGCTGTCGAGCAGGTGGGCGGCATCCTTCAGGCCCTCGACCCCGAGGCCCTCTCGAAAAGCGGCGGAGGGGGGCTTCGATTCGGCCCCCTGCGCAAGGCCGAACTCTTCGGACTCTATGAGGAGCATTTTCGGCAATGTCGGCAATGGTTTGAATCGAATCGGTTCATGGAAGACTGGATACGGGGCTTCGAACGGAATTGCGCAAAGATAACGGCAGAACAAGACGGAGGTTCGCATTGAAACAGAGGATTGCATGGATTGGTGCCGGAGTTCTTCTCTGGGGCATTATCGCGGGTCTTGCAGGATGCGCTTCGAGCCCGCCGCTGCCCCCCTCTCCACCCGAATTCACCTACGAAGAAGAGGCGATCGAACTCTACATCAAAGCCGATCCCCGCCTGAATTTGTACGACGGGCTGCCGCACACGCTTCTGCTCTGCGTCTATCAGTTGAGGGATCCCAACAGTTTCCACCAGCTTGCCGACCAGCCGGGGGGCATCTACAAACTCCTCGAGTGCGCCCCCTTCGACGCGAGCGTCGCCGCGGCCAAACGCCTGATCGTTCACCCCGATCAGGATCTCAAATATCCCCTGGACCGGGCCGAGGGGGCCCGGTACGTCGCGGTCGTAGCAGGATACTACGCCCTCCAGAAGGGAAACATCATCCGCCTCTTCGATGTCCCCGTGGTCGTGGAAAAACCGGAGGCGAAAGGCCGGCAGCCGGTGTCCCGGCCTGCTCATCTGACCGTCGAGCTGGACCTGGGCTCCGAACGGATCGAAGATCGACCGGCAAACGATGCTCCACCGAAAACCCCTTGAAGCGGGAGCGCACGGGACCATGGACAGACCCCTTTTCTGGCACCAGGGCCTTTTCCTGCAGCCGCAGCATTTTCAACTCGCGGATCGGCACGCCGGGACCTTGCTCCAGCCGTTCCACCGCTTCCTGCAGCCTGACTTCTGGGGGGTCGGTGACATCGAAATCGCAGAGGCCGCCCTTGGAAACCTGACCTTCGAACTGACGCGGGGAGAATTCATCTTTCCCGACCGGACGCACGCGGTCTTCCCCGGCAACGCCCTGATCGAAGGCCGATCCTTCGAGGAGGCCTGGGTGAACGGGGGAAAGCCCCTCACGGTCTACGTCGGCCTCAGGCAATGGAATGAATCCGGTGAAAACGTGACGGTGCTGCCGCGCATCGAACGGCTTTCGGAGATCACCACCCGCTTCACGGCCCCGGTCGACCCGGACGAGATCCAGGACCTGCATCAGCAAGGTCCGAGCGGGCAGGTCAAGCGGCTCCACTATGTCCTGCGCATCTTCTGGGAACCGGAGATCAGCCGGCTCGGAGGCTACGCGCTGGTCCCGGTGGCGAGGCTCGAACGGCGCGCGGAGAAGGTCGTTCTGGACGAGGCATTCTTCCCGCCCTGTCTCGCCGTGACAGCCTGCGCCCCCTTGCTGGCAACGGTGCGCGAGATCCGCGATCAACTCGCGGCGCGCGGCCGCCAGCTGGAGGCCTACAAGCGCGACCGGGGCATCCATTCGGCCGAATTCGGGGCCCGGGACATGGTCTACCTGCTGGCGCTGCGATCCCTCAACCGCTACGTGCCGCTTCTCTTCCACCTGACCGAGGCCGAGCCCGTTCACCCCTGGCAAGTCTACGCCCTCCTGCGCCAACTGGTAGGAGAGCTCTCCTCCTTTTCGGGCGAGATCAACGCGCTGGGCGAGGGGCCCGGGGGGACCCGACTCCTGCCCCCCTACGACCACCGCAACCTCGGGCCCTGTTTCTCGGCCGCACGCTCACTGATCACGCGCCTTCTGGACGAAATCACGGCCGGGCCGGAATATGTCCTGCAGGTCCTCTTCGACGGAACCTATTTCGCAGCTGAACTGCCGCCGGCCATCTTCGAGGGCCGCATGCGCTACTACCTGGTCTTCGAGACCGAAGCCGACCCTCAGACCGTGCTCCGCTCTCTCGAGACGGCCGCCAAAATCGGTTCGCGCGAAACGCTGCCGATCCTGATCGCCCGCGCCCTGCCGGGGGTCCGGCTGGCCCATCTGCCGGCCCCGCCGCAGGAACTGCCCCGGCGTGCAAGGGCCCTCTACTTCCAGATCGACCACCACAGCGACCAGTGGCTCCCGGTGCAGAAGAACCGCAACCTCGCCCTTTACTGGGATCAAGCCCCGGAAGACCTCAAGATCGAGCTGATGGTGACGGGGAGGAGATGAGCATGCGTTTGACCGATTGCTTCATGGAACTGATCGCCTATGTCGCCTATTTCATCCGGGGCGACACCATCCGACAGGCCTCCTTCGAGCAGGTGCGGGCCGACATCCAGCGTCTGATCTCAGGGGCCGAGGCCCGCTTCGACAGCGGATCCTTCACGCGAGAGGACTACGATCTGGCGCGCTTTGCCGTCTTTGCCTGGATCGACGAGGTGATCCTCAGTTCGCAATGGCCGGAACGGCAGCGCTGGCAGGGGGAGCAGCTGCAGCGCATCCACTACCAGACCGCCGACGCGGGCGAAGGCTTCTTCGAGCGGCTGAATATGCTCGGGCCTCATCAGTCGGAGGTCCGCGAGGTCTACTATCTGTGTCTGGCCATGGGCTTCATGGGGCGGTATTGCCATGAAGGGGACGAATACCTCCTCGAGCAGTTGAAAGCCACCAACCTGAAAGTCCTCTCCGGCAGTTCCATGGCACTGCCCAGCCTGGAAGACCGGGAGCTGTTCCCCGAGGCCTATCCGCCCGAGACGGAGACCATGGCGGCCCCTGCGCGGGCAGCCGGGCGTCTGCCCTTTTTCACCCTCGCCTGTATCGGGTGTCCGGTCATCCTGTATGCCGGACTGTTTCTGATCTACCGTTTCATCCTGAGCAGCGTCAGCGTAAACGTCCTCAGCGCGGTGCAGTAAATGAAAAGACTCCTCAAAGGGTTTCTCGTCATTCTCGCGGTCCTTCTGGTCGTCCTCGTGGTGGCCGGCCTGGTCCTGACCCTCGACTGGCCCTGGTGGGTGGGGATCTTCATCCTCGTCGGGCTGGCAGGCGTCTGGCTCGGATTCGTCTTTCTCGAGAAGGTGCTGCTGCGCCAGCGCGAGGAGCGCTTCGTTCAGCAGGTCATCGCCCAGGACGATGCCTATCTGAAGGGGCTATCCGACCAGGAGCGGGATCAGGCGCGGGAGGTCCAGGAGCGCTGGCGGGAAGCCGTGACCGCCCTCAAGCAGTCCCACCTCAAAAAGCTCGGCAACCCGCTCTATGTCCTGCCCTGGTACCTGGTCATCGGAGAAAGCGGTTCCGGCAAGACCACGGCCATCCAAAGCGCCCGGCTTTCAGCGCCCTTTGCGGAAATGACGCGCACCTCGGGCCTGTCCGGCACCCGCAACTGCGACTGGTGGTTTTTCGACCAGGCGGTGATCATCGACACCGCCGGACGCTACGCCATCCCCGTGGACGAGGGACGGGACAAGGAGGAGTGGACGCGCTTCCTGGCCCAATTGGCCAAGTTCCGCAAGAAGGAGCCCCTGAACGGGTTGGTGGTGAGCCTGCCCGCGGACAAGCTGCTTCAGGGCGACACGGCGCGGCTCGAGGAGGACGGCCGGGCCATCCGGCGCCGTGCCGACGAGCTCATGCGCGTGCTCGGGGCCCGTTTCCCGGTGTACGTGCTCGTCACCAAATGCGACCTGATCCAGGGGATGACCCAATTCTGCGACCAGCTCCCGGAAAAGGCCCAACAACAGGCCATGGGGTTTGTCAACCGTGATCTGAAGGCCGGCGTAGAAGACTTCCTCGGCCGGGCCATGCAGACGATCGGCACACGCCTGCGGGAACTGCGCCTGCTGCTGCTTCACCGGGGCGGCACCCGTGCGGTGGACCCGGCGCTCCTCCTGTTTCCGGAGGAATTCGAGGGCTTGACGCCCGGACTCACGGCCTTTCTGAAGGCCGCTTTCCAGCAAAACCCCTACCAGGAGACCCCCATCCTGCGCGGCCTCTTTTTCAGCAGCGGCTGCCAGGAAGGAAGCCCCTATTCCCACTTCCTCCAGGCCCTGGGACTCATCGCATCGCGCGAGGTGCTGCCCGGGACCAGCCGCGGGCTGTTCCTACACGATTTCTTCTCGCGGATCCTGCCAAAGGATCGCCGCCTCTTCGCGCCCACCCAGCGTGCACTCGACTGGCGCCGTCTCACCCGAAATCTCGGCCTGAGCGCCTGGGTCGCGCTCGTGCTGGCCGCTTGCGGTCTGCTCAGCTTTTCGTTTGTGCGCAACCTCTCGAGCCTGCGGCACATCGCGCACGAATTCACAGCCCCTGCAGTTATCCGGGGGGACACCGTCACCGACCTCGCCACCCTGGAGCGCTTCCGGCAGGCCGCCCTGCGGGTGGAAGACCAGAATCGCAACTGGTGGATCCCCCGGATGGGTCTGCCCGACAGCAAGAAGGTCGAACTGCAGCTGAAGGCGCATTTCTGCAGGCAATTCCGGAAAGGCCTCCTCGACCCGCTCGACCACACCGAATCAGAAACGGTGATGCGCTTTTCCGCCGCCACGCCCGGGCAGATCATCGGGCCCCATGTCGTTCATCTGGTGCGGCGGATCCTCCTTATCAAAGCGCGGCAAGCCGGAGAGGATCTCGAGGCGCTCGAGGCCCGGCCCCAACCGGGCTATGCCGCACTTCTGCCGGCAGCCGGACCGCATCTGCCAGAGGAAGCCGTGGACGAGGGGTTCGCTCTTCTCTACCTCCACTATCTGGTGTGGTCTTCCAGGAGTGAGGACTTCAACCAGGAGATAGGCGACCTGCAGCGTCTGCTCCAGCACGCCCTCACCCATGAAGGGGCGCGGCTCGACTGGCTGACGGATTACGTCGACACCCGCACCGCGCTTTCCCCGGTCAAGCTCAAGGATTTCTGGGGGGAGAGTCTGGCCGGGGCCGACTCCCCCGCCGTGCCCCCCTGCTTCACCCGCCAAGGCAAGGCCTTCATCGAGGGCCTGATCGCAGACATCGAGAACGCCCTGCCGGACCCGGCGCGGCTCGCCGGCCGGAAGACCGCTTTCCTGACCGCCTATGCTGCGGACTATCTCCGTAGCTGGCAGGCCTTTGGCGCGGCCTTCCGTCAGGGGGAAGCCGGCCTCGAGGCCGGCGAACCCCGCCGGACGGCGGCGGCGTTGATGGGAAGCGACCAGGGGCCCTATTTCAACCTCCTTTCGCGGATGGCCGAAGAGCTGGGGCCTTTCTCCGAGCGGCGGGACGACACCGGATGGCCAGACGCGCTGCTCGCCTTCCGGAATGTGCGCGTCCTGGCGGACAAGGAGGCCCTTGCCGAAGAGAGCCCCGGTCTTTCCAAGGCCGCGAAAAAGGGCAAAGACCTGATCGGGAGGCTCGAAGAGACATTCAGCCGGGGAGAAGACGACCCGTCGCTGCGGTCGATGATGACGGCCGCCTCGGCCCTGCGTGATTATCGCGCCGCCCTGATGGAGATCACCCCCGTCTCGGCCTCGCGCCTCGTCGCCTACCAGACGGCCGCCCAGGTCTTCAGCGAAGACCCGGCAATGAGCAAATCCCCGCTCGTGGCAGCCCAGAACGCCTACGCACGGCTCAAGGCCGCGATGGCGACGGCGGGCGCCGGATCCGGGTCCGGCTCCGGACTCGTCTGGGACCTGGTCAAGGGCCCTTTCGACTATCTTTGGACGTATGTCCGGATGGAAACCGCCTGCCATCTGCAGGACTTGTGGGAACAACAGGTGCTGGTGGAAGTCGAAGGCATTTCCGACCTGCAGCGGGTCAATGAGCTGCTCCTCGGCGACGGGGGTTATGCCCTGCAGTATGTCAAAGGACCCGCGGCCCCTTTTCTCGGACGAAGCCTCGACAGGGGCTACTACTCCAAACGGGTGATGGGCGAAGCCATTCCCTTCGAGGGCGCATTCCTCTCCTTCCTTACCCGCGGGGCCCGCACCGCCAGACCGATCGAACAGAGCTATGCGGTCACCATCAAAGGCCTGCCCACGGACACCAACCCGGAGGCGCACATCCGCCCCCATGCCACGCGCCTGGAACTGCAGTGCGCAGCCCAGACCTTCAGCCTGGCGAACTTTCAGTTTCCGATCACCAAGGTTTTCAAGTGGGAACCCCAAACCTGCGGCGACGTCGTCTTTACCATCGAGGTGGGGACCCTGAGCCTGGTCAAGACCTACACGGGCAACCTGGCCTTTGCTCAGTTTCTGAGGGATTTCAACAGGGGAGAGCGCACGTTCCGGCCGGATGAATTCCCGCGGGAGGCATCCGCCCTCAAGCAGATGGGGATCAGCTTCATCCGCGCCCGGTACCAGTTCAGCGGTCATGGCGCCGCTGTCAAACTGCTGGCTGCGGGCCCGGGACGGGCGCCGAGGACCATCGTGCGGTGCTGGGATCGATGAAACCTCGAACCCTGTGGCAATGGACCGCCGCCGGGAAGCACCCGGTGGCCAGGGACTTCATAGAGGCAGGCTCCCCGACGCAGCTTTCAAAGGCCTTTTCCGATTGGATCGCTCAAGGCTACCATCGCCTTGGAGAGTCGGAGACCAGGCGGCTGGTCCACCAGTCCTGGCGATTCTGGGCGGGGGCAGGGAACCGGAAGGACATCGCCTGCGGCCTCATCAAAGACAGCAGCGACACGCTCGGAAGGCCCTATCCGCTCTTGATCCTCGGCACCGGGCCGTTGAATCGGTGGCAGGAACGCTGGCCTTCCCTGCTGATCGAATTCAGAGAGATGTACATGCAGATGGAAGGGTTGGCGAGCCGCCGGTTCGCCGGCTTCAAACCCTTCGAGGAGGCCGTCCGGGGCCTTCCGGCCTCCGGACCTCGGTCGAGCACCGGGTCGACCGAAGGCGGCAAAGGGATGACCGAGTCGGGGGGCGAACCTGCGGATGTTCCTGCTGAGCCGGATATTCAGGCATGGCGGGCGGAAACCGGTGGAACGGCCTATGTCCTGCCGCTCCAAAGCAGGATCTCCGGTGGTGAGGAGCAGACCGCCCGCCGGCGGCTCCTCGGATTGAGGGCGGTTCTGGCCGAAAGCCCCCAGGCCGTTTTCGCCGGCGGAAGCCCGGATCGCGTGTTTTTAGCCGTTTTCCTGCGGGGTCTGACACCCGCCGACTTTGCGCGCTTGTGGCTTTTACCTTTGGAGGAAAGACCATCCCATGGACCCGTGGTCTCTCGGTAAGGAACCGATTCGGCCGGAGCAGCCGGCAGGCGTGGATGCGCGCTACGACCCCGATTTCGAGGCCCTCCAGGCCGAAATCGACAAGCTTTCGACGCCTTCCGCCATGGGCGGCACCGACTGGGAAACGGTCGAACGCCTCGCGGCGGCCATTCTTTCCGGCAAATCGAAGGACCTGCTCGCGGCCAGCTATTTCGCGGTGGCGGCGATCCGCACCCGCGGTCTCGATGATTTGGTGCACGTACCGGGATACCGTGGGCGATTTTCGATTAGAAATAACCCACGGTATCCCGTGATCCGCACCCGCGGTCTCGATGATTTGGTGCACGTACCGGGATACCGTGGGCGATTTTCGATTAGAAATAACCCACGGTATCCCGTGATCCGCACCCGCGGTCTCGAAGGTCTCGCTCAGGGTCTGCAGGTCATGGGTGATCTGATCGAACACTTCTGGGAGGATCTCTTTCCGCCGAAGAAACGGATGCGCGGCCGGGCGGCGGCCCTCGAATGGTGGGTCGAAAAGAGCGCGGCGGCGCTGGAGGACCTCAAGCCCGAAGGAGCGGCGGCGGAGGCGGTGCAGCAATACCGTGAGGCCCTGATGCGGGTCGATGCCCTGCTTCAGGCGAACCTCGACAGTCCGCCGCTGACCAGACCCCTCGAACGGTTTATCGATGCCCTACCGCTGCAGACCGGGGAGGCTGCGGAACCCGCCCAGGGCCCGGCGCCTCCCTCGCTAGAGGCATCGGCTTCAACTGCAGCCGCTGCGCCGGGCGAGGTCCCGGCGCTCAAGAAGGGGCCTGAGGACACAACGCCTCAATCCGCTCCAGCCCCGGCCGGGGCGGCCGCTTCCGAGCCGCATCCCCTGCGAAGAACCGTCGAAAATCCGCCGGCCTCGGCTCCCTCTCCAGGCCCGCCGCAAGAGCCGGTCTCCGGGCCTGCCGCCCCTCCCGCTGGGGTGCGGCCCGAACCCGGCGAGGCAGGGCCGGGAACCCAGCCCGCCTCAGCGGTCGAGGCGGAAAAGGTCTTGCGCGGCGCCTTTCAGGCGGTCCGGCGGACGGCCGATTATTACCTCGGACAGGACCTGAGCGACCCCCGGTCATACCGCCTGCGACGAATCGCGTCCTGGTCCCTGATCCAGGCCCTGCCCCCGGCCGCCGGCGGGAGGACCGAGGTCCCGCCGCCCATGAACAGGCCCCTTCTGGAAAACGAATGGAAGGGCCTGGAAGCGAAGGGCAGTTGGGAGATCCTGATCCGCAGCGCCGAGGAGCGCCTCCAGAGCGCCGTCCTGTGGCTCGACCTGAACCGCCTCACGGCCGAGTCCCTGGCTCGGATGGGCCCCCGCTGTGAAGCCGCCCGGGACGCTGTCGTCCATGAGACCGTATCCCTGGTCAAGCGCCTCTGCGGAATCGAGGAATTGAGCTTTTCGGACGGGACCCCTTTCGCCGACGGGGCCACACGATCCTGGCTGGAATCCCACCGGCACCGGTCGAAAACAGAGGCGCCTGAGACCGTGCAGGGGGCCGCAGCAGGCGCGGCAAACGGCCCGGATGCAGCCTTGCTGGAGCAGGCGCGCGAACTGGCCGGCCGCAAACGCCTGGCCGAGGCAGCCGAACTGCTGCAGCGCGGTCTATGCAGCGGGACGTCCCGGCGCAGGCAGATGGGATGGCGCCTGAGCCTGTGCGAATTGCTGCTCGGCGCCGCCGAGACCCAGGCGGCCTTGCCTCAGCTGGAGGCGGTCCTGCAGGACATCGACGCCTTCCAGTTGGAGAGCTGGGACCCGGACCTTGCTGTCAAGGCGCTCAGACTCGTCTGGCGCGGATTCAGCGCCGCACCGGCGGACGACGTGCGAAATCGAGGCGCCGCCATCCTCGACCGCATCGCGAGACTCGCGCCGGCCGACGCCCTGCGTCTGGCCGGACGTTGAACGGTTTCATACCACCAAGGAGGAGATCATGGCCAAAGAAGGATCCGTTGCCCCGCGTGAAAGGGTGAACATCGTCTACCGTCCGGCTCTGGGCGATGCCCAGGAAGAGGTGGAACTGCCTTTGAAACTCCTGATCCTGGGCGATTTCACCGGCAGGCCGGATGAGCGGCCCCTCGAAGACCGCGAGCCGATCAACATCGACAAGGACAATTTCAACGAGGTGCTGAAGGCGCAGGGCATCGGGCTGAACATCTCCGTGCCGAACCGTCTTGCCGAGGAGCCCGACGCGGAGATGAATGTCGACCTGCAGTTCGAGTCCCTTAAAGACTTCGAACCGGAGGCGGTGGCCCGCAAGACGCCTGAACTCAAGCGCCTGCTCGAACTGCGCGAGGCCCTGGGCGCACTCAAAGGCCCTTTGAGCAACCTGCCGAATTTCAGAAAGAAGATACAAGAGCTGGTGAAGGACGAAGCCGCGCGCGAGCAGCTTCTGAAGGAACTCGGCGCGGAAGAAAAATAAGCCAACAGGGGGAGATTGTGCCATGGCAGAAGAACGCGAGCAGCAGGCTGCCGCCGCCGCTCCTGCGGAAGCGACGGAGGAGCGCTCAATCCTGGACGAAATCGTTCAGGCCACCAGACTTCAACCCTCGGACGAGGCCTATGGGGTGACGAAACGGGGGGTCGAGGCGCTGATCACCCAACTCCTGGAGCCGGGGCGCGAGATGCCCAAGATCTCGAAGGCGGTGGTCGACGAGATGATCGCGGAGATCGACAAGCGCCTCGGGATGCAGTTGGACGTCATCCTGCACCACCCCGATTTTCAGAAGCTCGAATCGGCCTGGCGCTCGATGAAGTACCTGATCGACAAGACCGATTTCCGGGAAAACAACAAGATCGAGATCCTGAACGTCAGCAAGGAGGACCTTCTCGAGGACTTCGAGGACGCCCCTGAGATCACCAAATCCGGGCTCTACAAGACCGTCTATACGGCGGAATACGGCCAGTTCGGCGGACAGCCCTACGCGGCGATGATCGGGAATTACGCCTTCGGGGCCGGTCCCCTGGACATCAAACTCCTGCAATATCTGGCGAGCGTGGCCTCCATGGCCCATGCGCCCTTTATCGGCGCCGCCGGGCAGGCCATGTTCGGCCTGGACGATTTCAACGGGCTGCCTCAGCTGAAGGATCTGAAATCCATCTTCGAGGGGCCTCAGTACACCAAGTGGCAGTCGTTCCGGCAGAGCGAGGATGCCCGATACGTCGGGCTGGCCCTGCCGCGCTTCCTGCTGCGCCTGCCTTACGGGCCGGAGACCGCGCCCGTCAAGGCCTTCGGTTACCAGGAAGACGTCTCGGCCAACCACGGCGACTACCTCTGGGGCAACGCCGCCTTCGCCTTCGCGACACGCCTGACGGACAGCTTCGCCAAGTATCGCTGGTGCGCGAACATCATCGGCCCGAAGGGCGGGGGCACCGTGGAGGACCTGCCCCTGCACCAGTACGAGGCGATGGGGGCCATCCAGACCAAGATCCCGACCGAGGTGCTGATCAGCGAACGGCGGGAATACGAACTGGCCGAAGAGGGCTTCATCGCCCTGACCATGCGCAAGGGGAGCGACAACGCCGCCTTCTTCTCGGCCAACTCGGTCCAGAAGCCCAAATTCTTCGGGATCAGCAAGGAGGGGAAGGAGGCCGAACTGAACTACAAGCTGGGACTGCAACTGCCTTACATGTTCGTCATCAACCGCCTGGCCCATTACCTGAAGGTCATCCAGCGGGAAAACATCGGCACCTGGAAGGAAAGGGCCGATCTCGAGCGCGAGTTGAACACCTGGATCACGCAATACGTGGTCAACATGGACAACCCCGCGCCGGAGGTCCGCAGCCGGCGGCCGCTTCGGCAGGCGCAGGTGACCGTCGAGGACGTGGAGGGCGAGCCGGGCTGGTACAGGGTCGGATTGAAGGTCAGGCCTCATTTCAAATACATGGGGGCCTTCTTCACCCTCTCCCTGGTCGGCAAACTGGACAAGGAATAAACGAAACGAAACACCCAGGGTAGCTTTTTTCGCGGGCGAAACCAGAAAGGGGGGCAGGAACCATGGCTCAGACCGTACATCTTTTCCTCAAGGCCAATGGTCAGGACATCCAGGGGGACTCCACCATCACCTCCATGGAGCGGGAAAACTCGATCGAGTGCCTTTCCTTCAAGGACTCGGTCCGGACGGCGCGCGAGGCCGCCACAGGCATGGCGACCGGGCAGAGGACCTATGAGCCGCTCCGGATCGTCAAGCGGATCGACAAGAGCTCGCCGCTCCTGTTCAAGGCGCTGACAAACAACGAGGTCATCGAAGGCGTCTTCAAGTTTTATCGGCCCAACCCCGCCGGCGACGGCTCCACCCAGTACTTTTTCACCATCGAGATCCAGGAGGGGCGGATCTCGACAATCACACGGTTCAGCCCCGACGTCATCGATCCGGCATCGGCCAACACACCGCCCACCGAAGAGGTGTCGTTCGTTTTCGGGTACATCCGGATGTGCTACGAACCCGACGGCGTCGAACATATCGACCATTGGAGTGAACGTACCTGACAGGGCTTTCATGCTGGTGCTGCATCGACGAGGCCGCCGGAGGCCCTGATGCGGGAGAGCGCTTTGCGGCGATCGGAACGGATGGCGAAGGGCCCGACCCGGCGATGGAACGGCGGTCTTCGGGTCTCTATCGAGGAAAGGACCTGTCGCGCCGGGTTGTGCCGCTCTATCCTCAGAGGTGCCCTGCCGACTGCGCGGCCGATTCCGGCAGGGAAGGGCAAGGCCGGATGGTCCTGCAGCTGCCGGAAGGGATCATCGATCCCCGCCGGGCCGATCACTGGGCGCGGAGCGACCAATCATGCGTGAAGACAGACTGCTCGAGCGGATCCGGACCTGGAAGGCGTCGCCCCTCGCACGGGCGCGCGAAGATCCCATGCGCGTCGTCGAGTCCGTGCTCGGGCACCTGCAGAGGATCCTCAACACCCGGCAGGGCAGTGTCCCCATCGCCGAGGACTACGGGCTACCGGATCTGACGGACATCAATGCAGACTATCCGGACTCCCTGACGCGCTTCGAGCGGGCGATACGACTGACGATCCAGAAATACGAACCTCGGCTGAAGGTGATCCGCGTCCGTTTCGTTCCGGATGAAGAGGATCTGCTGTCCCTGCGGTTCCAGATCGTCGGGAAGCTGGCCGCCGAGGACCTCAAGGATACCGTCTATTTCGAGAGCGTGGTGGAATCGGACGGCCGGGTCAGTGTCAAGCGCTGACCGATCCGGGGTGTCCGAAAAGACATCGACCTTCAACCGAACCCTCTTCCGACGGCGTGCAAGGAGCGGCAGGGATCGATGATCAGCCGATATTTTCAGCAGGAGCTGGCGCAGCTGAGAGAGCTCGGCGAGGAGTTCGCCCGGGCGCACCCTGCCGTCGCCCCCATGCTCGGCGGGGCCGGCGCGGACCCCGATGTCGAGCGCCTCCTCGAAGGCGTGGCCTTTCTGACGGCCCAGATCAGGGAGAAGATCGAGGACGACTTCCCCGAGATCATCCATGAGCTGATCCAGCTCATCTGGCCGCACTATCTGCGGCCGATCCCCTGCACCACCGTGATCGCCTTCAAGCCCAAGCCCATGCTCAAGCAGCCCCTGATCATCGCAAGAGGCGCCCAGATCGCGTCCGTTCCGGTCGAAGGGACGCCGTGCCTCTTCCGAACCTGCTGCGATGTGGAGCTCCACCCGCTCCACCTGCTCGAGGCATCGTATATCGAAGCGGCGGGCCATCCGCCCGCCGTCCGCATCCTCCTCGAGCTGCGCGGCATGAAACTCGCCGATTGGACCCCCCGCACCCTGAGGCTCTTTCTGGGAGGCGGGTATGCCCAGTCAGCCGACCTCTACCTCCTGCTGCGCAGAAGTCTCCACCGGGTTTTGCTCACACCCGCGGAGGGAGGCGCATCCTGTGCCCTCCCGCCGGATGCCCTGCAGCCCGCCGGGTTTTCCCCCGCAGAGGCGCTCCTCCCTTATCCGCCGCATTCCTTTCCGGGCTATCGGATCCTGCAGGAATACTTCATCCTCCCGGAAAAATTCTGCTTCCTGGACTTGAACGGCTGGGAGCGCTGGCGCGATCGAGGTCCCGGCGACCGGTTCGAGATCGTGTTCGAACTGGACCACACCCCGTCACCCCCTCCCAGGATCCGCAGGGAACATGTCGTCCTCGGGGCCGCCACGGCCGTCAACCTCTTCGGCCACGACGCGGATCCGATCAGGCTGGACCACCGGACGACCGGCTATCCGGTGCGCCCTTCCGGCGTCAACACCCAGCACTACCAGGTCTACGACATCCAGGAGGTCATCGGGGTGGCTCAGGGTAGCGCCCGGCAGCGCGCCTATCAGCCCTTCGAGGTCTTCAGCGCCCAGGGAGGACCCGTGCCGGTCTATCAGAAGGTCTTCCGCCCTTCCCCTGTCCGGGCCGGGTACGACGTCTCCCTGTCGGTGTCCTATCCCCCCGGAGAGGGCCTGCCTGCGCCGGAGACCCTCTCCATCCGGCTGCTCTGCACGAACGGAACCCTCCCGGAAAACCTGCGTGCCGGGGACATCGCGCTGCCGACCAGCCGTTCGCCCGAATTCGCCGAGTTCGCCAATATCCGTCCGCCTGCGCCCAACATCCTGCCGCCGCTCGGCTCCAACCTCCTCTGGCGCCTGCTGGGGCATCTGTCGCTCAATTACCTCTCCCTGCAGAAGCCCGAGCATCTGCGGGCGCTGCTCGAACTCTACATCTTTCCCCAGAGCCGGGACCGCCGTGCGGTCCTAGCCAACCGCAAGCGCATCGAGGGCATCCAGGGCATCCACGTGCTCCCGGCCGACCGGCTGATCTCGGGCATCCCGATGCGGGGTCGCCACATCATCCTCCAGATGCGTCAGGACCACTTTGCCGGAGCAGGAGACCTGTTTCTCTTCGGTTGCGTCCTGGATTATTTTCTTGGCGTCTATGCCTCTCTCAACACCTTTACACGGATCGAGATCGAAGAGGTCCTGAAAGGAGAACGTCTGCAATGGCCGGCCAGGGTGGGAGACCGTTTTCTGATCTGAAAGACGCCCTGATCGAGGAAGGGCAGCGCTTCGCCTTTTATCAGGTGATCCGGTTGCTGCGCACGCTGCAGCGGCCTGGACCGGAAGGGCGAAAACCTCCCGCGGATGATGTCGGAGCCGTCAGGATCCGTCCGAAGCTCGATCTGGCCTTTCCGCCGGCCGATGTGGACCGGGTCGAAGAACTGCGCCCCGATGAGCAGGGGCGGCCCGTCTACCGCGTAACCGCCAACTTCCTGGGGCTGTACGGTGTCTCTTCGCCGCTGCCTGTCTTTTACACAGAGGATCTCCTCGATGAGGCCGATGCAGAGGAGTCGGTCACCCGGGATTTCGTCGACGCCGTGAATCAGCCCTTGTTCATGCTGCTCTTCAGGGCCTGGATGAAAAACCGGCTGTTTCTACAAGTCAATGAAGAGCGAAGCAGCGACGACCTGGAGCGGCTTTTCGCGCTTCTCGGCCTTGGAGAACCGGTTCTCCGAGATGCCATGCCGGGGGCGTCCGGCCTGCTCCGCTACCTCGGGCTCCTCACGCAGTTTCCCCGTTCGGCCCTCGGCCTCGCATGCCTTCTTGGGGACGCGCTTCACGGCATCCCGATGGATATCATCCCCTGCATCCTCAGGACCGCTCCCATCCCGCCGGATCAACGCCTCTCGCTGGGATCTGCCGGAAACGCGCTCGGGAAGACCAGCTATCTGGGTGAAACCGTTCAGGACCGGATGGGACGGTTCCGCATCCGCGCTGGCCCCCTCGACGCCGCGTCATTCCTGGCGCTCCTCCCCGGCGGGCGCGACTTCGCACGACTGAGGTCGTTGATGGCGTTTTACGTGACGGAGCCCCTGGAATACGACCTCGAACTGGTGCTCGGCGCCGGCGAGGCCAGGCCGGTCTGCCTCGGAGGTCTGGCCTGGGCCCGGCTCGGGCTGGACACCTGGACCTTTTCGGGCGGAGTGGTGGAAGAAGCCAGCGTGCGGTTCTTTCCCGAAAGGCTTCCAATCCCTGCCGTCCACCCGCCTCACACCGGCACGGAGGCCGGCGGGAGGAGCGGTGCAGCGGAGAATCGTTGAAACGAAAGTCATCACGGCCACGAGATAGCCGCAACCAGATCGACATTCGTCGATGGAGGGCAAACCCATGATCACGGTCGATATCAAGGCCCTGTTGGGACGATTGAACCGGCATTGCACCCGCTGGCTCGAGGGGGCGGCCGGCTTCTGCGTCTCGCGCACCCATTACGAGGTCACTGTGGAGCACTTCCTGGCCAAGGTCCTCGAAGAACCCCAGTCCGACCTGGCCCTCATCTGCCGGTGGTTCGACATCGAGCCGGGCCGCGTGCAAAAGGCGGTCACCGGGACCATCGAGTCCTTCCGGACGGGTAACGCCGCCAAACCGGTGTTTTCCCCCCTGCTGATGGAGCTCTTTCAGGACGCCTGGTTGACGGCCTCCGTCGACCTTGCGGAGGAGCGTGTGCGCTCGGGCGCCATCCTCCTGGCCTTCCTCAAAAAACCCACCCAGTTCGCCACAGGGGCCTATGTGGACACCCTGACCGGAATCGGGAAGGATGCGTTGCAATCCCAATTCTGGACCATCGTCAAGGGGTCCGCCGAGGCGCCGCCGGGGGCGAGGCCCGAACCCGGCGAGGAAAAAGCGGCGGGCGAGGCCACGGCGCTGGCACGCTTCTGCATCGATTTCAGCCGGAAGGCGGCCGCCGGGGAAATCGACCCCGTCTTCGGGCGGGACCGCGAGATCCGTCAGATGGTGGACATCCTGGCGCGCCGGCGCAAAAACAACCCGATCGTGGTCGGCGAGGCAGGGGTGGGAAAAACCGCCGTGGTCGAAGGGCTGGCGCTGCGGGTCGTGGAAGGCGACGTCCCCGAGATCCTGCGGGACGTTTCGGTCCTCGGGCTCGACATGGGGCTGCTGCAGGCCGGAGCCGGCATGAAGGGCGAGTTCGAAAACCGGCTCAAGGCGGTCATCAACGAGGTCAAGGCCTCGCCCAAGCCCGTCATCCTCTTCATCGACGAGGCCCACACCCTGATCGGCGCCGGCGGAACGGCCGGGGGGAGCGATGCGGCCAACCTTCTCAAACCCGCCCTGGCCCGCGGGGAACTGCGCACCGTCGCCGCCACCACCTGGTCGGAGTACAAGAAGTACTTCGAGCGCGATGCGGCCCTCGCCCGGCGGTTCCAGCTGGTGAAACTGGACGAACCCTCCGTCGAGACCGCCGCCCTGATCCTTCGCGGCCTGAAACCGAAATACGAAGAGGCGCACGGCGTGGTCGTGCGGGACGACGCGATCGCCGCCGCAGCCGAGCTGTCGAGCCGCTACATCTCGGGCCGGCAGCTGCCGGACAAGGCCGTGGACCTCCTCGACACGAGCGCCGCGAGGGTGAAGGTCCTCCTCTCGGCCAAACCGGATGTGATCGAAGATCAGGAGCGCCGGATCCAGGCCCTCGAGCGCGAGCAGCGCGCCCTCGAACGGGACCGGCTGCACGGGATAGCGGTCGACCCCGAGCGCGAGGGCGCCATCGCCACTGAACGGCAAGGACTACAGCAGAATCTGGCGGCCCTCACCGAGCGTTGGCTGAAGGAGCAGGAACTCGGACGGGCCTTGATCGCCTGCCGCAGGACCCTCTATGAGGTCGCAAGCGGGATGCTGCAAACCCCGTCCGTGCCCGAAGCGCCCTCCCCCGGACCGCCGGGGCCGGCCGAAGGCGGCACGCCTTCTCCCCCGGGGCCGGCGGGTGCCGGCGCTGAGCCTGCTGGGGCCGATCAACCGAGGGTGGATCAACCGAGCGAGGAGGCGCTCCGCGCTGAAATGGCCCGCCTCATGACCGACCTCGAGGCCCTGCAGGCCGGCGCGCCCCTCGTGCGGATCGAGGTGGACCCGGACGTGGTGGCCAAGGTCGTGAGCGACTGGACCGGCATCCCGCTCGGAAAGGTCATGCGCGACGAGGCACGCAACATCCTCGACTTCGAAACACGGCTCCAGGAGCGCATCAAAGGCCAGGACGAGGCCCTGCAGACCATCGGCCAGGTGATCAAGGCGGCCAAGGCCGGCCTCAAGGACCCGCACCAGCCCCTCGGGGTCTTCCTGCTCGTCGGACCGAGCGGGGTCGGAAAGACCGAGACGGGCCTCGCGGTCGCAGACCTTCTTTTCGGCGGGGAACGCTTCACCGTGACGATCAACATGAGCGAGTTCCAGGAGAGCCACACGGTCAGCCGCCTGATCGGTTCGCCTCCGGGCTACGTCGGATACGGCGAAGGCGGCGTGCTGACCGAGGCGGTTCGCCAGCGCCCCTATTCGGTGGTACTCCTGGATGAGGTGGAAAAGGCCGACCTCGAGGTCATGAACCTCTTCTATCAGGTCTTCGACAAGGGCATGCTCTCCGACGGCGAGGGCCGCGTGATCGACTTCAAGAACACGGTCATCTTCCTGACGAGCAATCTCGGAACGGACGTGATCACGGAGATGTGCACCGCCGGCGAACGCCCGGCCGTGGAGACCCTGATGGCGGCTATCCGGCCGATCCTGAGCCATCACTTCAAACCGGCGCTCCTGGCCCGGATGGCCGTGGTGCCTTTCTACATCCTCGATCCGGAGATCATGAAGGACATCGTGGTGCTCAAACTGCGTAAACTGGCTAAACGCCTGGCGGAGACCCACCGGATGCAGCTCACCTACGACCAAGCGGTCGTCGATCAGATCGCCGCGCGCTGCACCGAGGTCGAGACCGGGGCCCGGAACGTGGATTACATCATGAGCGGGACCATCCTTCCCCAGCTCTCGCGCGAGATCCTGGGGGCGATGGGGGCCGCCGCCCCGCCGGCCGCGGTTCACATCGGCCTGGCCGAGGACGGGACCTTCCGCATCCACTTTGGAGGAATGGGAGATGACTGATCGGGATCACCGCCGCTTTCTGTTTCGATCGGAGGCCCTGGCGGAAGACGCCTTCGAGGTCGTGCAGTTCAGGGGGGTGGAGGCCGTGTCACGGCCGTACGAGTTCGATATCACCCTGGTCTCGGACGACCCCGAAATCGATCTGCGAGCCGTATTGCGCAGCCCGGCTGCACTGACGATTCTCCGCCCCGAAGAGGAGGAGGCCCGGGTGATCCACGGCGTCCCGGCCCGCTTCGAGCAGCTGGAGCAGGAGGACGTGCACGTCTTCTACCGCGCCGTCCTGGCGCCCAGGCTCTGGCAGGCGGGCCTGTATCGTGAGAACCAGCTCTTCCTGGACAAAACGGTCCCGGACGTCCTCGAGGAGATCCTGCGGCAGGCAGCCCTGACCGGCGACGATTACGAACTGCGCCTGACCCGCAGCTACCCCCAATGGGAGTACATCTGCCAGTACGGCGAAACGGACCTCGACTTCATCAGCCGATGGATGGAACGTGAAGGGATCTACTATTATTTCGAACAGACGGAGGCCTTCGAAAAACTCATCTTTACGGACAGCTCTTCCAGCCATGAAGCCATCCCCGGCGGGGCGGTGGACTACCGGCCGCCCTCGAGCCTGACCGCGCGCGACCAGGAGGTGGTCCGCGCGCTGATCTGCCGGCAGCGGATGCTGCCGCGCCGGGTCATCCTCCGCGACTACAACTACCGCCGCCCGGACCTCGAACTGCGCGCCGAGGCGGAGGTCGACGCCGAAGGTCGCGGGGACGTGTATCTCTATGGTGAACATTTCAAGACCCCCGAGGAGGGGAACGAACTGGCGAGCATCCGGGCTGAGGAGATCCTCTGCCGGGAACAGATCTTCACAGGGGAAAGCCTCCTTGCAGCCCTCGCGCCCGGATTTCTCTTCGAGCTCGCCGGCCACTACCGCGACAGCTGCAACCGGCGGTTTCTGCTGACTGAACTCGAGCACGAGGGGAACCAGGCCGGCGCCCTTTTCGGCGAGGGCCACCCCAGGGCAGAGGAGCCATCGCTCGTCACCTACGTGAACCGATTCAGCGCCCTTCCGGCCGACGTGCAGTACCGCCCGGAGCGCACCACCCCGAAGCCGCGTTTTTTCGGCACCATGAGCGCCCGGGTCGATGCCGCGGGCGACGGACAATACGCGGAGATCGACGACGAAGGGCGCTACAAGGTGCGCCTCGCCTTCGACCAGAGCGACCGGAGAGACGGCCGCGCCTCGCGCTGGGTGCGGATGGCCCAGCCCTACGCCGGCGCCGACTACGGGATGCATTTTCCGCTACACCGCGACACGGAGGTGCTCCTCACCTTCGTCGGGGGGGACCCCGACCGGCCCATCATCGCCGGTTCGGTGCCCAACCCGGAGACGGCGAGCCCCGTCACCTCGGAGAACCAGACCCAGTGCGTGATCCGCACCGGCGGCGGCAATCAGATCCACACCGAAGACTCAGACGGCAAACAACTGATCAAGCTGCAGACCCCCACGGCGCGCAGTTCCATCCGCATCGGCGCCCCGAATCCGGGAGATGGCCCGACCGGCGTGATGATCTTCACCGAAGGATCGGAGCACGTCATCGTGCAGGGGCACCGGGAACTCAGCGTGGATCAGACGGACACCGTCAGGGTCACCGGAGAGCGGACCAAGCGGGTGGGGCAGAATGAAAACATCACCATCACGGGCGGCCTCAATATGAATGTGGGCCAAGGGGTGATGACCACCATCGAGGCAGGGGGCGAAACGCACGACGTCACGGGCGGCCGGCATGTCTTCCTCCAAGGCGAAGAAGTGCGCACGGTCTCGAACGGACGGCACGTGACCGTCGAGGGCGGCGGCGAGACCTACACCGTCAACGGCGGGCGGGAAGTCACGGTTTCGGGCGGGGACACGCACCGCATCACGGGCGGCGATACGAGCACCATCACCGGGGTGAAAAGCCTCACAGTGAACGGCACGGACAACTACACGGTCAACGGACCGCGCACGATCACCGTCAACGGACCCGAGGCGCGCAACATCGCCCTGCTGGACAACATCGTCCAGGGCTTCGAAAAATCGATCAAGCTGGCAGCCGCGATCGAGATCTTCATGGGATTCAAGAACGAGACGAAGCTCTCGCTCGGCCTCGAGCAGAAGGCGATCGCCATCAGCCACGCCGCCGTAAACCTGGGCAAGGACGGCATCAAGTCCGACAACGGCAAGATCGTGCTCGGCGAGCGGGTCCTGCTCGACAACCGCATCGCCAGGATATTCGCATGAAACAGGCAGAAAGGCCTGCTGACCGGTCGAACGGATGAAAGTGATCAAACCCCTGAAACTCGGACTGCTCTACAGGACCTTCGAGGCCGGGGAGCGCTGTTACCTCTCGACGGGGCTCCTCACCTTCTTTTCGTTCGCCGCATCCGAACCGGTGATCGAGACGGAGATCGATCTCTGGAAATACGCTGCCAAGGCGCTCGGCCCCGAGGCCGTGATCGACCTCGGAATGCCGAAGGCCAGGGGCGAGGCCCTGGTCACCGGCCGCTATTTCGCCCCGGACGACGCCCCGACCCCTGCGGGCCGGGTCGGATTCGGGCTGGGCGCGGTCCGGAAAACCCTCTACATCTTCGGCGACCGCTTCTGGCAGCGCGGTCGAAGCGGGGCGTGGATGATCACCGATCCCCTGCCGATGGCCCGGATGGACATCATTTATCCGAATGCCTTCGGCGGCGAGGGGTATGCGCCCAACCCGGTCGGGAAGGGAGCCTCCCCCGTGACATCCGGGCGAGGAGACCCCGCGTGGCCGCTGCCCAACATCGAGGACCCGCGCCGGCTGATCGGTTCGCAGACGGACCGCCCGCCGCCGGCTGGGTTCGGGCCGCTCGATCTGACCTGGGCAGAGCGGTTCTCCAAGGCCGGGACCTATGACCAGGGCTGGCTCCAAACGCGCTTTCCGGGTTTCGCCGCCGATATGGACTGGACGATCTTCAACGCGGCGCCGGCGGATCAGCAGATCGAGGGGTGGTTCAACGGTGATGAACCCTTCGAGATCGATCACATGCACCCCGACCATCCCCACCAGCAGGGGCGCCTGCCCGGCATCCGCCCGCGCTGCTTCATGAACCGCACCACGGGGCCGGACGCGGTTTTCGAAGAGATCCCGGCCCATCTCGAAACAGTGTGGCTCTTCCCCGAGGGGGAAAAGGGTCTGATGATCCACCGGGGCGTCGCCGAGGTGGCCGACCCGGACGCCGACGATGTCCTGCACCTCTTGATCGCCTTCGAATCGATGGGGGACGCCCCCCGCCCGGACGAACACTACCGCCGGGCCCTCGCAAACCGGCTGGACCCGGAAAAAGGCGCCTATTACAGCCTGCGCGAGACGGACCTGATGCCCGACGGGGAGCGCTCCGGTCTGGCCCTGCTGATGGAGGAGAGCGAGGAGGGCCAGCTCCAGGCGAGCGACAACATCCTGGCCGGGCGGCTGCAGGACAAGGCCAGACGGGAGGCCGCCGAAGCTCGGACCCGCGCCTCCGCCCTGGGGCTCGATCCGGCGGCCGCTGAGCCGGACGCAACTCCATCCGAGGAGATATCGTTCGATCCAACCGACATCGACGACGTGGTCGACCACCTGGATGAGATCCTGGCGGAGGCTGAACGGCGCGAAACCGAATCACGCTCGAAAATTCAGGCGCTCATGCAGGAACTCGGGATCGACGGTGAAGCAGCGATGGAGGAAGCCGCGCAAAGCGGGGGCGGCCGGCCGGCCTTCTCCCCCGAGGAGACCATTGCGCGGCTGCGCGAACTGGGGCTCGACAACCCGGAGCTCGAGCAGAAGCTCCATGATGCGAAGGCCCTCCTGGATCAGTCGTACCGCCGATACGGACAGTATTTTCCGCCGGCAGACCGGCCCGCGGCCGGCGATGCCGCCGGCCTGCGCGGCCTGGTCACGGCGGGATACGCGCGCGGCGACTCCCTTGCCGGGATGGACTTGACCGGTGCCGATCTGAGCGGCCTCGACCTGGCCGGCATCGATTTGAAGAACGCCTTTCTCGAAGGGGCGGACCTCTCGGGTTCGAACCTTCAGGGGGCCGATCTCAGCGGCTGCGTCCTCGTGCGCGGCCGTCTGGCGGGAACCCGCTTCACCTCCGCGGAAATGGAGGGCAGCAACCTCGGCGATGCCGGGATCAGCGAGGCGGACTTCAGCGGGGCCGATCTGCGTCAGGCCGTGTTGACCCGGGCCCGGATCAGCCGGAGCGCCTTCAGGGAGGTCTCGATGGACGATGCCGACCTGTCCGAGAGCGTGGTGGATGAGGTCGACTTCAGCAGGGCCGATTTAACAAAGGCCCGATTCATCGATGCCCGGTTGTCCGGGGCGCTCTTCGCCGGGGCCGTGCTGCGCGAGGCCCTCTTCCTGAATACCACCTTGCGGGAGGTGGATTTCAGCGAGGCAGACCTGAGGGCTGCGGTGCTCGTGGGGGCGCAGTGCGAACAGGTCTCCTTCCGCGGCGCGGATCTCAGCCGGCTCTGCACGGCCGGTGAGAACGCATTCAACGGAGCCGGCTTCGAGGGGAGCCGTTTGGCCGGCGCGAACCTGCGCGGCCTCGACTTGTCCAGCGCCCGCCTGGACGGCGCCGATCTCAGCCGGGCCGACCTCAGCCAATGCAACCTGCAGGGGGCGAGCCTCGCGAGGGCGAAGGCGGTCGAAGCGCGGTTCGTCAAGACGGACCTGACCGGGGCCGACCTTTCCGGCATCAACCTGCGCGAGGGGTCGCTCCAGCGGGCGTGCCTCTTTGAAACCGGCTTTCAGGGGGCGAACCTCTATGGCGTGGATTTCATGAAGGCCCGGTTTCGCAACACGGACCTCCGGGGTTCTCTGTTGAAAAAGGTCTTCCTGGATCGATGGATCAAGAAACGACCATGAACCTGGACGAACTGATCGCACGCATGCGCTCCTATCCGGGGCTCAAGAAGACCGCGCCGGTCCGGCCGACCCGCGCCGATCTGGAGCGGCTCGTGCAGTTGGGCGAGCTCGTCTGCCACGCCGACTGCAGCGGAATGGACCTCGAAAGGGCGGACCTCAACGGTGGGATCTTCGAGCGCGTCTCGTTTCAAGGCGCCCGCCTCGAACAGGCCCGACTGAGGGAAGCGGTTTTGGTCGACTGCGACCTTTCCGGTGCCGCCATGGGCGGGGCCGATCTGCACCAGGCCGTCCTCGAAAAGGGGCGGCTGATGCGGACCGATCTCCAGGGGGTGGACCTGACCGACGCCCATGTCCTGCACTGCGATCTCGGCGATGCCGATCTGAGCGGCGCGGACCTGCGGGTCGTGAAGGTTATCGAATCGGACCTTTCGGGAGCCACCCTGGCAAGGGCGCGCCTCCATCGGGCCGCCCTCTACGAAACCCCCCTGCGCGATGCCGATCTGAGCGGCGCGGAACTGGAGCAGACCGTCTTTTCCGGAACCGACCTGCAGGGTGTCAGGCTTGCAGGCGCGCGTTTCCTGCGGGCCTTTTTGAAGGATGCCGTATTGACCGGCATGGACCTGGGCGGCATGGACCTGGCGATGACGCAGTTCATCGGCGCCGACCTGAAGGGCGCCAATCTGGCCGGGGCCGATCTGACCCAGGCAAGCTTCATGGAGGCGGATCTTTCCGGCGCCGTCCTCGACCGGATCCAGGGGCGCTACGCGATCTTCATGAAGGCGCAGATGGCAAAGGCCTCCCTGCGCGGCGCGTTTTTGCTGCAGGCCTCCTTCGAGGAGGCCGATCTGACGCTCGCCGACCTGTCGGGGGTCCGAGCGGAAGGCGGCATTTTCGTCAAGGCCTGCTGCCGTGCGGCGCGCTTCGCGGGGGCGGACCTGACGTATGGTGATTTCAGCCATGCGGACCTGTCCGGGGCGGACCTGTCCCGGGCAGGCCTTTACCGCACGAACCTGCACCGGGTCGTGGAGGAACACTCGCTGTGGCACGGTGCAAACCGCGCTGCCGCGCTTCCGACGGACCCGGACCGGGCCGCGGCGGAAGACTGGCAGCCCGCGGCCGGCGACCCCGAAAACCCGATGCGAAAGGGCTTCTGATCCGCAGACAACCCCAGGCCGCTGCGCGGCGGCTGCGACGAACGGTGCACCGATGGAAGGAAGCGCCGGCACCCAGGAGGAACGACCATGGAAAACCTCGCCGCCAGACGCGGCCCTGTTCCCGTCTTTCAGGAATATGGAAAGATCCAGAAGCTCCAGGCGGACGGCTGCCTCGTCGAAACCGCGTCCGGGCTGATTCGAGCCAGTCAGGCCGTGGGCTGTCTGATCCGTCCGCAGCCCGGCGACAAGGTCCTTGTCTGCTCCGATTCGGACGGCGCCGCCTACATCCTCGCCGTGCTGGAGCGCCGCCCGGACGAAGGACTGGAGATACGGTTCGACCGACCGGCTGCGATCCGGGTCTCGCGCGGCCGCCTGAGCCTCGTTTCCCAGGAGGGCATCGATCTCGGCGCGAACCAGGACATCCAGTTGACCGCCTCGGCCCTCGAGGTGCATGCAGCCCGGGGGAAGGTCATCATGGAGCGGGCCGCCTTCCTCGGGTCCTTTCTGGAGGTCCAGGCGGCCCGGGTCAGGCTGCTGGCGGGGATACTCGAATCGGTGGCGGAGCGCCTCACCCAGAAGATCAAACGCTCCTACCGCGTGATCGAGGAGTCGGAGCACGTCAAGGCGGGCAGCCTCGACTATTTCGCGCGGAAGTGGCTGTCCTTCAAAGGGCGCTACACCCTATTGACCGCCCGGGAAGACGTCAAGGTGGATGGGGAGAGGATCCACATCGGATAGGAGGGCATGATGTTCGCCAATACGCAGATGATGGGGATGGACATGGCCTTTCCGGATGTGTGCCTGACGCCGGCGCCTCCCGCACCGCCGATCCCGGTCCCCTACCCCAATATCGCCATGGGACCCACCGCCAACCCGGGAACGGCCTGCAGGAAGACCTTCATCATGTGCATGCCGGCGCACAATCTCGGCACCATGATCCCCATGACGAACGGCGACAACCCCGGTGTCTCCATGGGGGTCGCCTCCGGGACGGTCATGGGGCCCCAGCGCCATCTGACCGGGGCCTTTACGGTGCTTTTCGAGGGGATGCCCGCGACCCGGCTGACGAGCGCCAGCATCCAGAACAGCACCAACGCCCCCGGGATGCGCCTCGTCCCGAGCCAGACCAAGGTGATCCTGCTCGCCCCCTGAAAGGGGCCGGCGAAGCCATCGCGACGAAAGCGGCAAGGACGTCCGAGGAGAGGCGGAGAGGTCCCCCAGCCGGAGAGTTCGCAGCGCTCCTGCAGGTCCGGAAGAGGAACCCGCAGCCCCCGGCCGAGATTAGAGCCCGCGGAGGATCTCCTCCCGCTTGCGGCGGTATTCGGCCTCGGTGATAAGGCCCTTTCGATGGAGGTCCTGCAGGCGTTCGAGCCTGGACTCCGCAGGGTCACGGGACAGGCCGCCTGATGTACTCACCGAGGCGAGGGCCACGCGCTTCCTGTCGCGCGGATCGATCTTGACCTCGACCGCCGTTCCCGGCTGCAGAAGCGCTGCCTGAAGCCGGGAGACGACCGGAGTGGCCCGGGCCTGATAGGACGCACCGCCGTCTCCGGGGCGGATTTCGAGCAGCAGATCGACCTTGGGGTTGCGATTGACGGTGGTGCCCGTGTCCCGCGCCTCGAGGATGACGGCCGAGGCCGGAAGGCCCCGTTTCTGGAGCGCCCGGTCATGCAGAATCGGGCGGAGGACGCTCCAGTAAACGGCCCCGCAGATGCCCGTAAACAGGAGGGTGAGGAGGATCCCTTCGAGCGGCGAGAGGACGATGACCACACCCAGGCTGATCAGGGCGCAGAGGATGCCGAGGGAGGCGATGAACAGACCGATACGGTGTTGATTCATGGCGTCTCCTTGCCTCCATCCGGAGGCATCGGTTGAAGACCGGAGCGGCTTCCAGCAAACCCGAAAACGGAGATACCCTGAAACTATAACCTTCCTCCCGCGCAGTAGAAAAGACAAAAAAGCTGGATTTGCGGTTTTGTAGGCAATGGAAAGGCGGTGCACCGATGAAACGGATATGGATCACCTCCTTGAGCGGGTCGGAAGATGCGGTCAAGCCCCTGCCGGCCGAACTCAAGACCTATGGGATCGAGGCCGGCGGGCATCCCTGGGTGGACGACGTCGAAAAGGCGGCCTGGATCGAGGCGAGAGAGGTCCTGGTCGATCCCCGGACGGCCCTGTGGGCGATCCTGGGGAGCGGCGAAGCGTTTTCCACCCCCAGTGTGCGCTATGGCCTCGCCCTGCTGGCGATCACCGTTCAGGCAAAACGAGGGCGGGGATTCCCTGTGGCGCTGTTCGTGAGCGGCGGCGCGGCGCCCCCGGCGGACACCCTCCCGACGCCGCTCAAGGGAGCCCAGGTGACGGCCCTCCAGGGGGCGAGCCCGGCGGCCAAGATCGTCGCCCGTCTGCACACCGCTCCTCCGGCGGCGGCCGTGGCGGATTACCGGCTCGATGTGCACGCATCCCCCACCCTCGGGACCTGGTTCGAGGCGGGGCCGGTCGAGACGCCCTGGGAAGGGGCCATGGCCGGGGTAGCCGGCCCGGCCGAGATCACCTTTCAGGCCGTCGGGCCGAGGGGAAGCCTCCCCGAGCGATCGGTCCTGTCCTATCCGGTCAAGGGGATGCAGCTGACGCTCCGGGAAAGGTCCTACCTGGCCTGGGCCGTGCAAAACCGGCTCGATTCCGAGGCGTCCTATTTTTTCAAGGTGCAGGGGACAGCCGATTCCATCCTGTTTGGCCCCTATGCGGCCAGCGAGTCCGCAGAGCTTTTCGTGATGGATTTCTGACTCCGTCGGGGGGGAGAGCTTCAGACACCGCAGCCCGCAGTACAGGCAGAAGGTTTGAAATCGATCCATGGTGTATCGGACGCGGACACGTTCCCATTCCTGAAATGCACTACCTTCACTGATCCGATCGACGCGAGACCCTTAGAGGAATAAGAGATGAGGATGCCATGAAAAAGACATTGCTTTGCACACTGGGTCTGTGGATGGCTTTCATGCTGCCGCCAGGCGTGGCAGCCGCCCCCGACGCCTACCAGCCGGCGGTGGCGCATGACCCCGTCAACGACCGCTACCTATCGGTATTTGCAGACGTCTTCAATGCCACGTCGAGCATTTACGGGGAGCTTCGGGACGCTGCCGGAGAGCCGGCCGGGGATCCGGTCCGCCTCTCGGGAATGGACGGCGCGGTGATGCGGCAGTTTCCGGCCGTCGACCGTATCAGCGAGAACGGGCATTTCCTGGCGGTCTGGAGCGAATCCGCTTTCCTCCCTGATACCAATATACGGTACTGGCGGGTCCTTGGACGGCTGGTTGCCCCGGACGGCCAACCCCTCGAAGGGACAATCCCCATCACAGGATACGTCAGCCAGGGTGAAACGGCCCCGCAGGTTGCCTGCAGCGACGGCCTATGCCTCGTCGTCTGGCAGACGCAGGCCTGCTACAGCCTCGGTCCCACCCAGATCTGCAATCAGGCGATTGCGGCCCGCGAAGTGGATGCGAACGGGACCTTGGTTCAGGAGGAGGCCTTTCTGCTGACACCGTCCAACGAGGAGGTACGCCTACAGGCCTTTCCGGCCGTCGCCTGCGACCCCGCCAGCGGCCGCAGCCTCGTCATATGGCAGGATGACCTGAACGCGGACTCGACCGGCTGGGATATCCACGGTCGTCTTGTCGAGGCCGGCGGGGCACTGATCGGAGATGAACGGATCCTCACAGCGGCCGATGCCGACCAGACCCTGCCCGCCGTGGCCTTCGACCGGCTGGGCGGCCGTTATCTGGCGGTGTGGACGGACGGACGCAATGCCGAGGCACGAGGTGCCGACATCTTCGGGCGTTTGGTCGGCTCTGAAGGCGATTTGATCGGGGACGATTTTCCGATCTCCGACACGGCCGCTGAGGCCTTCTATCCGGCGGTGGTTTTCCTCGAAGCCGGGCGGCGCTTCCTGACCGCCTGGCAGGACGACCGCGGGGGGGAGCTCACCGGTTGGGATGTCTACGGCCGGTTCCTGGATGCCGAGGGCGCGGCGGACGGTCTCGAGATCGCCGTCGCAGCGACCGGCGGCCGCGATACCCGGCCTGCCCTGGCCTACAACCCCCTGGACGTGAGCGTCCTGGCAGCCTATGAAACCGTCCTGGACGACGTCCCGGTGCAGGCATATCGGGTCCTCTCCGCACGCAAGCCGCCCACCGCCGCCGCCGGAGCCGACCAAAACGTGGAAGAAGGCTCGATCGTCACCCTGGACGGAAGCGCCTCCAGGCCGTGGGACCCGTCCGCCCCCATCGTGTCCTACCAGTGGATTCAGGTGGGGGGCGTCCCGGTAGCCCTGAGCGGTGCAGGATCCGCCGTGGCGTCCTTTACGGCGCCCCTGGGAGGCGCCCTGGGCCGTTTGCTGGCCTTCATCCTGGTGGTGACCGACTCGGCAGGACTTCAAGGCGTCGACATGGCCCTGGTGCGGGTGACGGACCTGCCGTTGCCGCCCATCGCCGAGGCCGGCCCCGATCAGTTCGCCGACGAGGGAACCCTCGTAACCCTGGATGGATCGGGCTCCCGGCCGTCCGATCCTTTCTATCCCATCGCGGCCTTCAGGTGGCGGCAGACGGGAGGCACCCCTGTGAGCCTGTCCGGAGGGGAAACCGCCTTAGCGACCTTCACCGCCCCGATGGTGCCTCTTGAAGGGGCCAGGCTCGATTTCGAACTGGAGGTACGCGACGCCTCCGCTCTGGCCTCCTCGGATACAGTGACCATCACCGTGGATGACCGAAGCCCGAGGACCTTCAGGCTGACCCTGCCCTCCGGCGCCTACTCGGAGATCGGCTTTCCGGTCGAGGCGGACCCGGATCTCCTGCGTCAAATCACGGCACAGTTCGGGCCCTATGACACCAAGCGCTTCAGGCTTTTCCGCTGGGATCCTGAGACCGCTGGAAACATCGAGATCGTCAGCCCGGCGTGGGGGGCCGAGCAGGCCTGCGTTCCCGGACGCGGTTACTGGGCGATCGCCCGCGACCCGGCCACGCTGGATATCACCGGCACACCGGCCTCCATCCGCCGTCCCTGCAGGGTCCTTCTGCACCCGGGGTGGAATCAGCTCGCCGACCCTTTCTTCTTCGATGTCGGCTGGAGCGAACGGATCCTGGTCAGCGACGGGACAGAGGAGTCGCTCATCCCTGTCACCGCCGAGGAAAACACGTTGACGAGCCGGGTGATCCTGGAGTACGACGGCGCAACGGGGCAGTATGCCATCGCTTCGGGGCTGCGGATGGGACGGGGTTACTGGATCGAAAACCTGACCCCCGAGGATGTGGAACTCCTGATACCGCCGGAGCCGGCTGCACCCTCGAGTGGTCCGAAGGGCACAGAAGCGGGCAGGGGCACCTATGACGGCCCTCCGCCGCCCCTGCCGCCGGAAGGCCTGGGGAAAACACGGCACCGTCCCTGACCGGATCCATCATCCGGACAGGGGAAGCCGGCAATGGCGTCTTTTGCAATCCGGAAAGGAGGGTTCTTGGGAGATGCTCATAGGATCGAACTGCTTGACCGAGAAGGCCTGCAAGCCGCCCCACGAGCAACCGCGCGGACGAGGCGAAGAGAGGCTTGAAAAGTCCCTTTTCCTATGGAAGTCGAAATCAAGTGCACAGACCAATACATCCAGACAAGAAACGGTGAGGTCCCCACATGCATAAATGCAGCAGAAAAGCGCTGGCAGGATGCGTCCTGATCCTGCTGATGACCCTGTCACCGGCATGGGCCGGACACGTCATCACGGAAGAGGTCCGGCTGTGGGCCAGGGAGGCCCTGCAGCAGGAAAAGGCCCTGGCGGCATCCGCCGCCGCCTCGGACACGATCGCGGTGCTCAACTTCGCCAACCGGACCGGGGCGGCGGAATTCGATCCGCTCCAGAAGGGGTTGGCTGTCATGCTGATCACCGACTTGACGCAGGTCTCATCGCTCCGCGTCGTCGAACGCGTGCGCATGCAGGCCCTGGTGGAGGAGCTGGGACTCGGGGTTTCAGGATTGGTGGAGACCGGGACGGCGCCGAGGGTGGGCAGGCTTCTCCGGGCCCGCTGGCTTGCCGGTGGGGGCATGACAGCCGACCGTGCCCCTGTCATCGACATCCGGGCCGACGTCCTGGAGGTCCCGGACAGCCAAATCCTGGGGCAGCCCGCCGCCCAGGGACCGTTGGCCGAGTTGTTTCGTATGGAAAAGGAGATCCTCTTCGGGATCCTGGCCCTCCTGAAGGTCGAACCGTCGACCGAAGAAGAGGAGGCGCTGCGGCGGCCCCTGACTATCAGCCTCGAGGCCTTCCTGAGGTTCGCCGAAGGGATCGATGCCAGCGACCGCGGGCTCTATCCCAAGGCCGCCGAGCTGTATGAAAAGGCCCTGGAAGCCGACCCCGGCTTCGGTACGGCGGCCGAGGCGCTCGAAGAGTTGAGGTCGCTCGGGCTCATCCCGCCGAAGCGGCGGAGCGGGGCCTTCCTCCGTTCGCTGCGCGACCGGACCTCTCTGACCGACCGTCTCTCACCCGACGAGGTGATCCGGCGCGAGCGGACACCCCAGGATCTGGACCAGCTGCCCCACCCGCTGCCCGAGCCGCCGCCGCCGCCTGAGCGCTTTCAGCCTTGACGCGAGGGCTGAGGAAAGATCTCCTCGAAAGGGGGGAAACCCGTCTCCACCAGGGAAACAGCCTCTGAGAGCAAGCGGAGTCAGAGGAAACGATCATTGCAGGTCGCAACCCAAGGCTATTCAGGAGGAAGAAATCTGCCATGAAAGCCATAAAGATCGTCATCGGGATCCTGTGCCTGGTCAGCGTATGGTGCATCATCGGACCGGCCTCTGCGGCGGAGTTCGAATACACCCTTCACACCGGCTTTCACTTCGACCTGTGGCGGAGCGATGCGGATGAGAGCGGTTTTCAGTTCCACACGCCCATCGAGGTTGCCGGCCGCTACGATGCGTTTTCCCTGCGGGTGCTCAGCGCCGTCATGTACACCGAGACATCTCCCGAAGGCAGGGATGACGTGTCCGTCTCGAATTTCGCCGACACCAAGATCAATGCCTCCTACGAGATCATCGGCCGCTTCCCGGTCGATATCCTGATCGGGCTCGATCTGAACCTTCCCACGGGCGAGACCCGGCTGAGCGCCGATGACCTGCTGCTGTATCTGGACCCCGATCTCGTTTCCATCACCCAGCTCGGTGAGGGTTTCAACATCAACCCGACGCTCGTCCTCGGCAGGGAATGGGAGCGTTGGGCGGCCGGCCTGGGGGCTGGATACGTGTGGCGCGGAAGCTACGACTACAGCGAGGAGGTCGAGGACTACGACCCGGGAAACATCTTCACCCTGTCGGCGGAGGTCCACTATCTGCTGACATCCGCCTGGCAGGCGCGGCTGTTCGCCCAGTACGCCGATTACGGCCAGGACACGGTGCGGGATGCGGCCTTTTATGAGGAGGGGGACTTCATGATGATCGGCGTGGGCTTGGACTATTCGGCCGGTCCCTGGGAGACCTCCGTCAGCCTGAGAAGCATCCAGAGGGCCAAAAGCCGCTTCGACGAGCCGTCGGGCGGCATTCTGAAGGAGGAGGCGAACAGCCACGGGGACGAATGGGTGGCGGACCTCTTCTGCCGGTATGCGCTCGATTCCCGGACCACGCTGAAAGGGCTCGCCCAGTTCCTCTCGATCGACGCCAATGATTACCCTCGAGGGGAGGATCTTTACGTCGGCGAGCGCCAGAAATTCGCCCTCGGGCTCGCCGTGGCCCGACAGCTCCTGGCCAACCTGAGTGGAGAGGTCGGGGTCAAGGGCTTCATCGTGGACGATGACGAGACCTGGTACCACCCCACGAGCGGCCGGCGTTACCGCGGGTTGAGCGCCGCCGTCACTTTCACCGGGACCTTCTGACCGGAGCGGCCCCTGCAAGCTCGGCCGCCGCCTCCCCGGCGGCGCCGAGCCATGCCTGGATATCACGGCCTGCCGCACTGCGCTCCGCGGCCGCCAGCACTCTGCCGGTCTCCACCTCCACCAGCCGCAGATCGATCCGGGCGGTCCCCTCGATCACGAGATAACTGCCGAAGACCATCCGCTGCGCCCCGGCGATCCGCCCGAGGCGCAGTCGTGTTTCTTCATCCGCCAGCTCTCCCGAGCCCAGGTTCAGTTCCTCCAGGATGCGGACCAGCCGCTCCCGCTCGATCACCTGGTAGCCGCCTTCGACATCCAGGACCTGGATCACCCGGCCGGCGAGGGCCTCTCCCAATCCCGGGAGGGCCGACCCTTCCGGGCCGAGATCCTCGAGGTCCCAGACCGCCACCGCCGGCGGCCCGAGGGGGGCGGGAGGCGCTGCTGCGGCGCAGGCACCCAGGATCAGGGCCAGCGCATAGGCCTCGATCCAGATGCGGAACCGAGGCCGAACCACGCCGCCTTTTGAATGCGGGGCCGTCTTCCGCGCCGAACCCGTTTCAGCGCGCGCCGCCCAAGGATCGGGGCCGTGATGATGCCTAACGAGTCTCACGTGCAGGCCCTCCCGTTTCCTGCACCTTGTCGTCGGTCTTGAGCGGCCGATCCTGTTCGAGGACCCGGGCGTAGGCGAGGTCCGGCTCGATCCGGGTCACCTCGAGTTCGCCTATGGTCCGCTGCGCGCGTTGGAGGAGCCTGCCCTTGTATTCGACCGGGGGCTGCTCCTCGACGGCGGCGAAGCGCGTCCCGAGGACCACGCCCTGCTGCGCTCCGAGGTTGATCATCACCTCGTCACCGGCGGCCTCGACCACATAGCCGCGCAGCGGGTATTTCTCCATGACGGTCTCGAGGATCTGCCGGCTCAGCTGAAAAAAGGTCTTTTGGAAGGCCGGACCGGGCTGGACCTCGGCGGTGAGGATCCGGGGGATGGCGGTGGTCTCCGTGTCGATCAGGCGCAGGTTGAGGAGCGAAGCACCGGGAAGGTGGTTCAACGTCCCGGTGCCGATCAGCTTGACCGCCATGATGCGCCCCAGGCGCGATGCGGTTTCCGGGTCGGCCAGCTCGGACGAGCCCAGGTTCAGTTCCTCGAGGACCCGCTCGATCAAAACCCGCTCGATCACCCTGACGCGGCCCGAACGGTTGAGCTGCTCGGTCAGCCCTTCGGCGAGGACGATCGGAAAACCGTCGCGATCGGCCAGCCCGCCCCTTTCCTGCATATCCACGAAACTCAGGACCATCGGACGGGAGGTCCATGCATCGACCTCCTCGACGGGTGCAGCCTTCTGTTGACGATATCGTTCGGCCAGTTCCTTCACGAGCGCATCCACCCGCCGGCTGCGTGCGGCATCCCGCTCGAGATCGAGGCGCTCCTGGGCCTTTCGCGCCAGCACCGCTGTGAAGACGTCGTTTTGGTCGAGTGCAAGCGCCCCTTTGTAGGCCGCCAGGGCCTCGCCCCACTGGCCCTGCCGCTCATACGTGACGCCCTTGTTCGCAGTGGCCTCGACATAGTAAGGGTCGAGTTCCACCGCCTGGTCGTAAAGCTCCCGTGCCTCGGGATACCGCGCCTGGGCGGCATTGAGACGCCCGAGACGGTTGTGGGCGACCGCCCGCTGGAAGGGCGGTGCCTCCTCCTTGCGGGTGGCCTCCTGGTATTCCTTCTCGGCCTCGGCATGCCTTCCCTGGCTGTAAAGGACGTCTCCCTTGATGACATGCGGATAGGCCCGTTCGGGCGCCTTCCGAGACACCTCGTCGGCCAGCTGCAATGCCTTTTCCGCCTGGCCCTGCCGTGCATACACCGCCGCAAGCCCTTCCTTCCCGACCGCCTCGGCTCGACCCGTCTTCTGCGCCAGGCCGTCGAAGGTCTTGGCCGCCTCCTCCAGCTTGCCTTCCTTCAGTGCGGCATACCCCTGGACCGCGCGGGCTTCGGTGTTCCCGGGGTCTTTCGCACCGGCCTCCCCCCCGAGGGCCCGGGCGAGCGCCGGCTGTCTGGCCTGCAGGGTGCGCTCGGCCAGGCGGGTCAGCATGACCTCGGTGGTCCGGCCGCCGCCCTGAAAATAGTCGAGGACCTTCAGCTGCGGACCGAGGATGTAGACCGTCGGCAGCACCACACGCGCGTGGTAAAGGTCGCTTACGCCGGAGGTATCCGGCAGGAGCGGAAATCCGAGGCCTCGACCCGCCGCGAATTCAGCCACCTTTTGTGCGGGGGAAAGCGTAATGCCCCAGACCGTCAACCGGGCCTCCCGGTGCTGCCTGGCCAGGCGATCCAGGGTCAGAAGGCCTTCCTGGCTGGGGCGGGACTCCACATCGAAAAAATAGAGGATCACCATCGGGTGGTCCTTTACGGCATCGAGCGCATGGGAGGTACCCTCGACGCTTTTGAGGGCAAAGCTCGGGGCCCTTTTCCCGGGGGGAATCTGGGCCGGGACAGCGGCAAGGCCGCCCCCCATCAGCACCACCAGGGCCGCGAGGGAAACGATCCATCCTGTTTTCAAATGCATGCCGTCACCTCCTCCGTCGCTTCAAGGTTGTCCTTCTTCCTCCGGCAGGAGCCGCACGGAGAGCGGAGTCTCTCGCGCCTCGGCGAGCGTCAGCTGGGCCTCCCAGGTGTGGAAGCCCTTCTTCTCGACGAGGACCTCGTAGGTCCCCGCCGGGAGATCGAGACCGAGAGGGGTCTCTCCCCGATAGGATTGATCGACGAAGACCTGGGCCCCTTCCGGGAAGCTTTCCACCACCAGGCGCGCCTGGGGCGGCACCTGTTCAGGAGTCGTCTCCTCGACCGAAGGGACCTGCTCGACGACCCCCTGCTTCTCTTGCGGAACCGGTTCCTGTTTGAGAAGATGATACCCCAGGACCCCCGCTGCACCGAGAACCAGGGCGACCAACACGATCAGAAGCGGCGTCGGGCGCCCTATCCCTTTGCGCTGCACCGCCCCGCCGAAACCTTCCCGAACCGGACCCTCGGAAGGCGCACGGCCGGAAGGCGGGGTGGAAGCCGCAAACACCGGAGGTTCGACAGGGGGAACAGGCGGCGGGACCGGAGCCTTCAGGCTTGCCTCGAGGGCGGCCGCCATCTCCGCGCCGGTCTGGAACCGCGCTTCGGCCGGTTTCTGCAGGGCCCGCAGGATGAGCGTCCCCAGCACCGCAGGGACCGCCGGGTTCTCGGCAACGGGGTCCACGGGGTCGTCCTGCGTAATCGCCCTGAAGATGGCGGCCAGGTTCTCCCCCCTGAAAGGCCGGGCCCCCACCGCCAGCTCATAGAGGATGACGCCCAGGGAATAGAGGTCGGAGCGGCCGTCGACCCGCTGCCCGATGACCTGCTCCGGGGACATGTAGACAGGGGTGCCGAGGATCTCGCCTGCCTGGGTCCGATACTGAATGGAAGGGTCTTCGATGTGGGCGATGCCGAAATCGGTGATCTTGACGCCCCCCCCCGGCATGACGATGATGTTGGAGGGTTTGATGTCCCGGTGGACGATTCCCTTGCGATGGGCATAATCGAGCGTCTCGGCCACCTGGACCCCCAGGTCCACGATCTCGTCCAGAGAGAAGCGGCGCCGGCGCATCAGATCGCTCAGGGCCTCGCCCTCGAGGTACTCCATCGCGATATAGACCGTGCCGTGGTCCCGCCCCACATCGAAGACCGTCACGATATGGGGATGCGGCGACAGCCGCCCCATGGCCCGGGCCTCACGGAGGAAGCGCTCCACGAAATCCTCGCTGACCAGCCGGTCCTCGCGCAGGACCTTCACGGCCACCAGCCGATCGAGATCGGGATCATAGGCCAGGTAAACCACCCCCATCGAACCCCGCCCCAACTCCCGCTGGACCTCGAAGCGCCCGTATCGCATGCGGCTCAACCCTCGTTCAGAAAGGCAAGGATGGTTTCGAGCGGAATCAGGAAACCGACCGAATCGGTTCCCCGGTAGCGGCCTTTGACCATGCCGACCAGGTGGCCCTGGACGTCGAAGACCGGGCTGCCGCTGCTGCCCGGATAAATCTCCATGCGGACCACCCAGAGGGGCTGACCGTCGACCTTTCGCGGCGGGCCGTTGACCGTTCCTTGAAAGACCGTCCCGCCGAGTCTGAGGGGGCATCCGATGGAATAGACCCGCTCGCCCATCCCCACGAGGCGGCGCCCCTCGCGCGGTGACACCCCCGGCGGTGCCTTCCCCGCGACCCGGACGAGGCTGAGATCCCGATGCGGTTCCAGCCTGACCGGAAGCCCCTGCAAAACCCTTCCATCGTGGAAAACCACCTGAACGCCATCGCCCCGCCCCAGGGCGTGCGCGACGCACAGGATCAGACCTCCGCGATTGAGCACCACGCCCGAGATCTGGCTCTCCGCAGCCCCCTCCCCGACCCGGATGCACACCACGGATTCGATCCTCGAAAGCACTGCAGCAGGAATATCCCTGTTGGAAACCCCTGCCGCCGGTCCTGTTGAACCGCCCAGATAGTCCGTGACGAAGCGGTCGAGGGCCGCGGCCCGAGCCGGATCGGGATCACCTCCCCGGGTGAAAACCGCCAGCAACTGCGAACCCAGGGGGGACTGCGGGCGCAGCCGGACCTCCCATGCCTCCTCCCCCTTCCGGGCATCCAGGCGACGGTACCCCATGGCGAGGGTCGCCCCCCCGACCTCGAAGCCCGAACGCTCGAGCCATCCTGTCACGACCGCTTCGAGTTCCGCCATCGGCAAGGCGTATGACTGCCACCCATCCTCCGCACGCAGATCCCGTGGCGTCAGCCCGGGGAAAAACACCTCCAGGAAAAACAGGCCAAACGCCAAAAGAGTCCTGAGCGTGCGGGCATCGGCTCCAAAGGTCGGCAGCCGTGCGGCCTTCACCGTCCCGGCCGATGGCGCTGCCGAAGCCCTGCGGCCCGGGTTCATCCCACCACCTCGCAGAAGACCACCGTGACGTTGTCCCTCCCCCCCGCCGCGAGCGCCTCCTCGACCAGCCGGTCAACCCTGGCCTGTACAGAGCCCCCTGCGGCCAGGATCTCGTGGATGCGGGCATCATCCACCATGTCGGTCAACCCGTCCGAACATAGCAGGAAACCATCCCCCGGCAGGATTTTGCCTCGAATCAGGTCGAGTTCCACGGCCTCCTCCCCGCTCACTGCACGCAGGATCACATGACGCATCGGGTGGGTGCGCGCGGCCTCGGGGGTGATAAGCCCCTGCTCCAGCTGCGCCTGCACGAGGGTGTGATCGCTCGTCAGTCTCGTGAACTGAGCATCCCTGAGGCGGTAGGTCCGGCTGTCCCCCAGGTGCCCCAGGACGAACCCGTCCGGGTGGAAGGCAAGGAGTTCGGCGGTGCACCCCATGCCGAGATGGGCGGGGTTCCAACGGATGTGCTCGCGCACCCGTTCGTTGGCAGCCTTGAAGGTCTCCCGGACGGTTTGAATGACATCTTTTTCGGAGAGGGGTTGTGCGCTCTGGAAGATCTCACCGGCTGTTTCAGCAAAGGTCCGGCTGGCGACTTCGCCGGCCGCGGCGCCCCCGATGCCATCGGCCACGAGGCAAAAGCCGAGTTCTGTGGAGATCAGGAAGGTGTCCTCGTTGTTCCGGCGTTTCAGGCCGATATCCGACTTGCCGGCCCATGCCATCCTGCTCATCGGTCTTCCCCTCCTTGCAGCGCAGGCATCGGGTGCACGTGAACATCCGGCGGGAAGGTTTTCCTCCGCGCGGCGGGCGTCTGCGGCGACCATTCGTCCGCTGCAGACAACGATCACCCAAAGCGCCAACCACCCGGACACGACATAAATCAGCTCTTCTTCGACTCTACCCGAAATCCTGGAAAAGAACAATCATTTCTGAAAATTACCCGCTACCGGCAACGCTTGCCGCTTGACAACGAGGGGGTTTTCCAACATATAATTAAAACACCGCCCTTTGTTTGCAGAGTGAAGATCAGCGCAGCAGGGGACCTCTTGCCTGTTCGGTTTTACCCTGCTGGCGGCCTTGGTCCACTCGGGGATCCAGGGGATTCCGTCGTTTGCCGATCCCGCGACAGGCCGCTTTTCAGCGCTCCAGACATGCGAGGTCCGGGTGAGCCCATGCAGAAACCGCCGCTTATCACCGTTCAACTGGTCCACATCCAGGGGCCGCGCAAAGGCGAGATCCAGGAACTCGCCGACCCGGCCATCCTATTCGGGCGCAGCCCCGACTGCCAGGTGTCCTTCCCGAAAGACCTCCTGATCGTATCCCGCAGACATGCTGAAATCCTCCGCGAAGGGAACCGCTTCAAGCTGATCGATCACAGCACCAACGGCACGTTCGTCAACGGCAAACGGGTCAAGGAGGCTTATCTGAAGGACGGGGACGTTCTGCTCTTCGCCGAAGGCGGACCCAAGGTGAGTTTTCTGACCCGCATCGCCGACGCGCAGCCTGAAACGGGCAGCCTTGTGGGAACCGGCGCTGCGGCGGTTCCGCCCCAAAGACCCGTGGAGCCCTTCATCCCCCCTGTGAGGCCTGAAGGATCGACGCCCCATGCCGATGTCTCCGGACCGGACGTGTTTCCCGGGCGACCGGAAGCCGGTCAGGTCCCGGGGGCAGCCCCCACCGGCCCATACCATCGCGGCCCGGGCCTTCCCGAGCGGGAGGCGCCACCGGAGGCCGCCGGCCCGCCATCCGCAGGCACCGGTGCACCCTTTCAGCCGAGTGAGCCTTCTCCACCCGTAGCACCCCCGCAGCCCCATCCGGCTCCTCCTTCGGGCGACATCCCGGTGCAGCGCGTGCGCGCGCCCCTGACGATCTTGTACGGCCCAACCCTGCGGACATTCAACGAACTGCCGGTCCTCCTCGGAAGCGGTCCGCGCTGCGACCTCATCCTGCCCCTTCCCGGGATCCTGGAAGAGCACGCGCTGTTCTTCCACCATGCAGACCGCTACTGGGTCAAAGACCTCACCGGCCGCGGCACCCTCTCCGTAAACGGGCAGCCGGTCCACCCGCAAGCGGCCCTGGAACCGAACTGCACCCTGCGCCTGACCCCCCAGGGTCCGGCATTCCGCTTTCTGGGCGAAGGACGACTGGCCGAGTTCGAGGCCCCGGTCTCCCAGGAGCCTCAGCGTTCCTCAGCGGAAAGCCCCGGCAGCGCCCCTTCCGAGCCGCCGGATAAATCCGGCAAGGGCCCGCGCTCCATCCTGAAAAAGTTCTGGAGCCGCTGACCCTCCGCAACCCTGAATGATCAGGAGGCGGTATGCAGATCCCATCCCTTCCGTTCAAGATCCTCGCCATCGCCCCTTTTCGAGGCACCGGGGAAGCCGTCTGGCGCGACGCCCCGATCACCGTCGACCCGTCCGACCTGGACCGGGTGCTGGCGCAGCTGAAGCCGGCTTTGTACATCCCCCTGCCGAAGGAACTCTGCCCGGCAGGCGGTCTGGATCTTGCCTGGCAACACCTCAAATCGTTCCACCCCGATACCCTGATCCAGACCGATCCCTTCCTGAAGGCCCTCGTCGAGGCGAAGGCCTTCGCCGCGGAGTCCAGCCGTCAGGGCGTCGACAACCAGTCGATCTGCAGCGCCCTGGCTGCGCGGTCTCATCTGCCGCCCATCCACTGCCCCGATGCCCCGATTTCGGAGCCGCGCGGTTCGTCCACCGGCGGAATCGACAAGATCCTCGAGATGGTCGCCCTGCCCGGAGGGAGCGGGGCGCCGGATACCTCCGCCCGGTCGATCACCGCCGTATTGGACGACCTGCTTTCCCGGACCCTTCAGCGCATCTTCACCGATCCATCCCATCAGGCCCTCGAAGGATCCTGGCGCGGACTCAAGCTCCTGCTGGGTCAGGGGGCGGCGGACGGCACGGTCGAGATCAGCCTGCTCCCGGCCGCGGCGGAGACGCTCGCCGAAACCATCGAACTCGCGCTCGATCACCTGATCGCCTCGCCGCCTTCGGTGATCCTCCTGGACCTCCCCTGCGACAGCTCCCCGTCCGGCATCGAGCGCCTCGAACGGACCGCGGCACTCGCCGAGACCCTCCTTTCCCCTGCGGTCTGCTGGATCGGGCCGCGCTTTCTGCATCTCGAGGATTGGGGTGAACTCGACCGGCTCGCCTATCTGCCGCACACCGCCGAGGGCCCGGAATTCGCCAAGTGGCGCCGGTTCCAGCAGGAATCGAAGGCGCGCTGGCTGGCCCTCACCTGCAACCGCCTGCCCGCCAGGTTTCCATACGGCCCGGAAAACCCGCCCCGCACAGCCGCATTCGAAGAGAAGACGCCCCCCTGGATCGCGCCGGTCTGGGGGCTTGCCTCGCTCCTGGTGCAGAGCCTGCACCGGACGGGGTGGCCCACCGCCTTCACCCAATGGCAGCGCATCCGGTTGGAGGATCAGCCTCTTCATGCCATCGCGCAAGGACGGCAGATCCCCACGGAAATGCCTCTGAGCGAGGAGCGGCTTGCACAATTCATCCGCACCGGCATCCTGCCTCTTATGGCCGCACGAAACCAGGACGTGGTCTTTACCCCGGCCGAGACGACGGCCGCAGGCACCTCGCTCGCCTACCAGCTCTTCGTCTCCCGGATCACCCAGGTTGTCTTGTGGTGCAAAGACCATTTCCCCCATGGGCGGCCCGCCCCGGCCACCCTCGAAAACGATCTCAAGACCGCGTTCTCGCGCTTCTGGGAGCGCACCGGGCACCGCCTCCCGGACGGGTTCACCCTCACCGTCAGCAGCCCGGAAGGAGAAGATCGCCCCGAGGTCCTGATCGACCTCCTTCCCCCGCGATCCATCGTCCCATCCGGTGAACGCGTCACCCTGCAGTTTCCCTGGTCTTGACCGCTGCGGCGGATGTTTCTTTGACGACCAGGTCTTCGAAGTAGACCCGGCTGTCGGCCTTGGTCCAGAGGCCGACATAGCCCTCGACGGGCTTCCTGGCCTCGAAGATCAGCACGGGCTCTCCATCCACAGAGCACTCGACGGAGGATGCTTGCACCCGGACCGACAGGCGGTAGCCCCGGCCCGATTCCACCTCCCGTTTCGCCTCCGTGCGGCTGACCCGCTTGCCCTTCACGAACTCGAAGACCACGGCGCTCCCCGCCAGGGCGTCCAGGGCGAAAACGAAATAGTGGTTGAAGTTCCGGAAGCCGAAAACCAGGCCGCCTGTCCTGTCGATGCATCCGCCCTCGAGGCTCAGGGTCGCCTCGACCGTGGCGTTGGTGACGTGGCTTTCCTTCAATACCGCCAGGGGAAAATAGTGGTAGGCCTGAATGCTGTCCAAAAACCGCTGGTATCGATCCCCGGCCATCTTCCCCATGATGTTCTTGAAGGTGCAGGAAAGCCCCTCTCCCGAACCTGAGCCTTCCTGGAGCCAGCCTTGGCGCCCTCCGCGCTCCCCGGCTCGCCACTCTCCGACCAGGGTGTAAAAACCCTCGAGCGCCGCCCTGGAGTCGCCCAACAGGTTGTAGTCGCCTGCAAGAAAGGCCTTCACCATGGGTTCCACCTGGTCCCTGCCCTGTATCGCCAGGTCCAGGAGCCGGGTGACGGCCAGCAGTCGACCCACCTGATCCAGCGCCTCCTCCATCGAATCCCGGTCATATCCCTTGAGGACCGCCTCCAACAGGTCTCCCGAGATGTTCAGGGTGAAGCCCAGTTGCTCGAGCACCTCCGAAAGGAAGTGGATCCGCATGGAGCGGCCGAACCAGGAGCCGGCGCCCCCGCCGAACTGAAGCGAGATGTAGTTGTTGTCGGGCTCGTCGGAATGAAAGATATCCAGATTCGCGTAGTGGTACCCGAACTTGAAGCTCAGGTTCACGTACTCGTCGGAAAGGACGACGTAGCTCGCCATCTGCGGCGGCGACCCGGAGGTCATGAGCGCCATGACGTTCCTGGCGCTCAGGCCGACGGCCCCGGACCAGCTGATGCCGGGGTGAGAAAGGCCGCGCCAGAGGGCCTTCATGGGCGGGGATGCGATCGCATCCGGCGTAATGTCGTCGCAGGTAGTGAGGCTCTTCTCGAGCCCGGCGCCGAGATCCACGAAATACAGGGCCACGGGGATATTGGCGGTCATCCTGACCGAACGGACCCCCTCCTCGCCCGCCTCCTGCGAAAGCCCGAACATCTCCTTCACCACGGTCTCATGGCTGTACCGGATAATATCATGAATCGTCTCGCAATTCTCGGGCGAGAAGGAAGCCGACTTTGGGTCCGTGAGGTTCAGCGGAGAGACCCGGGCCATGATCTCGTTCATCTTCCGCCGGACGGGGCTTTGGAAAACCCCTTCCCCCGGCGGCGAAACAGGGGCCTCGAGTCCGGCGACCACTCCTTTGTAGACGGTCGCGCTGTCCGCCACCAGGGTGACCTCCTCCCCCTCCTTCAACACGCCGGTGGCGTCGCCCGCCTGCACGACCATCGGAACCCCGAACTCCCGCGCGACGGAGGCCAGGTGGCTCGCCACGCTCCCCAGATCCGTGATGATGCCCCGTAAGGAACCCACGAAACGGGCGTATTCGGGGGAAGCGGCCTTGACCACCAGGATGGCGTCCCTGGGGACGGAGCCTCCCTTTATCCCCGATGCGTGCAGGACCCTGCCGGATGCCGCCCCGCCGGAGGCGCGGCTCCCTCCCGAAAAGAGAACAGCGTGTCCTTCGAAGGCATCCGCCCCGGACATCTCCTGCGGGCGGGACTGCGTGATGCCCAGCGGACGCGACTGGAGGATGAAAAGCCGGCCGTTCGGGTCCCTGCACCATTCCATGTCCTGCGGTGCGCCGAAGTGCCGTTCGAGCTGCAGCCCCCACTGCGCCAGTGCCCGGACCGACGCATCATCCAGCGACGGCTCCTCGCGGTCCCGCCCCGTCAACTCCTCGAGGCGCGTCCCCCCTCCCTCCGCCGCCACCATTCGGTAGGGCTTGGGACTGATTGCACGCCTCGTGATCTCCCCCGTTTCACGGTCCACGTAGAAGGTATCCGGGGAGGATTCGCCCGAGACCAGAAGTTCACCAAGCCCCCACGTCGCTGTAACCATAACCTCGGAAGGCCCCTCCCTGGTAGATCCGGAAGGATCCGCCGAGTAGACGACGCCGCTCGCACGCGCCCCGATCATCGTCACCGCCGCCACACACATCGGCGTCGCGTGGTCGTCCAGACCGGACCGCATCCGGTACCGGATGGCGCGGGGGGAGTACTTGCTGGCGAGCACCGTCTTGTAGGCCTCGACCATCTGCGCCCGGCCGACGTTGAGCACGGTCTTGTACTGTCCGGCGAAGGACGCCTCCGTGTCTTCGCCTACAGCGGTGGAGCGCATGGCCACGCGGACCCCTTCACGGGTCTTGCCCTCCAGCGCCTCGTAGGCCTGATACAAGGCCTTTTCGAGCTCCGGAGGAAGACCGGCCCGTAGGATCTTTTCCTGAATCGATGCGGCGACCGGATCGAGCGACTCGCCCCCCTCCGGGGTCAGCGCCCCGAGCATCTCGTCGATCGGTCCGTTCAGGTCGTTGCGCTCGAGAAACAGCCGGAAGGCCTCTGCGGTGACGACAAAGCCCGCCGGCACCGGAAGCCCCAGAACGTTGCCGATCACGGCAAGGTTGGTCGCCTTGGAACCGGCAACGGAGGTCATGTCCTCGGTGAGATCCTCGAACGGGAGCACCAGATCCCCGGAAATCCGCCCCGGCGAAACTTCGAAGAGCGGCCGGATGGCCTCGTCGACCTCTCCGCAGATCCGCACCAACCCTTTGTGGCGTCCGCCTGAAAGCGCGTCGAGGGCCTGGACCAGCTTTTCCGTGGCCTCGAAGAGGCGGTCGTAACTGCGCTCGACGGCGCTCAGCGCAAAGCCCTGGCTGTCCTCCTGGAGCAGTTCCAGTTCGGAGATGATGTTCAGCGCCTCGCGGTTCTGGACCAGAAATTCCTTGTACCAGTTGTACTTCTCGGCTATGCGCCCATCCAGGTTGACGAGGAGCGTGCACGCATCCTCCCTGCCGAAAAGATCCGCAATCAATCCCATACCCCACCTCCGAATCTCGCCCTGGCAAACGGACCGGTCGACCTCGCTCTACGAACGTTCGCAGCCTTGTACCCCTGTCCATCCATCTCAGCCCCGCGGACGGGTCTGTTCTCAGCCGGACCTGCCGCACAAGCGACAGGATGCACTCCAGCAGGCTATAAGTTTTCCCAAAAAAGGAGCGCGGACCAGATGATACCATCCGGCACCAGCCGCTCCAACCAATAACGGGCAGTCTGCGTGCATCCTCAGGGCCCACATTTATTTCTACGCCCTATCGAGCGCGACGAATCCGCTGCCCGGGAGCTCGAAACCCGCCTCTTCCGGGTGTTCCAAAAGCGGCCTTTGGTGCAACGCTCCCGGCTTTCAGTCGCACTCCACCGGCTGCAGCCGGGCCTCTCCCCGCTCAGCGGCGCGCGGCAGATCCACGAGGATCCCTTGGGGGATATCGCCTCACTTCCGTCGCGGGTCGATTCCGTAGCGCTTCATTCGCTTCCAGACGGTCACCCGGCTCACACCCAGGATGTGTGCGGCCCTCGACTGGTTCCCCCCGGCCTCCTGCAGGGCCTGAATGAGGGCATCCCGCTCGAGCGTTGCCACGGCATCCAGGTCCTTTCGGGGCATCCTGCCAGGTGCGCCGGTGATCTTTGCCGGCAGATGCTCCAATCCGAGCATCTCCTCTTTGCAGAGGACAAAGGCGTATTCGATGGTGTTTCTGAGTTCGCGGACATTGCCCGGCCACGCATAGGCTGTCAGGGCCTCGATCGCCTCAGGAAGCAGGCCGTTGATGGATTTTCCGGTCTTGGTGGTCTGCTGGCGGATGAAGTGCTGCACCAGCAACGGGATGTCTTCTCGACGCTCGGCCAGCGAGGGGCAATACACCGGAAACACGTTGATTCGAAAAAAGAGATCTTCCCGGAATGCATTTTCGGCGGTCAATCTTTCGAGGTCCTTATGGGTGGCGGTAATAATCCGAACATCCACGGGGATGGACCGATGGTCCCCCACACGTTCGATCTCCTTTTCCTCCAAAACCCTCAAGAGCTTCACCTGGACCCCAGGGGGGATGTCCCCGATTTCATCCAGGAAAAGCGTCCCCTCGTGGGCCGCCTCGAAGCGGCCGATGCGGTAGCGATCGGCACCGGTATAAGCCCCCTTGACGTGGCCGAAAAGCTCGCTTTCCAGGAGATTCGGGTTCAACGCGGCGCAGTTGACCTTGATGAACGGCTTCTCGCGGCGGGGGCCGGCATGGTGGATGGCCCTCGCCACCAGTTCCTTGCCCGTTCCACTCCGGCCCTGAATCATGACAGGGACCTCCGTCTGGGCCACGTTGTCGATCAGGTCGTAGAGCCGCTGCATGACAGGCGATTCACCGACCAACCCGTAGTAGCCGTCTTCGAGCTGAAACGTCCTGCGCAGGGCGCCGATCTCCTGCTGCACCCGAACCACTTCAGACAGATCGGACAGGATCTCGATCGCCCCGAGGATCTCGCCCTCCGCATTGCGCAAGACCGTCGCGTCCTTCACGATGTGCACGGACCGCCCCTGCTTACTCGTGATCAAGCAGCGTTTGGCCTTGACATCCCCTGACGAATAAAGGCTGCACCAGGCTTCTCCCGTCCCCCGTCCGAAGATCTTGCATCCCGTGCAGTTGAGGGTGCGGCAGGATGCCCCCGCCAGTTCCTCGGCCCCATAACCGGTCATCTTTTCGGCCGCCGGATTCAGATAGAGAATCTTCCCTCCCGGATCCACCACCAGCAGGCCATCCCGCAGGGTGTTGACGATGGTCTCCCAGTAATCGGCAATTCTCATCGGTCCGTCCTCCTCACACCTCGAATCTCGCTCGCGCACCCCTTCAAGCCTAAACCCCGCTTGTCATCGGGATGCAATGATATCCCTGAAAGGCGGAACCGGTAGCGCGGGGCAAGCAACAGGCCTGCGCCAAACCAGGCCACCCGACATAGGCTCCCTTGTTCATCCAGGCTGCTTCCTGAAAATCATTAACAGCGGAAACACTGTTAATGCTAAATTGTTAATAAAAGTTAATATACCTGAACTTCGACAACCGGGCAACGGCTTTTACTCGCTTTTATTTCAAATATTTATACAGCCGATGCCTCCACCCTCTGGCTTGGCATCGGTATTGCTCTGTAGTCTCCAAAGGATGGCACCAGCCGACAAAACGTCCATCCTCGAAAAGGCACCAGAGCGTGCGGGAACTCCATCGCATCCCGCAGGTCTTCGCAGAACAGTGAGATGAAGGGGAAACGGGAGGAAACGATGAGGTGGACTATGGCACGGATGCGTCGGTTTTGGTTGCCGCTTTTCGCTGCGGCGCTCATTGCACCGGTTTGGGCCCTGGCGCAGGTCAGGGTCGTGGATGAAAATCAGGCGCCTGGACGCACGATGGCCCAGCAGGCGACCAAGGAGCGGACGGTCTGGATCACGGCCGACCATTCCAGGCATGAGCCGCTCCAGCAGACCTTTCAATCGGGGCCGGAGGTCACCAAGGCCTGCCTCTCCTGCCACGAACTGGCGGCCGGCCAGTTCCACAAGACCATCCACTGGACATGGCTGGACCCGAGCCGGCCGCCGGAGGAGCGGATCGGCAAGGCGGGCATCACCTTGAACAACTTCTGCATCAACGCGCAGTCCAACTGGCCACGGTGCACCTCGTGCCATGCAGGGTATGGCTGGAAAGACGAATCCTTCAACTTCAAGGATGAATACGCCGTCGACTGCCTCGTCTGTCACGAACAGACAGGCACCTACAAGAAATTCCCCACAGGTGCCGGCCACCCGGTCGACAAGCCCACGGTCTTCAAAGCGAATGGCAAACTCTACGAACCGCCGGACTGGAACAAGGTCGCCCAGAGCGTCGCCCGCCCTACCCGCAAGAACTGTGGCACCTGTCACTTTTTCGGCGGCGGCGGGGATGCCGTCAAGCATGGGGACCTGGATTCATCCATGATGATGCCGAACAAGGCCCTTGATGTACACATGGGGACGGACGGGCAAGATTTCGACTGCGTCCGTTGCCACACCACCGAACTGCACCGAATCGCTGGGAGGATTTATTCGAACCCGGCGGCCGGCCACCGGAAGAGCCTCGTCGAAGACGACCTCGCCGCCAAGATCATGTGCGAATCCTGCCACACCAGCACCCCGCACAAGCCGGGTGTCAAGGCCAACGACCATACCGACAAGGTGGCCTGCCAGAGCTGCCACATCCCGACCTTTGCACGGGAATTGGCGACCAAGATGTGGTGGGACTGGTCGACCGCCGGCCAGAAGAAAGAGGGCAAGCCCTTCGCCGAGAAAGGGCCGCACGGCAAACCTTCCTATGACTCCCTGAAGGGCAGTTTTGTGTGGGAAAAGGATGTCGTTCCTGAATACTTCTGGTTCAACGGGGCGATCCAGACCCTGACGGCCCAGGATGTCGTCGATCCGTCCCGGACCGTGGCGGTGAACACACCCCTCGGCAGCCCCGACGATCCCATGTCGCGGATCTTCCCCTTCAAGGTCCATCGGGGGAAACAGCCCTATGACAAGATCAACAAGACGGTGGTCATCCCCAAACTCTTCGGTCCCCCCGGCTCAGGGGCCTACTGGGCCGACTGGGATTGGCGCCGATCGATCGAAATCGGCATGCAGACCGCCGGGATCCCCTTCAGCGGTGAATTCGACTTCGTCGAAACCTCCTATGTGTTTCCGATCACCCACATGGTTGCGCCGAAAGACCAATCCCTGCAGTGCATCGAATGCCACAGCAAGGAGGGGCGGCTGCAGAACCTGGCCGGCTTCTACATGCCGGGGCGCGACCGCAACCCGGTGGTTCATTTCCTCGGCTGGGCCGTCGTCCTCGGCTCCCTGCTGGGCGTATTCGTTCACGGAATCGGCAGAATGGTCGCCGGCGGCCGAAAGGAGAAATAGACATGGAATCCCGCTTGACCAACATTTATCTTTACACACGCTACGAACGCTTCTGGCACTGGCTGCAAACGATCCTGATCCTCTTGCTGCTGGTCACGGGGTTCGAGATCAACGGCCTCTTCAGCCTGTTCGGATTCAAAGTGGCCTCAGAAATCCACAATACAGCGGGGATCGCGTGGTTGATCGCCTTTGCGTTTTTCATCTTCTGGCTTTTCACCACCGGTGAGTGGCGTCAGTATATCCCCACCACGAAGAAGATGCTCCTGGTCATCCGCTATTACAGCTACGGGATCTTCCGCGGCGAATCGCACCCGGTCCCCAAGAAAAGAGACGCCAAACACAACCCGCTTCAGCGGCTCGTGTACCTTTCCCTCGCGGCCCTGCTGCTCCCGGTCCAGATGGCGACCGGCCTCGTCTACTGGGGCTACAACTCCTGGGCAGGGTGGGGGTTGAGCGGCCTGTCCCTGACGGTGGTCGCCGCCATCCACCTGGCCGGAGCCTTTGCCATCCTCTCCTTCCTCGTCGTCCATCTGTACATGATCACGACAGGGCACACCCTTTTCGCCCACACGAGGGCCATGATCAGCGGCTGGGAAGAAGTTCCCGAAGGAACCGAAATCGAGGACTGGGAGCGCAAGCCCAGAAAGGCCGAGGCCGGGGTCTGCTGAAGCCCGCTCCATGTGAACCGCCGCAGACCCTCTGTTCGGCCGCCCGGGTTCCCCCCGGGCGGCCGTTGCCCCCTCCCGATCACAAAAAACCGCTTTCTATTCGGAAACCCATCCTGCGAAACACGTTCGGCGTCCTGACACCCCCTAGACCCCCCGGGTCCGCAAGGCCTGTCAGAGGCTGCCAGCCATCCGTATTTATCTTTCAGAGCGCATGAAATTGCGGTATTTTGACAGCAGGAGGTACCGTTGCTCGTCCGGGTCGTTCAACGGGTTACTACAGCAACGGGGGAGACCCGGAAACCGGGCTTCTCCCGCCGGGCCGTCCCATCTGGAGACCTGAAGCGGCCTGCCGGTTGCCTTTTCGCTGATCGCCAACGGCTGACGGCCTTCTGCCCATTGAGCACCGGCCATTCTGTCCGACAATCCAATCGGGTGATGGTACTTCAAGATCGCCTTTTTCCTAACCCCTGACAAACGGAGGCCCGAGCCGCCATGAGCCAGACGGAGCAAGCCCGATGGATCGAGGATCTAATTACGGATTTCATCGACCACTCGCCTGAAAACACCCTCCAGAACGCCGCGAACGAAAAGGCCTTCGCCTCGCCTCTGATAGGCTTCGCAAGGGGCGACGACCCGTTGTTCGAGGCCTTCAAAGAGCACGTCGGCCCTTTCCATCTGACCTCCTGGGAGATCTTCGCGCTCACCTTCGACGACCCTCATGTCCGCCCTGAAGAGATCAGCGTCATCAGCTGGATCCTCCCCCAAAACGCGCTCACGAAAGCAGAAAACAGCCGGGAAAAGACCTACCCCTCGGAGCGGTGGGCCAGAGGGCGCATCTTCGGCGAGATCGTCAACGAAAAGCTCCGCCGGCATGTCGTGGAAAACCTTGCGTCCAAGGGCATCCAGGCCGTCGCCCCTGTGCTCAGCCCTCAGTTCAGCTGGCGGATATCCCCGCGCTACGACTTCGCCTCCACCTGGTCCGAACGCCATGCAGCCTTTGCGGCCGGGCTGGGGACCTTCGGCCTATGCGACGGGCTGATCACTCCGGCCGGAAAGGCCATGCGCACGGGATCGGTGGTGGCCCGCGTCCAGGTTCCGCCCACGCAAAGGCCTTACACCGACCATCGGGCCTACTGCCTCTTTTTCAGCCTGGGGACCTGCGGCAAATGCATCCCCCGCTGCCCGGTCGGGGCCATCACCCCCAGGGGGAAGGACAAGCGCAAGTGCGCCGCGTACGTCGGCGGAGCCGCAAGGGAATATGTCAAGAGCCGATATGGCCTGGAAGGCTATGCCTGCGGCCTGTGTCAAACGGGCGTCCCCTGCGAATCGGGCATCCCCGCCGGGGACTGATCCGGTGCACGTCATCGACCCATAAATCGCGCCGCCCTGGCCTTCGCATTCATTGGCAGCATGCACGAACCTGTCACCAGGGCGAACACCCGGAGGAGCATCACAAAATGAAGCATTTTCGCAAGGAATTGTGGTTCGAGGTGCCCACGCGGCGTGCCTTCATCAACATAACGCCGCAGGTGGAAGACTGTGTGAGGGAAAGCGGGATTCAGAAAGGCCTTGCCTTGGTGAAGGGCAAGCAGAGCTACTTACCATGAGACCGTTGATCTTACCTAACTCTTCGCCGATATTCTGAAAATCAGAATCCAGACAGAATGCACCCCAAACCTGAATCCGTAAGCGAATTACTTATAAAATTAACGCACATAGCAATATAATATATTGATTTTATTCTGTCAATCTGCTACGGTTTCACCTATCAAAAGATCACTTGGAAGGTGAAATGTGAAACTATTTATCCATATCACGGAACAGCTCCTTCTGCATTTTATATATCAGTTTCACTGATCATCTGCTATATTTTCCAGGCTACAATCATAGGCACAAATTTCCCAAATCAAATCCAAATACAATTTGCTTAGACTTCTATTCAAAACAGCCTTTTTTAGTGAATATAGCACCTGATCAATAGAACATGCAGCCGCATGTGCTTTCTTTATTTTTGATTTGATTTTATAATAATTAAATCTAATTGAATTAGAGGTGCCTTTAATGCGGATATACAACAAATCGGAATGGCTCAGTATTTGTATTGCAACAGTTATTTTAACACTAATTTCTGTTTTCTTTTCAAATAAGCACTGCTTTGGTGGAAATTATATTGTTGCAACATCAAATGAATTACAGGATGCACTTACGGAATGCGCACGAACCAATGCAAATAGTGTAATCAGAATAAAATCCGGTACTTACTATGGTAATTTTGTTTATCAAGGAGAATTTACCGAACATAAAAATCTTGTGATAATAGGTGAAAGCGCCAGAGGCGAATTGCCACAGCTAGTTGCGTCTACTGAGGCTGAAACACTGAAAATTTCTATCAAAGGACCACGGAGTATAATCATCGCGGGATTATCGATATCAGGTGGAGCAAATGGAGTAAAAATAACATCCATTGGCGATTCGGACATTATTCAGAGAATTGCATTTATCGGAAATACCGTCACTGAAAGCATTGAGACGGGTGTCAAGATCGTCTGCGAACAGCCTGCAGCAATTTTGTGTATTCAAAACGATTTTACCAAAAATAAATCTTCAGGTGTGTCTATCTACACAAAGATCGACGGAAATGCCCCAAATATACGCTTCGCAAAAAACACTGTCTTAGATAACAGTGGCAGGGGAGTCGTAATTGAATCACGTTCAGTCACTGGCATCTCAGGAGGTATTCTTTTCAAAAACAATATCATTTCTGGAAATGGGAATGGCGGAATAAGCGCAACAAGTCTCTCTGAATCAGGCCTGAGGGGAGGAAATATCGTTTTCGCTAATAATCAGATTACGCGAAATGTGGCTAACGCTAGTTATGGTGGAGGGATTATCGCCGGTGCGTCTTGGGGCAATATTGGAGATATACACTTTACAGGAAACACAATTTCAGAGAATTTTGGTGGCGCAGGGGGAGGTGGGGTATACATTGTTTCGGCTACAGCTTCTGATGGCGTAGGACAATTATACTTTGAAAATAATGTCATTAGCGGAAACGAAACCTACATGAAGGGGGGTGGCGTCTTGATCTCTTCCTATCCTGCAGGCAACTCCAACGCTGACATAACTTTTTTGAATAATGTCATTTCGTCGAACGCAGCAGAGGACCGCGGTGCAGCGGTTAGAATTGATAGCTTCCCCTGCGGCAATGCTTCATCAAACATTCTCTTTAGGCACAACACGATAAATGAGAATTTCATAGAACGGCAAGCATTAGGTGTTGTCGATGTAAATATGCATCCATCAACTTCGATTAGCAACAGAATGAGTTTTGCAGAAAACATTATAACAAGCAATATCGGTGAAGGCTTATCGATTATTTTAACACCATATTCAGATCAAGCAATGCCGTTGGCAGAAACTGAAATTGAAGTTTACGCTAATCAGATTAATAACAATCTATGCATGGGAGCAGGGGCCGCTGGGGGTCTGTATATAGTGAGGGGCTTTGCGAATGCTACGGGAGATATCAAAATTATAGGAAACGAAATCAATGATAATAGAAGTGCAGGAGATGGTGGCGGCATGAGTCTACATTTATCGGATTATTATGCGCCGCCAACAGAAAAAAACTATATTGAATTGAGTGATAATCTGATTTGTGATAATACGTCTAATAGCACCGGCGGAGGTGTATGCATTCGTTCATCACCAAAAAATAATGTTAAAGACAATATTGTTATTAGAAATAATATTATCAGCGGAAACCATGCAGAGAAATTGGCTGGGGGTTTATATGTCTATAGTTCTGCAGGTCAGGGAGAACCTGATGATGTTTTATTGATAAACAATTCAATCGCGATGAATTCTGCAAATGGACTAGGCAAAGGAGTTTTCATCAATGGTTGCAGTAGATTAGATGTTTACAACAATGTCATTTGGGGAAATATTGATAGTGAAGATATCGTATTGTATAATGAACTTATATTAAATGCCAATGGATACAACAATAATTATTCTATAATAAATGGTTTTTGGTCGAATTCTGGTGATAATTTCAATTTTGATCCTCTCTTCAGCGATCCTTTAAATCGAGATTTTCATTTGGATCAAAAGTCAGATTGCATTGATACAGGAACAAATGATGCTCCAGCAATATCTGATCATGATTTCGATGGAAACGAGAGAATTTTTGATGGTGATGGTGATTCAATGGCAATTATTGATATTGGCGCTTTGGAGTTTATTTACAAGTGAAGTTTCTTATTCGCTTATACTATAAACCCCTATTTTTAATAAAATCTTTTCGTATGATAAAAAGATGAAAAAGTCAATCCTATCAAGATATCATGTAGACGATGTCCCGCTTTTACTTAAACCGATTTTTTATCTATATGGCTATAGTATCCCATCTATCCTTTTCATTTATTCCTGAATCCGTGAGAGTCGAGTAAACAGTCGTCCTGTTTGACTCGACTTTACAAATAAGCGAGCAGAAACCGCCTGATTATCCGTAATATCAGCATGTTAGCCGTCGTTTATCTGTAGGACCCTACTGTATGTTGAAAAAATGCCTTCTCAAATGCAGCATATATAACCATCAAGGATATTTTCTCTTGACATGTAGGCCCCTACTCTACATAGTGGGTGCCATGGCGCACCTCCACAAGAAAATCAAGAAAGGCAACGCCTACTACTACGTGCGTGAGACCCAACGTATCGATGGCAAACCCACCGTTGTCAACCAGGTGTACCTCGGCTCTGCCGACAAAATCCTCTCCGTCTTTATGGCCAAAGAGAGTGGGTTCCCCAGCCGGATTTCCTCCAAAGAGTTCGGATCGCTTTTTGCCCTGCTTGAAATCGATAAGCCTTTGGACCTCGCCGGCATTGTCGACGAGGTCGTCCCTGGAAAAAGGAGGAGGCAGGGGCCTTCCACCGGGGAGTTGATGCTTTATGCCGTCATCAATCGCGCCATTGCCCCTATGAGCAAACGCAGGATGTCCGAATGGTATGGCGCCACCGATATTCAGCAGATCCGTCCTGTAAACCTCGATGCCCTCACCGCCCAAAACTTCTGGAACCACTGGGATCGTATCGGTGAGCATGAGCTTACCCGCATCATGGACCGGTTTTTCACCAAGGTCCGCACGCTTTCCCACGGCGAGGAAGAACACTTCCTTTTCCACACCACAAATTACTATACCTACCTGAGTTCCCGCACCCCTTCCACGCTCGCCAAGCGGGGACACAACAAAGCCGGGAAGCACTATTTACGACAG